>AP019701.1:0-417500 GCA_006738865.1 Allostella sp. ATCC 35155
TGAACGACGGGTTCGAGGGGCCGCCGGACTCCGACCGGCATCGCGGTCGGATCGCCGGCTGGAAGGCCGCCGGCCTGCCCTGGGTTCAGGAGTAGCCCGGATGCTGGAACGCGACGAGGGCGCCGTCCGGGCGCAGTGGGCGCGCATTCGCGGCCGCCTGCGCGAGGAGTTCGGCGACGCCGCCTTCCGCACCTGGCTCAAGCCGGTGACCCTGCGGGAGCTGCGGGGCGGCGTGGTGCGTCTGGCCGTTCCGACCAAGTTCATGCGCGACTGGGTCGAGACCAACTATCTCGACCGGCTCCGCATGCTCTGGACGGGCGAGAACGCGGCCGTGCGCGGCATCGACATCGCGATCGAGGCGGCGCTGGCGCGGGCCATTGCCGATTCCGAGGCCGCGGCCGACGGGGCGGCCGATGGCGGCGCTCCAGAAGCGGCCGGCGAAGTCGAGGATCTGGCGACCGACCGCGGCGATTTCGCCGGGCGCCTCGATCCGCGCTTCACCTTCGAGAATTTCGTGGTCGGCAAGCCGAACGAGCTCGCCCACGCGGCCGCGCGGCGCGTGGCGGAGGCCGCGACGGTTCCGTTCAACCCGCTGTTCCTCTATGGCGGCGTCGGGCTCGGCAAGACCCACCTGATGCATGCCATCGCCTGGCACGTCCGGCGGCGCGAGCCGAGCAAGCGGGTGATCTATCTCTCGGCCGAGAAGTTCATGTTCCAGTTCGTCAAGGCGGTCCGCTTCAAGGACACGATGGCGTTCAAGGAGCAGTTCCGCTCGGTCGACCTGCTGATGATCGACGACGTCCAGTTCCTCTGCGGCAAGGATTCGACGCAGGAGGAGTTCTTCTACACCTTCAACGCGCTGGTCGATCAGAACCGCCAGATCGTGATCTCCGCCGACAAGTCCCCGTCGGACCTGGAAGGGCTCGAGGAGCGGATGCGTTCGCGCCTGGGGTGGGGGTTGGTGGCGGACATCCACCCGACGACCTACGAGCTGCGGCTCGGCATCCTGCAGACCAAGGCCGAGCAGCTCGGGATCGACGTGCCGACCAAGGTGGTGGAGTTCCTGGCCCACAAGATCACCTCGAACGTGCGGGAACTGGAGGGCGCGCTCAACCGCATCTCGGCCCATGCCTCGCTCGTCGGGCGCGCCGTCACGATCGAGACGGCCCAGGAAGTGCTGCACGATCTGCTGCGCGCCAACGACCGCCGGATCACCATCGAGGAGATCCAGAAGCGGGTGGCCGAGCATTTCAGCATCCGCATGGCCGACATGCATTCGGCCCGCCGGGCGCGGGCCGTCGCGCGGCCGCGGCAGGTGGCGATGTATCTGTGCAAGCAGCTGACGCCGCGATCGCTGCCGGAAATCGGCCGGAAGTTCGGCGGCCGCGACCATACGACGGTGATGCACGCCGTCCGCAAGATCGAGGAACTGCGGGCGAGCGATCCCAACCTGTCGGAAGACATCGAGCTGCTGCGCCGCATGCTGGAGACCTGAGCCAGCGGTCGTCGCGAAGCCGCCACGATCGGCGGCCAGGATGCGTCGGAACCAACGGCGCGAGTCGCCGTTGTGGAACGGATTTTCCGCCAGGAGGTGGCCGGCAATGGTGAAGTGGCTTTCGTCGATCCTCGCAGTGATGGTCCTGTGGACCGGATCTGCCATGGCCCAGTCCGAAGAGCAGGAGGTCGTCGATCGGGCCCGGATCACGGCATCCTCCATGCTGGGCCATCCCGACTTCCGCGAGGCCCAGGCGCAGATGCGCCGGGCCAAGGGCGTCATCATCATCCCGTCCCTGGTGAAGGGCGGCTTCATCATCGGCGGCGAGGGCGGCTCCGGCGTGCTGATGGTGCGCGGCCGCGACGGCAGCTGGAGCAGCCCCAGCTTCGTCACCATCGCAGCCGGCTCGATCGGGTTGCAGATCGGCGTCCAGACGGCCGAAGTCCTGTTCCTCATCATGACCGACCGCGGCCTGCAGTCGGTCATGAAGGACGAGTTCAAGGTCGGCGCCGACGCCTCGGTCGCAGTCGGCCCGATCGGCGCCGGGGTCGAGGCGGGCACGACCGCCAACCTCCGTGCCGACATCCTGTCCTTCTCCCGGACGCAGGGGCTGTTCGGCGGCGTCAGCTTCGAGGGGTCGCTGATCAAGCCGCGACCGTCCTGGAACGAGCGCTACTACGGCCGGCCCGTCAGCGTCCGCGACATCGTCATCGAACGCAAGGTTTCGGCACCGGGCGCCGACGCGCTGCGCCGGGCGGTCCTCGTCAACTGACGGCGTTCCAACGGCCGGCCCGTGCCCTGATGCTCCAGGGCACCGGGTCGGACGTCGGCAAGTCGACCCTCGTCGCCGGGCTGGGCCGCGCCTATGTCCGGCGCGGCCTCCGCGTTCTGCCGTTCAAGCCGCAGAACATGGCGAACAACGCAGCCGTCACCGCGGACGGCGGCGAGATCGGACGGGCGCAGGCGCTGCAGGCGCGCGCCTGCCGCGTGCCGCCCGATCGCGACATGAACCCGGTGCTGCTGAAGCCGGAGGCCGACCGCCGGGCCCAGGTCATCGTCCGCGGCGATGTCGCGGGCGGATGGGACGCCGCCGGATACCATCGCCTGAAGCCCGATCTGCTGGCGGTCGTGCGCGAATCCTTCGGACGGCTGGCCGCCGATGCCGACCTCGTTCTGGTCGAAGGCGCCGGCAGCCCGGCCGAGGTCAACCTGCGTGCCGGCGACATCGCCAACATGGGCTTCGCGCTGGCGGAGGGCGTGCCGGTCGTTCTCGTCGCCGACATCGATCGCGGCGGGATGCTGGCCTCGGTCGTCGGCACCATGATGCTGCTGCCGCCAGAGGAGCGGCGGCTGGTCCGGGGCTATCTCGTCAACAAGTTCCGCGGCGACCCGGCGCTTCTCGCACCCGCATTTCCCATCGTCGCGGCCCATAGCGGGCTGCCCTGCCTGGGCACCGTGCCGTGGCTGGCGGCGGCGCGCGCACTGCCGGCCGAAGACGCGGTCGTGGCGGAAGCGGCGAGCCGCGGGACGGACGCGGAATTCCGGATCGTCGTGCCCCTGCTGCCGCGCATCGCCAACTTCGACGATCTCGACCCGTTGCGCGCCGAGCCCGGCGTGTCGGTCGCCTTCGCGCCGCCGGGCCGGCCGTTACCGCCGGCCGACCTGATCGTCCTGCCCGGCACCAAGGCGACGCGGGCCGATCTCGCGTTTCTCCGCGGCGAGCGCTGGGACATCGACATTCACGCCCATGTCCGGCAGGGCGGCGCCGTGCTCGGCATCTGCGGCGGGTACCAGATGCTCGGGCGCACCGTCGCGGACCCGGACGGCATCGAAGGACCGTCGGGGACGAGCGCCGGGTTGGGCCTCTTCGACGCCTGCACGACGATGGCCCGGCGCAAGCGGCTGGCGCCGGTCGAGGGGCGTCACGCGGCGAGCGGCGAGCCGCTCCGGGGCTACGAGATGCATATGGGCGTGACCGAGGGACCGGCGCTGGCGCGGCCCTTCCTTATGGTCGGCGGTCGGGGCGAGGGTGCCGCGTCGGCCGACGGCCGCATTCTCGGAACCTACCTGCATGGCCTCTTCGCGGCGGACGGTTTCCGGCGCGCCTTCCTGGCGGGGCTGGGCGCCCGTGCGCGTGCGGTTGCGCGCTACGAGGTCGAGGTCGAGGCCGCGCTGGACGCCATAGCCGACGGGCTCGAGCAGGCGCTCGATCTCGACGCCCTGCTGGCTTGCGCCGGTCCGGTCACCACAGCCAGCCGATGAACGCCGCCAGCCCGATCATCCCGATCAGCAGGCCGCAGGAACGGACATAGAGGACCAGCGCCCGCTCGATGTCGGCAGACGCTAGGCGGGCGCGGCCGGCGCCGATCCAGGGCGCATCGACGATGATTTCGGGATAGCGCCGCGGGCCGGCCAGCGCGAAGCCGAGGGCGCCCGCCATCGCGGCCTCGGGCCAGCCGGCATTGGGCGAGCGGTGCTTGCCGGCGTCGCGCACCATCGTCACCAGTGCCGAGCCCGCGGTCGCGCCCGGCGTACCCAGGGCGGCCGCCGCGATCAGCAGTCCGGACAGCCGGGCGGGAACGAGGTTCAGCAGGTCGTCGAGCCGCGCGGCGGCCCAGCCGAAGGCGCGGTACTGCGGCGTCCGATGCCCGATCATGCTGTCCATGGTGTTGACGGCCTTGTAGACCAGCAGCCCGGGCAGGCCGAACAGCAGCGTCCAGAAGACCGGCGCGACGACCCCGTCGGAGAAGTTCTCGGCCAGGCTCTCGACCGCCGCCCGGGCAACGCCGTGCTCGTCCAGCGACTCGGGGCTGCGCCCGACGATGTGCGTCACCGCCGCGCGCCCCGCCTCCGCCCCGCCGCGATCGAGAGCGGCGGCGACGGCCAGGACATGGTCGTAGAGGCTGCGCTGGGCGACGAGGATGGCGATCGCCAGAATGTCGATGGCCGGCCCGACCCGCAGGCGCGTCGCCAGCCATGCCAGGACGAGGCCCACGATCGCAGCTGCGCCGGCCACGGCCAGGACGGCGACGCAACCCCGGAACCGCCGCGCCCGCTCGCTGCGCGGGGGCCGGTTGAGGCGGCGGTCGAAGAAGGCTATGAGCCGTCCCATGAGGACGACCGGATGAGGCAGCAGCCGCCACAGCAGGGGCGGATCGCCGACCGCGGCGTCGAGCAGCAGCGCCAGGAACAGATGCACCAGCGGGGCGACGCTTCCAGGATCGGCGAAGAGCATGGCCGGACATTCGGCTGCGGCCCGCGCCGGGTCAACGCGCGAAAGGACGGTCGATGACCGGCGCGCGCGCATTCCTCGACCGCTGGTCCGGCGGCGGCCGGCCGTGGGCGGTGCTGATCCTGCTCTGCCTTGCCCTCTACCTGCCGGGCATCGCGGCCCTGCCGCCGTTCGATCGCGACGAGTCGCGCTTCGTCCAGGCGACGCGCCAGATGCTGGATACCGGCGACTTCGTGCAGATCCGCTTCCAGGACGAGGCACGGAACAAGAAGCCGGTCGGCATCCACTGGCTGCAGGCGGCGGCCGTGTCCGCCTTCTCGGAACCGGCATCGACGGCGCTCTGGCCCTATCGCCTGATGTCGGCATTGGCCGCGACCCTGGCGGTGCTGCTGACCTTCCTGCTCGGCCGCACTCTGCTGGGCGCGCCGGCAGCACTCCTCGGCGCAGCAGCCAGCGCCGGCACGCTGCTCCTGGTCGTCGAGGCGCATCTTGCCAAGACGGATGCGGCGCTGCTCGCCGCGGCGTTGGCGGTGGAGCTGGCGCTGGCCCGGATCTATCTCGCGCACCGCGCGGGCGCCGCGATCGGGCCCGGCGCACCCCTCCTGCTCTGGTGCGGCGTCGGCGTGGCGGCGCTCATCAAGGGGCCGGTCGTTCCGGTACTGGCACTGCTCACGGTGGCGGTCCTGTCGATCGCCGACCGTCGCGCAGGATGGCTCAAGCGCACCCGGCCGCTCTGGGGATTGCCGCTGGCCATGTTGATCGTCGGGCCATGGCTCGTGCTGGTGTCCCAGGCGACCGACGGCGCCTTCCTCGCAGAGGCCGTTCGCTCCGACCTTCTGCCGAAGCTGATCGGCGGCCAGGAGTCGCACGGCGCCCCGCCCGGCTACTATCTGGGCCTGCTCGCGGTCACCGCCTGGCCGGCATCGCTCTTCGTCCCGCTCGGCCTGTGGGTGGCGTGGCGCGCCAGGGACCAGCCGGCCTTCCGCTTCGCGCTCGCCTGGGTCCTGCCCGGCTGGCTGATGTTCGAGATCGTGCCGACGAAGCTGCCGCACTATGTGCTGCCGCTCTATCCGACGCTGGCTCTGCTCGCCGCGCACGCCGCCTGGTCGGGGGTCGCCGCAGCCGGCCGCTGGCGCTGGGCGCAGGGGATCTGGGCCGGCGTCTGGGCTGCGGTCGCGGTCGGCCTGGCGGCGCTCGCTACGGCGACGGGCTTCGTCTTCGGCTCCGGACTGTCGTTCGAGGCGGTCCTGGCCGCCTTCGTGCTGCTGGCAGGCGGGGCGGTCGCCGTGGCCTGCTCGCGTGCCGATCCGCCGCGCGCGATCCTGGCCGGAATCGCGGTCGGCGTTCTCGCGTTCGGGCTGCTGTTCGCGCGCATCCTGCCGGCGCTCGACGGGCTCTGGCTGGGGCGCTCGGCTGCCCAACTCCTCGCCCGCGAGGGCCTGTCGGCGGAGCGCGTGGCGACGGTCGGCTACAGCGAGCCCAGCCTGGTGTTCCTCGCCGGGACGGAGATCATCTTCACCGACGTCGCCGGCGCGGTCCGGCATCTCGCCGGTGGGCCGGATCGGGCGGTGCTGATCGGTGACCGCGACCGGGCGCGGTTCCTTGCCGCGGCGGCCAGCCTCTCGCCCGTCGCCGGGCCCGCGGTCCGCGGGTTCAACTATTCCCGCGGCCGCTGGACCGAACTTACCCTCTACCGGCCGGGCTGAGCGTCCGTCACAGATCCTCCACCAGCGTCCGCATCAGGGCGTAGAGGTTGGCCTTGGTCTCGAAGCCGACGCCGGGCGCGTCCGGCAGCCGGACCCGGCCGTCCTCGACCGCGATGCCGTCGGCGAAGCCGCCGAAGGGCTGGAAGACGTCGGGGTACGATTCGTTGCCGCCGAGATGGAGACCGGCGGCGATGTTGAGCGACATCTGGTGGCCGCCATGGGGCACGACGCGGCGCGACGACCAGCCGAGCGGCTCGATCGCCTCCAGCGTCCGGAGGTACTCCACCAGCCCATAGGACAGGGCGCAGTCGAACTGCAGCCAGTCGCGGTCCGGCCGCATGCCGCCGTAGCGCACGAGATTGCGGGCATCCTGGTGCGAGAAGAGGTTCTCCCCGGTGGCGAGCGGTCCGGAATAGGCGGCCGCCAGTTCCGCCTGGAGCGCGTAGTCGAGCGGATCGCCCGCTTCCTCGTACCAGAAGAGGCCGTAGGGCTCGAGCGCGCGGCCATAGGCGAGCGCGGTTTCAAGATCGAACCGGCCGTTGGCGTCGACCGCGAGGTTGGCGCCTTCGCCCACCACCTCCAGGACGGCGTCGATGCGGCGCCGGTCCTCGTCGAGCGAGGCGCCGCCGATCTTCATCTTCACGACCCGGTAGCCGCGGTCGCGATAGCTGCGCATCTCGTCCTGGAGCTGCCGGTTGTCCTTCCCCGGGTAGTAATAGCCGCCGGCGGCGTAGACCCAGACCGATTCGTCGGCGACGCCGCCGCGATAGCGGTCGGCCAGCAGGCGCCACAGCGGCACGCCGGCGATCTTCGCCACCGCATCCCAGATCGCCATGTCGATCGTGCCGACCGCGACCGATCGGTCGCCATGCCCGCCCGGTTTCTCGTTCGTCATCATCGCGGTCCAGATGGCGAAGGGATCGAGATTGTCGTGCGCGGCATCGACCAGGCTGTCCGGCTTCGCCTCCAGCACGCGCGGGATGAACCGTTCGCGCATCAGCGAGCCCTGGCCGTACCGCCCGTTGGAATTGAACCCGAAGCCGACGACGGGCCGTCCGTCGCGGATGACGTCGGTGACCACGGCCACGACCGAGGCGGTCATCTTCGAGAAATCGATATAGGCGTTGGCGATGGGCGAGGCGATCGAGGCGGTCTTCTCGCGGATTTCCAGGATGCGCACGGGCCGGCGTCCTCCAAGGTTCGTATCGGCCCCTTGTAACGCGGCGGCAGCGGCCGGCAGAACCAAAAGCGCCGTCGCGGCGACCGATCCTCGAGCCGGCGGACGCCGGCGCGGAGCGAGGACCATGGACTTGCGGCACGAGACGACGCTTCCCGGTGGCTGCCGGATACCCTTTGCCCGCAGCGGCGGACGTGCCGGCCTGCCGATCATCCTGGTGCATGGCTTCACCGACTCGTGGCGATCCTTCGCCGGTGTCATCGAGCATCTGCCGGCGCACCTGCCGGTCGTAGCACCGACCCTGCGCGGCCATGGCGATGCCGACCGGCCGTCCGGCCCCTACGAGCTGGGTACGTTCGCGGGCGATGTCGTCGCGCTCATGGATGCGCTCGGGGTCGAGCGCGCGATGCTGGTGGGACACTCGATGGGGGCGGCCATATGCCTGCGCGCGGCGGCCGACCATCCGCGGCGCGTGGCCGGCCTGGGTCTCCTCGGGGGCTTCGCGACGCTGGCCGGCAATCCGGTCGCCCTCGATCTGCTGCGGGAGGTCGAGGGCCTGACCGATCCGGTCGATCCCGGTTTCGCGCGCAGCTTTCAGGAGAGCACGCTCGCCCGGCCGATCCCCGCATCCTTCCTCGACATGGTCGTCGGGGAGAGCCTGAAGGTTCCGGCCTTCGTCTGGCAGGCCGCACTCGCCGGCCTGTTCGCCACCGACACGGCGCTGGAGCGCGTGGCTGCGCCAGCGCTGCTGCTATGGGGTGAGCGGGACGCGATGTTCCCGCGAGCCGGTCAGGAGGCGCTGGCGGCCGCCTTGCCGACGGCCGAACTCACCGTCGTCCGGAATGCCGGCCACGGGCTCCACTGGGAGGATCCGGCCGCCATCGCAGCCGAACTCGCCCGTTTTCACGCCCGTCTTGGCGACGCCTGGCTGAGCCGGCGCGCCTCGTGACGATCAGCGCGGTGCGGTGCGGCGCAGGACCTCGGCCGTCCGTCGCTGGTTCGACCGCTCCGCCCAGTCGAGCGCAGAGAAGCCGGAATAGTCCTGGCGGGAGGGGTCGGCGCCGCGCTTGAGGAGAAGGCGTACCATCTCCACCCAGCCCGAGGCGGCCGCCTGCATCAGCGGCGTGACACCCTGCCGGTTGTCGGCATCGACCTTGGCCCCGCGGGCGAGGAGCAGCTCCGCGGCATCGATGCGGCCGCGGTCGGCGGCCAGCATCAGCGCCGTGTTGCCGAAGCGGTCGCGCATCTCGGCCCAGGCGCCGCGGTCGAGCAGCACCCGGACGATCTCCGCATTGCCGGCGACGGAGGCATACATGAGCGCCGTCCGCCCCTCGGTATCGGCGCGGTTGGCGCTGGCGCCGCCCAGGAGCTGGGCGCGCACGCCGTCGAGATCCTGGTTGTAGGCCGCGACCAGAAGCTCGTCGCGCGGTGCGAGCAGGCTGATTTCCGCCATCGCCGGCGTCGCGCCGGCGATGGCCGCCAGCAGGGCCAGGGCCCGGATCGAAGCGGTCATGGCTCTCCTTCCGCTGCAAGAAGCGGGCGGAGGTTGCGGCAGCCCTCCGCCCGTCGTCAACCCGCGGGGTACGCCATCGTCTATTCGGCGGCGAGGCTGCCGCGGGTATGTCCCTGCAGTTCGGCGACGCGTTCCTGGGTATAGAGATCGGTCCAGTTGCTCCAGGCGAAGTCGGTCACCTTGCGGGGGTCGTAGCCGCGCGGCGGGATGCGCATCTCCTTGCCGTCGATGAAGACCGCCTGGATCCGCTTCTTGTCGAGCAGGATCGAGACGTTCTGCAGCGGCGAGCCGTCGACGACGATGAAGTCGGCCGCCATGCCGGGTGCCAGCACCCCGGTCCGTTCGCCGTCGGCCATGAACCGCGCGGTCACCTGCGTGGCGGCGCGCAGGGCTTCGCCCGGCGTGAAGCCGAGGTGCTGCACGAAGATCTCGAGCTCGCGCGCGTGCCACTCGCCGTAGGGGGTGACGGCGAAGCCGGAGTCGGTGCCGGTCATCATCGGCACGCCGGCGGCCTTGGCGCGCCGCAGGTTCTCGCACGCCACCTCGAACTCGCGCTGGGTGTCCGGGATGCGCCCCTTGATGTGGGCCGGCTCGTGCGCCTGGGTGAAGTCGACGATGTTGCGCGGGAAGGTCAGGGTCGGCCCGATGGCGCTGCCCGACTTGACCAGCGCATCGAGACACTCGTCGTCCAGATAATAGGCGTGGAAGATGAGGTCGACGCCGGCCCGGGCGGAATAGAGGGTCGCCTCCCGGCCGCGGGCATGGACCACCACCTTCTTGCCCAGGCGCTGCGCCTCGCGGACCATGACGTCGGTCTCGTCCTGCGTGAACGCCGCGACCAGCTCGCCATTGGCGCGCCGATGGAACCCGTCCATCGCCAGCTTGATGCAGTCGACGCCGTTCTTCACCTGCACCCGGATCTCTTCGACCGCCTCGTCCTTGCTGGCGACGAGGCGGCCGATGGAGGTCTCCGGCGCGCCGATCCAGCTCGGGTACCAGTCGGTCAGCCCCTGGCGCGTGGTCAGATAGCGGCCGGCCGCGGTGACGCGCGGACCGTCGAACAGCCCCGCACGGATGGCGTTGCGCACGGAGAGGCTGATCTGGCCCGCGTCGCCGGGGGCGCAGATGGAGGTGTAGCCGGCCGCGATGCACTTCTGGGCGAAGAAGAGCGCGCGCAGCGAGCGGAACTCCAGCGGCGCGTAGAGGTCGATGTCCTCCTCGCTCTTCGCGTTGCCGTAGGCGAGGTGGGTATGCACGTCGTGCAGCCCCGGCATGACGAAGCGATCCGAGTAGTCGAGGACCGTGTCGCCGCGCGCCGGCGCCGGGGCCGAGGCCGTCGGGCCGACATGGGTGATGCGGCCGTCGTCGCCGACGACGACGGTCTGCTCGCTGTCGGCCGTCTCGCCCGCGCCCGTGAACAGGGTGCCGCACCGCACATGCTTGCTCATCGAGAGAGCCTCCACGCTTCGCTGCCGATCGCCGGCCGGGGTCGCACCACTCTAGGAGGCGGGCGCCGCCTCGGCCATGCGCTGCTTGGCCGCTGCCACCCCGCCCCGCAGAAGGGGCCGGTCACTGGGATGGCGCTGGTATACCACGATCGGCAGCAGAGGGGTGCATCGCGGCGGACAGGGAGAGGGGGCGGACGTCCAGGCAGGCTGGCCCGGCGCGACGCTCCCGTGCCATGATCCGGTTCCCCGCCCGAACACCCTGCCCGCATGCGGGCGCCGATCCGGATGGAGAACCCGTGGCGCCGGTAACGATCGCTCGACGCACCGCCAGCCCCGCCGCCGCTCTGGCCTCCGCAGCCGGGCCGTCTCGTGCCTCGGGAGTGGCGGGGGATGGCTTCGGCAAGAGCCTCGGCGACCGGGCCTACGACCAGCTCCTGGACCGCATGCTGGAGGGGGGATTGCCCCCCGGCACGTTGCTGCAGGAGCGGGCGCTGGCGGAAATGCTGGGCATATCCCGCACGCCGGTGCGCGAAGCCCTGGCGAAGCTGGAGTCGGAGGGCTTCGTCACGCGTGACGCCAGCCGCCTGCTCGTCGTGCGCGAGGTGCCGCTGCAGGAGCTGATGGAGATCCTGCATGTGCGCACGATCCTCGAGACCGAAGCAGCCGGCATCGCCGCCGGCCGCATCGCCGCGACCGAACTCGCCGAGCTGCGGGCGATGTTCGAATCGCAGCTCGCCGGCTCACCGCTGGACGCCGGACGCGTCTGGAGTGCCGACGAGCGACTGCATGGGCTGATCGTGGATTCCGCCGGAAACGTCGTCCTCGCCGACACCGTTCGCGGTCTGCGGCGACGCACCCGGATGTTCAACCTGAAGCGCCTGCCCGAACGCTTCGAGCCGGGCTGCCGCGAGCATCTGGCGATCGTCGCGGCCCTGGAAGCGGGCGACGGCGCGGCTGCCCGTGAGGCGGTCGCCGCGCATCTCGACAATACGCGTCGCAGCATCCTGACCAAGCTGGAGCCGCTGTCCGGCGGGCGCGGCGACGGCTGACGACGGCATCCGGGCGACCGCGACGGAATCGAGAAAACCGTTGCCCAGGCGATGCGGGCAAGCGTAAGACTCCGCCGCCGGGCGGCCGGACGTGGGTTCCGCGCCAGGGCCTTCGGCCCGTATCCGGCGGCGTGGTAGCGGGCGCTCGATCCTGCCCATCCCTGGCCTGCCCATCCCTGGCCCGATGGGGCACGGATCACGGCGCGCCGGTCAGGACGATCCGGCGGCCGGACCCTCTGCCGCCGGGCGCCGATCCGATGACCACCACGAGGAGCCGGTTCCGAGGCCGATGGCGTCGGGGCCGGGTGATGGGCATGAGCCCGCCGGCGCGGCGGTTTGAATGAGGGGCGTAGGAAGCGATGTTCTCTCGTCTGCTGGGCATGCTGTCGGCGGATATGGCGATCGACCTGGGGACGGCGAACACGCTCGTCTATGTGAAGGGCCGCGGCATCGTCCTCAACGAGCCTTCCGTCGTCGCGATCACGACCGTCAAGGGCAGGAAGCAGGTGCTCGCGGTGGGCGACGAGGCCAAGATGATGCTGGGCCGCACGCCCGGCAACATCCAGGCGATCCGGCCGCTGCGCGACGGCGTCATCGCCGATTTCGACGTCGCGGAGGAGATGATCAAGCATTTCATCCGCAAGGTGCACAACCGGCGCAGCTTCGCCAGCCCGCAGATCATCGTGTGCGTGCCCTCGGGCTCGACCGCGGTCGAGCGCCGGGCGATCCAGGAATCGGCGGAGAGCGCCGGGGCCCGCCGCGTCTACCTGATCGAGGAGCCGATGGCCGCGGCGATCGGTGCCGGGCTGCCGGTCACGGAGCCGACCGGCTCGATGGTCGTCGACATCGGCGGCGGCACGACGGAGGTTGCCGTGCTGTCCCTCGGCGGCATCGTCTATTCCCGTTCGGTACGGGTCGGCGGCGACAAGATGGACGAGGCGATCATCGCCTACAACCGCCGCAACCATAACCTCCTGGTCGGCGAGGGCTCGGCCGAGCGGATCAAGAAGGAGATCGGGTCCGCCTGCCTGCCCGAGGACGGCGAAGGGCGCGTGATGGAGGTCAAGGGGCGTGACCTCATGAACGGCGTGCCCAAGGAGATCGTGATCAGCGAACGCCAGGTGGCCGAAAGCCTGGCAGAACCGGTCGGCCAGATCATCGAGGCGGTGAAGGTGGCGCTCGAGCATACGGCGCCGGAACTGGCCGCCGACATCGTCGACAAGGGCATCGTGCTCACCGGCGGGGGTGCATTGCTGGGCAACATGGACCATGTCCTGCGCATGGCGACCGGGCTGCCCGTATCGATCGCGGACGACCCGCTGTCCTGCGTCGCGCTGGGGACCGGCCGCGCCCTGGAGGAGATCCGGACGCTGCGCCATGTCCTGATCAGCGCCTACTAGCAGGCGCCTGGCGGGCCCACGGGGTAGCGCGGGGGAGCGGGGAGAAAGGGCAGGAATGCGCGCGCAGTCGCCGTTGCGGCTCACCATGCCGATCCGGGCCTGGATGCAGCGCTTCGCGCTCCTGCTGCTGATTCTGGCCTCCTTTGCCCTGATCGTACTGGGCAAGGCCGACACCGTCGTAGTGGAGCGGCTGCGGGTCCAGCTTGCCGACGCGCTCGCCCCCTTCTTCGACCTCGTCTCCCGGCCGGCGTCGGGCTTCGGACGTGTCAGCGAGGAGGTGCGCGAGATTTCGGCCCTCCGGGCCGACAACGAACGCCTGCGCGAGGCGAACACCCGCCTGCTGCGATGGCAAGAGGTCGCCCGTCGCCTCGAGGCCGAGAACCAGCAGTTGCGCGGCCTGATGAACGTGACGCCCGAGCCGACCGTGAGCTACGTCTCGGCCCGCATTATCGCCGATTCCGGCGGTGCGTTCGTCCGCAGTGTGCTCGTCAATGCCGGCGCGCGGAGCGGCGCGGCCAGGGGGCAGGCCGCGGTCATGGACCATGGGCTCGTCGGGCGCGTCGTCGAGGTCGGGGAGCGGGCAGCCCGGGTGCTGTTGCTCACCGACCTCAATTCCCGCGTCCCGGTGATGCTCGAGAACTCGCGCGAGCGCGCGGTGTTGGCCGGCGACAACGGTCCGCAGCCGCGCCTCCTCTACCTGCCGTCCCGCCGGGAGGCGCCGGCGGCGGGCGAACGCGTCGTCACCTCGGGCCATGGCGGCGTGTTCCCGCCCGGCATCCCCGTCGGCAGCACGGCGGTCGCGGAGGACGGCAGCACGCGGGTGGCGCTCTATGCCGACTTCGACCGGCTGGAGTTCCTCCGTCTGGTGGATACCGGGCTCGGACATACCCTGACCGAGCCGATTCCCGGGCCGCAACGGGCACGCCAGCGCGAGCGATCATGACGTCGGGCCTGCTCAATCGCCTGGACGGCTGGGCACGCGACCTGCTGCCGACCCTGACGACGGTGCTGCTGCTCGTTCTGTCCACCGTACGGGTGCCGGTTGCCGGGCTCCGCTCCGTGGCGCCGGCGATGGTCCTGATCGCCGTCTATCACTGGACCGTGCATCGCCCGCTGCTCCTGCCGCCCTCCGTCATCTTTCTGGTCGGGTTCGTGCAGGATCTCCTGACCGCCAGTCCGGTCGGGACCGGTTCGCTCACGCTGCTGGCCGTCTATCTCGGCGTCCTGTCGCAGCGCCGGTTCCTGGCGGGCAAGCCGTTCGCGATGGTGTGGCTGGGCTTCGCGCTCGTCGCCGCGGCGACGTTCCTGGCCGTCTGGGCCGGCATCAGCGCGCTGTCCGGCATCCTCGTCGATCCCTGGGAGATGGCGTTCCGCTATGCGGTTACGGTGGCCTGCTACCCGCTCTTCGCCGCCTTTCTGCTGGTGATCCAGCGTGCCTTCATGGCGCAGGGCGCCTGATGCGGCAGGATCGCAGCCAGGCTCGCACCTTCACCCGCCGCGCCCTCCTGCTGGGTGGCGGGCAGGCGCTGCTGTTCTGCGCCCTGGGGGCCCGCCTCTACTATCTTCAGGTCGTCGAGGCCTCCCGCTACACCATGCTGGCGGACGAGAACCGCATCAACGTTCGCCTCCTGCCGCCGCCGCGCGGCCACGTCTTCGATCGCTACGGGGAGCCGCTGGCCGTCAACGTCGAGAACTACCGGCTGGTCCTCGTGCCCGAGCAGATCGGCGATCTCGAGCGCGCCCTCGACATCATCGATCGCATCGCTCCCCTCGGCGAGGCGGACCGTCGCCGCGTCCTCCGCGAGGCGCGGCGCAAGCGCGGCTTCGTGCCGATCCTCGTCCGCGGCAACCTGACGTGGGACGAGGTGGCGCGGATCGAGGTGAACGCGGTCGACCTGCCGGGCGTCGCGATCGACCCCGGCCTGTCCCGTCGCTATCCCCAGGGCGAAGTGATGGGCCATGTCGTCGGCTATGTCGCGGCGGTGGCGGAGCATGAACTCACCGGCGATCCCTTGCTGGAACTGCCCGACTTCCGCATCGGCAAGGACGGCATCGAGCGCTTCCGGGAGACGGACCTGCGCGGCCTCGCCGGCGCCAGCGAGGTCGAGATCAACGCCTATGGCCGGGTCATCCGGGAACTCGGACGGCGATCGGGACATGCCGGCGAACCGGTCTTCCTGACCGTCGACCTGGAACTGCAGCGCTATGTCGGTCAGCGCCTTGCCCAGGAACGGAGCGCTGCCGCGGTCGTCATCGACGTCCACACGGGCGAGGTCGTCTCGCTGGCGTCGAGTCCCGGCTTCGATCCGAACCTCTTCTCGAGCGGCATCTCCCAGGCGGACTGGAACACGCTGCGGCAGGATCCCCGCGCGCCGCTCGCCAACAAGGCGATCATGGGGCAGTACGCGCCGGGCTCGACCTTCAAGATGATGGTCGCCGTGGCGGCCCTCGAGACGAAGGCGATCACGCCCGAGCAGACGATTCATTGCCCCGGCCACTACGAACTCGGCGAACAGCGATTCCATTGCTGGAAGCGCGGCGGTCATGGGCCGATGAACATGCACGACGCCATGAAGCATTCGTGCGACGTCTATTTCTACGAGCTCGCCCGCCGGGTCGGGATCGACCGGCTGGCGCCCATGTGCCGGCGGTTCGCACTCGGCGAGCCTACCGGCATCGAGCTGCCGGCGGAGCGGCCGGGCCTCATCCCCAGTCGCGAATGGAAGCTTCAGGCGCGCAAGGCCTCCTGGGTGCAGGGCGAGACGGTGCTGACCGGCATCGGCCAGGGCTATGTCCTGACGACCCCGCTGCAGCTGGCGGTGATGACCGCCCGCCTCGTCAACGGCGGGCGAGCGGTCGTGCCGCGGCTGACCCGGCCCGCGGCGATGCGGGAGAACCAGCCGCCGCCGCGCCGCGATCTCTTCCCCTCGCTCGGCATATCGCCGCAGACGCTGGCGGCGGTGCGCGACGGCATGGCGGCCGTGGTGAACGAGCAGGGGGGGACGGCCTACGCCATCCGCCTCCGCGACGGCGACCTGAGGATCGGCGGCAAGACCGGAACCTCCCAGGTCCGGCGGATCAGCATGGCCGAGCGCGAGCGCGGCGTGCGACGGAACGACGAGCTTCCGTGGCGCCACCGCGACCATGCGCTCTTCGTGGGGTACGGTCCCGTCGATGCGCCGCGCTACGCGGTCTCGGTGGTGGTCGAGCATGGCGGCGGCGGCTCCAGCGTCGCCGCGCCGATCGCGCGCGACATCCTGGTCGAGACGTTGCGCCGCGACCCGAGCCGTCTGGTGCCGCCCTCGCGCGTGGTTGCCGAAGGGACCGGGGGGCGCTCATGAGCATGCTGGAGCGGCAGCCGCGGGCGACCACACCGCTGCTGCTCGACCGGATCTGGCAGATCAGCTGGCCGCTCGTGCTGCTCCTGACCGCCATCGCGGGGATCGGGTTCGCGCTGCTCTACTCCGCCGCCGGCGGCAGCTTCCAGCCCTGGGCCCAAAAGCAGATGCTCCGCTTCGCCCTCGGCCTCACCGGCCTGATCCTGGTCGCGCTCGTCGACCTGCGCATCTGGCTGCGGCTTGCCTATGTGATCTATGCCGTCGCGCTGGTGCTGCTGGTGGCCGTCGAGGTGCGCGGCGAGATCGGCATGGGCGCTCAGCGCTGGATCGATGTCGGCCTGCTCCAGCTGCAACCCTCGGAGGTCATGAAGATCGCGCTGGTGCTGGCCCTGGCACGCTATTTCCACGGCCTCGACCTGGACGATATCGGGCGGCCGGTGCTGCTGATCGTGCCGGCCGCGCTGGTGCTGGCGCCAGCCGCCCTCGTGCTGAAGCAGCCCGACCTCGGCACCGCGCTGATGCTTGGCGCCTGCGGCGGGGTGATGTTCTTCATCGCCGGCGTGCGGATGTGGAAGTTCGCCGTGGTCCTGGCCGGCCTTGCCGCCATGGTGCCGGTCGCGTGGGAGTTCCTGCGCGACTATCAGAAGAAGCGCGTGCTCACCTTCCTCAATCCCGAGGCCGATCCGCTCGGCGCCGGCTACCACATCATCCAGTCCAAGATCGCGCTCGGCTCGGGCGGCCTGTTCGGCAAGGGCTATCTTCTCGGCAGCCAGACGCACCTCAACTTCCTGCCCGAGAAGCAGACGGACTTCATCTTCACGATCCTGGCGGAGGAGTGGGGGCTCGTCGGCGGGCTGGTCCTGCTCGGGCTCTACATGCTCGTCATCCTCTACGGCATCCTGATCGCGCTGCGTAGCCAGAACCAGTTCGGCCGCCTGCTGGCGATGGGCGTCAGCTCGACCCTGTTCCTCTATGCGTTCATCAATTGCGGGATGGTCATGGGCCTGCTGCCGGTGGTCGGCGTGCCGCTGGCGCTCGTTTCCTTCGGCGGCACCGCGATGCTGACGATCCTGTTCGGCATGGGGCTGGTCATGGCCGTCTATGTCCACCGCGACATGGAACTGAACCGGCAGGGCGAAATCGGTACCGATTGATGACGACCATCCTATCGACAAGCCCGGCCGCCTTTGCTATACGGCGCCCCCCGGCGGGTGCTTAGCTCAGTTGGTAGAGCAGCTGACTCTTAATCAGCGGGTCGTAGGTTCGAATCCTACAGCACCCACCATTCCTTCCTGATCCGGGGGTTGGCCGGTCGCGCCGAGCGGGCAGTCTGTCGTGTCGATTGTTCTCGCCGATTTCGGTGGCCTGCGCGATAATCAACCGATTGGCGCGAATACGCCGTCCGCGAAAGGCGCGGGTATTGGCAGCGGCAGGAACGGCTTCCGGCGCAGCGAGTCCCCCGACGCGAGAGCCACAGTCTCTTGCACGGACCCATCGCACGCGGCATCTGTCGACCACCGCTCTGCTGCGTGCGACTGCCGTCGCTGCGCTCCTCCTTCCGCTCCTCCTGTTCTCGCTCGTCGCCTGGCAGTCCCACGGCCGCCACTGGCAGGACGCCGAGGCCCGCCTGTCCTACACGCTCGACCTTGTCCACGAGCACGCGGTCAAGGTCATGGAGACGCAAGCGCTGGTCGCGGCACAGGTCCAGGAAATGCTCCGCGGGCTCGACGACGACGCGATCCGCGCCGACGGTCCCCGCCTGAGCAGCCGCCTCGTCGGCCTTGCGGACACCCTGCCGCAGGTCCAGGGCATCTGGGTTCTCGATGCCGCCGGGCGGCCACTGGTCACGAACAGCCCCGTCCCGGTGCCCCACGATCTCGATCTCTCGGACCGCAGCTATTACCGGGTTCATCGCGACGATCCGCGTCACGGACCCTATATCAGCGAAATCCTGCGGGGGCGGGCGATGGACGTCACCTTCTTCCAGGTCTCTGTCCGCCGCGGCGACGAGACCTTCCGGGGTGTCACCGCCGTCTCCATGGATCCCGTCTATTTCCAGGACTTCTATCGGCGGGCCGCGCTCGAGCTTCCCTATTCGGCGGCGCTCCTGCGTGCCGACGGCGAGATGCTGGCGCGGCATCCACCGCCGCCGCGCCGTCTGTACGAAACCGCACCGCTTGCGGCCTTCGCCCGCCAAGTGTCGACCAGTCCGGAGTCCGGCAGCTACGTCACGGTGACCGGTCTCGACGGCCGAGAACGCTTGATTCTCTACCGTCGGCTGCCGGGATATCCCGTCTATGCCGTGACGGCGGCGACGACCCGCCACATTCGCGAGCAGTGGCTGCGCAGCCTCGTGCACAACCTTGCCTTCGCCTTGCCGCCCACGCTGCTGCTCTTCGTCGTCACGCTGGTCGCCTTGCGCCGGGCGCGCGGAGAGGCCGCTGCGCTGGCGGCGGCCGAACAGGCCAGCCGGGCCAAGTCCGACTTCCTGGCGATGCTCGGGCACGAAATTCGCACCCCCATGAACGCCATCATGGGCCTCGGTCGACTCGTCCGGGACGACCCGGGCCTCTCTTCCGAGGGGCGCCGCCACGCGGCGGCGGCGCTGGTAGCGGGCGAGAATCTGCTCGCGCTGCTGAACGACCTCCTCGACCTCTCCAAGGCCGATGCCGGCCATCTCACGCTGGAGCGCGTGCCGTTCGATCTCGCCCGCATCGCCGTCGAGTCTGTCACCATGTTCGAGGGGGTCGCCCAGGAAAAGGGCGTAGCGATTGCGGCGGTCGTTCCGGATCGACCTCTGGTCTTTCTCGGAGATCCCCTGCGGATACGACAGATCCTGCTCAACCTCCTGGGCAACGCCGTCAAGTTCACGGCTTCCGGGCGGATCGATCTCGCTTACGAGCTCCAGGAGGCGCCGCCCGGGTTGCCCTGGCGGGTGGGGATGACGGTATCGGACACGGGCACCGGAATTCCCCCCGAGCAACTGGAGCGCATGTTCCAGCCGTTCGAGCAGGGCGATCCGTCCACCACTCGGCGCTATGGAGGCTCCGGCCTCGGACTCGCCATCGCGCGGCAGCTGGCGCGCATGATGGGCGGCGACGTGACCGCCGAGAGCCGATCGGGGGGCGGCAGCCGGTTCACGCTTGAACTGCGTCTCGTGCCGGTGGCGCCGGAACCGCCGGCGGCCGGGGGGGTGGCGGGGCCGCTTTCCGGGACGCCGCTCGACATCCTCGTCGCGGAGGACGAGCCGCTCACCCGGGAATACATGAGCGCACTTCTGTCCCGCATGGGCCACCGCGTCACCGCTGTCGTCGACGGAGAAGCCGCCGTGGAGGCGTGCCGGGGAGGACGGCACGACCTCGTGCTGATGGATGTCTGGATGCCCAACGTAGACGGCGTCGAGGCGACCCGTCGGATCCGTAAAGCGGAGGCGGTCGGGCCGCGGGTTGCGATTGTCGGCCTGACAGCGGATACCACCGCGCATCAGCGTGACGAATGCATGGCCGCGGGCATGGACGCGATCGCGGCAAAACCCGTCGATCTGGCGGCCCTCGATCGGGCGGTGGCGTCGGCGGTGCGCACAGCCCGCGGCGGCTGATCGGCGTGGGCTCTGGCCAAGAGCACGGCTCGCATGGTTGTCTCTCCCGCGATATTCTGCCGACAGTAGCGGACAGGGGAGGAACGGGGATGCGGGTTCTGACGATCGCGGCGGCGTTGCTGGCCTGTGCGGGCGCCGCACAGGCGGCCTATCCGGAGCGGCCGGTGAAGCTGATCGTGCCCTGGGCGGCGGGCGGCGATACCGACAACATCTTCCGGCCCTTCGCGCAGGCCCTCCAGAAGCATCTCGGCGAGACGGTCGTGATCGCCAATATCGGTGGCGCCTCGGGCACGGTCGGCGCGCGCGAGGCGCGCGGCGCGGCCGCCGACGGCTACACGCTCTTCGCCGTGCACGACTATATCCACCTGACCTACTTCACGGGCGTCGCGGACGTCGCCTACACGGACTTCAAGCCGATCTGCTCGGTCGCGTCGACGCCGTCCGTGCTGACCGCCAGCCCCAAGACGAAGTGGCAATCGGTGCCCGAGCTCGTGGCCGACGCCAAGGCGCGGCCGGGCGCGATCAGCGTCGGCGCGACGCTCGGCTCCACCAGCCACTTCTTCCCGGCCATCTTCGAGAAGGCCGCGGGCATCAAGCTCAAATACGTCTCCTACGACGGGCTGGCGCAGCGCATGAACGCCATTCTCGGCGGCCATATCGACCTGACCGACGGCAATCTGACCCAGAAGGGCAAGGTGCAGGCCGGACAGCTCCGCTTCCTCGCCATCGCGACCGAGAAGCGCAGCGCCGAGATCCCGGATGTCCCGACCTTCAAGGAACTTGGGCTCGACGTCGTCTATGCCGTCACGCGCGGGCTGCTCGCGCCGAAGAACACGCCGGACGCGGTGCTGGCGACGCTCGATGCCGCCTGCGCCAAGGCGGTCGGCGAGGCCGACTTCGTGAAGTCGATGAAGGCGCAGGGCACCGACGTCCGGCATCTCGGCCGTGCGGCCTATGGCGAGTTCCTGAAGCGCGCCGACGGCGAGAACAAGGCATTGGCGCAGGAACTGGGCCTGCTGCGCCGCTGACGCGGGAGTTTCGGCCGGTGACGATGCGACCGACCCGGGACATGGTGGCCGGGGCGCTGGGGCTCGTCCTCGGTGCCGGGCTCTTCGCGCTCACCTGGGGCCTGCCGCAGTCGCCCTTCGTGCCGATCGGCCCCGACTTCTATCCACGGATCGTGCTGGCGGCGACCATGCTGCTCGGCGCGATCCTGGTGGTCGGCGAGCTGGCGCACCGGCGCCGGCCGGCATCTCCGCCGGCCGGCGGCCGGAACTACCGCCTGGTCGCCCTCACCTTCCTCGCCTTCGGGCTCTACATCCTCGCCCTGCCGGGCCTCGGCTTCCGCATCGCCACCTTTGTCTTCGTCGCGGGCCTGCAGATCCTGCTGGATCCGCCGCGCGGCGCCGGGCGATGGGTGGCCGTGCTGGCGCTCGCCGTCGCGGCCAGCCTGCCGGTCTTCCTCATCTTCGAACGCTGGCTGTCGATCCTGCTGCCGCGCGGCGCCTGGACCGGGATCTGACGGGATGTTCGATCTCCTCGCCCAGGGCCTCGGCGATTTCCTGCAACTGAAGTACCTGGTCCCGCTGCTGGTCGGCACGCTGGTCGGGGTCGTCGGTGGCGCGCTGCCCGGCATCACCATCACCATGACCGTGATCATGGTGCTGCCCTTCACCTTCGGGCTGGAGCCGCTGCAGGGGCTGGCGGCGATGGTCGGCGTCTATGTCGGCGGCGAATCGGGCGGGCTGATCACCGCGACGCTGATCGGGATTCCCGGCAAGCCGTCCTCGATCTCGACCACGTTCGACGGCTTCCCGATGAGCCGCAAGGGCGAGCCGGGCCGCGCCGTCTGGCTCGGCATCTGGTCCTCCTTCTTCGGGGGCCTCCTGGGCGGCGTGTTCCTGATCGCCACCACCGGCTGGCTGGCCCAGATCGCGCTGCAGTTCGGCCCCTGGGAGTTCTTCGCGCTGTTCATGTTCGCGCTGTCCATGGTCGCCGGGCTGACCGAGGAATCCCTGGCGAAGGGCCTTCTCGCCGGTGCCTTCGGCCTGATCATCACCACGGTCGGCACCGACCCGATCATGAGCGTGCCGCGCTTCACCCTCGGGACGGACTTCCTCGCCGGCGGCTTCCCCTTCCTGCCGGTTCTGATCGGCGTCTTCGCCTTCGCCCAGATCATGACGGACATCGAGCGGGCACGCTCGCTCGCCGTCGGCGACGCCGGCGCGGGACAGATCGTCAGCCTCGCGGTCTCGCAGATGAAGGTGGTGGGCGAGATCCTCGGGCGGCCGTTCCTGCTGCTCTGGTCGACCTTCGTCGGCATCCTGATCGGCGTCCTGCCGGCCATCGGCGGCAGCGCCGCCAGCGTCATGGCCTACGACCAGGCGAAGAAGCTGTCGCGCCATCCCGAGCGCTTCGGCACCGGAACGCCCGAGGGCATCATCGCATCGGAGGCCTCGAACAACGCCAATGTCGGCGGCTCGCTGGTCACCATCATGGCCTTCGGCATCCCGGGTGATGCGGTGACGGCGGTGATGCTGGGCGCCATGACGATCCACGGCATCCAATCGGGCCCGCTCTTCATGAGCCAGGAATCGGCGCTCGCCTACGGCATCTTCGCCGCCTATCTCCTGGCGCACCCGATCATGCTGGCGATCATGGCGATCGGCGCGCGCTGGTTCCTGCGCATCGTCACCGTGCCGAAGTCGATGCTGATCCCGGTCGTGCTCGTGCTCTGCGTGGTCGGCGCCTATGCGCTCAACAACACCATGGCCAGCGTCTGGGTGCTCGCCATCTTCGGCGTCGTCGG
Organism: Allostella sp. ATCC 35155; assembly: GCA_006738865.1. GTDB lineage: Bacteria > Pseudomonadota > Alphaproteobacteria > ATCC43930 > Allostellaceae > Allostella. Next base: position 22,766 of record AP019701.1, read on the forward strand.
CTACGGGCTGGTCAAGCTCGGCTTTCCGCTGGCACCGCTGATCCTGGGGCTGATCCTCGGCGACCAGATCGAGGTCAACCTCGTGCGCGCGCTGATGACCGACAGCAACCTCTGGCTCTTCGTCACGCGACCGATCTCGGCGCTGCTGCTGGCATTGGCGGTGGGCTCCGTCGTTTTCGCGCTGTGGCAGCGCCGGCGCAGCCGCAGCGTCCGCACCGACGAGCCCGACACGGACTTCTGAGGGGACAAGGGAGGAAACAGATGAACCGCTTCGACCTGACGGGCCGCGTCGCCGTGGTGACCGGCGGCAATGGGGGCATCGGCCTCGGCATGGCCGAGGGCCTGGCGGAGGCCGGGGCGGCCATCGTCGTGGCCGGCCGCAATGCCGACAAGAACGCGGCCGCCGTGAAGGCGATCGAAGGCAAGGGCGCCCGGGCGATCGCGGTCGTCGTCGACGTCTGCGAGGAGGCCTCGGTCCAGGCGCTGATGGCCGAGGCCGAACGCGCCATGGGCCGCATCGACATCCTCGTCAACAACGCCGGGATCAACATCCGCAAGCGGCCCGAACTCTACACGCTGGCGGAATGGTCGCAGGTGATCGAGACCAACCTCACCAGCGCCTTCCTGTGCAGCCATGCCGTCTACCCCGCGATGAAGCGGGCGGGCGGCGGCAAGATCATCAATATCGGCTCGATGATGTCGATCTTCGGCGCGGCCTTCACCTCGGCCTATGCGGCCAGCAAGGGCGGCATCGTCCAGTTCAGCCGCGCGCTGGCGACGGCCTGGGCCGGCGACAACATCCAGGTCAACGCCGTCCTGCCGGGCTGGATCGACACCGCGCTGACCCGCCGCGCGCGCGAGGACGTGGCCGGCCTCCACGAGCGGGTCCTGGCCCGCACGCCGGCCGGGCGCTGGGGCACGCCCGAGGACCATGCCGGGATCGCCGTCTTCCTCGCCAGCCCGGCATCGGACTTCGTCACCGGCACCGCCATCCCGGTCGACGGCGGCTACTCGGTGCAGGGGGTCTAGCGACTCACCCCTGTCGGCGGGCGAAGTCGGCCAGGGCGGCGAGCTGCTGGCCGATCAGCCCGCGGGTGGTGGCGTCCGTGAGCGCGCCGGTGGCGGCATCGACGCGGGTCTGGACCGCGCCCACGGCGATCTCGGGCTTGTTCAGCACCCGGCCGTCGAGGAAGACCATCGCCTGGCGCAGATGGTACTGGCAGCGCATGCCGCCGAACGGCCCCTGGGAGGCGGTCTGGATCGCAAGCGGCTTGGCGGCGAAGGGCTGGTTCGGCAGGCGCGAGAGCCAGTCGATCGCGTTCTTGAGGGCGCCCGGGATCGAGTAGTTGTATTCGGGCGTGACGAAGATCAGCGCGTCCGCCGCGCGGATCGCATCGGCCGTGCGCGTGACGATCTCGGGAAAGCCCTCCGCCTGCAGGTCGGCGTCGTAGTGGGGATAATCGCCGACCGGGTCCAGCAGTCGGACGGTGACGCCCTCGGGCGCCAGCTCCGGCAGGGCGCGGGCGATCATCGCGTTGAACGAGGCTTTGCGCAGGCTGCCGAGCAGCACGGCGAATTCGAGCGGTCCGTCCTTGGCCATCGATCGGATCTCCAATGGGTCAGCGGGATACCAGCATCCGGTGCTCGAGGCGGGACAGCAGCCGCACGAACGGCCAGAGCAGTACGAGATAGATGATGGCGGCGAGCACGATCGGCGAGGGGTTGTAGGTCAGCGATTGTGCCTGGCGTGCGGCGAACAGCAGCTCCGGCAGCGCGACGACGGAGGCGAGCGAGGTCAGCTTGACCACCTCCAGCGTGTTGCCGACGAGGTCGGGCAGGACGTTGCGCACCGCCTGGGGCAGCACCACCCACAGCATCGCGCGCGGTGCCGACAGGCCGGTCGAGCGCGCCGCCTCCCACTGACCCCGCGGCACGCTTTCGATCCCGGCCCGCAGCACTTCGCCGTAGTAGGCCGAATTGTTGAGGAAGAAGCCGATGGCGACGGCCGTGAAGGCGCCGATCTCGATGCCGGCGAAGGGCAGGCCGGCATAGAGGAAGATCAGCAGGACGAGCGGCGGGAAGGCGCGGAAGAAGTCGACATAGAGGATGAGCGGCCAGCGCACGCGCCGCCGTGGGCTGCGATAGAGCAACGCCACCGCGAGGCCGCCGGCGATCCCGAGCGGCACCACCAGCAGCACGAGGAGCAGGGTGGTGCCAAGCCCCTGCAGGAGGTAGGGCAACGCCGCCCGCATGATCTCCAGGTTGAAGAAGGTCTCGACGAAGCCCGGCATCGCCCGCCTACCGTTTCCAGGCGAAGCGCGTCTCGACCCAGCGACCGAAGAGCACGACGGGGAAGAAGAGGACGACGTAGGCGGCTGCCCCCAGCGTCAGCGGCGAGGGATTGAACGAGAAGGAGACGGCGGTCTGCGCCGATGCCAGGATCTCCGACACCGCGACGACCGAGCCCAGGGCCGTGCCCTTGGTGATGGCGATGGTGCGGTTGGTGAGCGGCGGGATGGTCACCCGGATCGCCTGCGGCAGGACGACCCAGGTGAGCGTCGCCAGGAACCCGAGGCCGGTCGAGCGCGCCGCCTCCCACTGGCCCTTCGGTACCGACAGGATGCCGCCCCAGAAGATCTCCTCGGCGAAGGCGGAGAGCACGAGCGTCAGCGCCAGCCAGGTGGCGACGAAGCCCGACGGGCTCCAGCCGGCGTTCGGCATGGCGAAATAGAGCAGGACGATGACGACCAGCGGCGGCAGGGCGCGGAAGAGATCGACATGGAGGACGATGAGGGCGCTGAGCGGCCGGAAGCGCAGGCTGCGCAGGAGGGCCAGGGCCAGCCCGAGCGCGAGGCCGGCGAGGACCACCAGCAGGGCCAGCCAGACGGTCGTCGCGAAGCCGGCCGCGATGTCCGGCAGGTAGCGGGCCATCACGTCCGTGTCGAGGAACGTCGCGGCGAACCGGTCCCAGGCGTTCATGGGGATCACGTGCTGGGGGCGATGCCGGTCAGTGCCGTACGATCTGGTCGACGAAGGCGCGGGTGCGCGCGTGCTGCGGCGCGCCGAAGATCGCGGCGGGCGGGCCCTCTTCGACGATCTCGCCCTGGTCCATGAAGACCACCCGGTCGGCGGCGGCGCGCGCGAAGCCCATCTCGTGGCTGACGACCACCATCGTCATCCCGGCCTCGCGCAGGTCGCGCATCACCTGCAGCACGCTGCCGACCAGCTCGGGGTCGAGGGCCGAGGTCGGTTCGTCGAAGAGCACCGCCTTGGGCTCGAGCGCCAGCGCGCGGGCGATCGCCACGCGCTGCTGCTGCCCGCCCGACAGTTCGCCCGGATAGGCGCCCTGCTTGTCGGCGAGCCCGACCCGCGCCAGCGCCGCGGCGGCGATCTCGTCCGCCTCGCGCCGCGGCTTCTTCAGGACCTGGCGCAGCGCCAGCGTCACGTTCCCCAGGGCCGTCATGTGCGGATAGAGATTGAAGGACTGGAAGACCATGCCGATCCGCCGGCGCACGGCGTTGATGTCGGTCCCCGGCGCCCGGATGTCGGTGCCGTCGAACAGGATCGAGCCGTCGCTCGGCTCCTCCAGCCGGTTGCAGCAGCGCAGCAGCGTGCTCTTGCCCGAGCCGGAGGGGCCGATGACGAAGACGAGCTCGCGCGGCCGCACGTCGAGATCGATCCCGCGCAGCACCTCGGTCGCGCCGAAGGACTTGCGCAGGCCCCGGATCGACAGGACGGGCGGCTCGCGCTGCATCGGGATCAGCTGCAGCGCGGCGTGTGCGCCGTCGGGTCGTGGCCGGGCAGGCCGGGGACGCCGAAGCCGGGGAAGACGGTCCGCTCGGCCGAGTCGGCGGCCGGCGCGACGCCGAACCATTTCTCGGACAGGCGGGCCACCGTGCCGTCGAGCTTCATGCACTCCAGCGTCTCTTCCACCGCGTTGCGCAGCGCGCCGCTGGCCTTGGGGAAGGGGGCGCCCCAGTGGGCCCGCGTCTCGGTCAGCGCGAGGCCGAGTTCGAGCTGCGGGTTGCGCTTGGCGGCCCAGGCCAGCACCGTGTTGCCGGCGAGGTTGGCATAGGCGCGGCCGGCGATCACCGCCTGGATGGCGTCGGTGTTGGTGTCGAACGACTGCACCGTGAAGCCGTACTTCCCGGCGTGGGCGCGGGCCCAGCCGTCATAGGCCGAGCCCTTGTTGACGCTCAGCACCTTGCCCTTCAGCTCCTCCAGCTTCGCCACCTGCGGGCTGCCCTTGCGGATCAGCAGCTGGTACTGCGTGTAGAGATAGCCCTCGGTGAAGAGCAGGCTCTCGGCCCGCTCCTTGGTCACCGTCACCGGAGCCGCGAGGAAGTCGTAGCGGCCCGCGTTCATCGCCGGGATGAGGCCGGAGAAGGAGGCGGAGTCGATCTGGATCTCGCGCTTCATGCGGCGCGCGACCTCGGTGAAGAGATCGACGTTGAAGCCCTCGATGCCGCCGCCGAGCTTGGGCATCGCGTGCGGGGCGAAGGTGCCGTCGACGGCGACCCGCAGGGGCGGCTGCTGCCCGACGGCGGCTCCCGCAAGACCCCCCGCGAGACCCAGTGTCAGCGCCATGGCGATAGCGATGCGTTTCATCGGAAGGCTCCCCGTTCGTTGGCCGCTTCCATGTGCGCGGCGGCCCGGCGAGGCAAGCGGCATGCCATCCCGGACTCGCGGTCTTACTCGCTTCGACGGTGCGAAACTCCTCTGTCGCCGCCGCCCTCGGCCTCGGCGACGGCGGCCTCGATCAGCGCCCAGTCGGTGATGCCGGCAGGGTTCGCGCGCGACGGGGTGAAGCGACGCATCACCGCATAGCGTCCCTCGGAGACCTGGTAGAGCCGGCGCAGCTCGACCAGCGGATCGGGATGGTCGTCCACCCGCAGGTCGAGATGGGCATATTCCTCGCCGGAGAAGATCAGGAGGGCGGCCGACTGGCGCCCGCGCTTGTCGCCGCCCGCCGCCTGCCCCGCCTCCAGCGCGCGCAGCAGCCGATCGGCCAGCGGCAGCGTCCGCCCCGCGCGATAGACGCGCATCGTCTCGGCCACCACCTCCGGGCCGGACAGCATGTTGCCGGCAACCGAGACGTCGTCGTCCGTCGCGTGGCCGCACCAGGGAATGCAGTCGACTCCGGTCCAGGCGGCGGTCGCGCCATGCCGGTCGATCGCATGCACCTGACGATGCTCACGGCCCGTGTCGCCGAGGGTCAGCAGCCGCACGACGTCGGCCGCCGGCACGCCCTCCCGCAGGAGGGTCAGTCCGCGACGGCCAAAGAAGGGATTGGACAGGGCCTGGGTCGAGAGCGCGCCGACCGCGCTTTCGGCGAAGGGGCAGCGGGCGCCGACGGCGAACGCCCGGGTGGTGATGGCGACGGCGAAGGCACCGGCCTCGGGGTCGCGGGCGACGATCGACCAAGTCATGGCGCGAGCATAACCCGCCGCTCTTCGCGCGCCCAGGCGACACGACGGGTTGGCGCAGATTTGCGCTCGGACGCAATGGGTGGTATCGGATTCCCCATGCGCGTGCCGATTCCCCCCACGGCACTGGCGGCGTTCCTGCTGGCGACCCTGTGGTCCGCTAGCCCGGCATTCGCCTCGGCGAAGACCCAGGTCGCTGCCGTGCCGAGACCGAATCTGGAGCGAGCGGTGATCCCGCGGTCGAAGCCGACCCGGATGGATCCGTCCCGCCCCTGCGGCGGAGAACGCCTCCTGCCGTTCCGCCAGTCCGGCCGGGCCCATTATTACGGGGTCCGCCACCAGGGCCAGAGGACCGCCAACGGCGAGACGTTCGACATGAACGGTCTCACCGCGGCGCACCTCTCGCTGCCCTTCGGGACCAAGGTCCGGGTGACCAACGTCGCGAACGGCCGGTCGGTGGTGGTGCGGATCAACGACCGCCACGCGCGCCGCACCGTCAAGATCATCGACCTCAGCCGCGGCGCCGCCGAGGATCTGGGCTTCCGCCGCAAGGGCGTGACGACGGTGCGGCTGCAGGCGGTCTGCCGGGGGCGTTAGCGCCCGGCTCCCGCGATGTCTCCGACCACCCGCACCCGCACGCGGAGCGCGTTGCCGGGCAGGTAGGCGAGCGGGATGTCCTCGACCTCGATCGTCTGCAGTGTCGCGGCATCGGCGCCGGCGGCCACGGCGCGCTCGCGGGCGAGGTCGGTCGCCGCCGTCACCGCCTCGGCGCGGGCCATGCCCTGGAAGACCTGGTCGATCTCGCCCGACACCTGGGCGATGGCGGCGCCGACCGCGTTGGCGCAGTCGCCATGCGGCACCCGCACCACCCGGCTGATGCCGGCCACCGTCTCGGGGATCAGGAAGGCGCCGCCGCCGACCGCGATGAGGGGGAGGGGCGCCGCGTCGGTCTTCATGCGGTCGACGTTCTCCTCCACCATGGCGTGGGCGCGGGCCAGTGCGCGCGCGATCACGGGCCGCTCGATCTCCGCGACACGGGAACGGTCTCCGAGGTCCAGCAGCCCGGCCGCCACGGCGACGTCGCTGGTGGTGAGACGGCTGCCGCCGAAGATCCGCGCCTCGCTGGTCAGGCGATGACCGACGCTGACCGGGCCCACCCGGTCGCCGCCGTCCTCGACATGGCTGCCGCCGCCGAGCCCGATCGACAGCAGGTCCGGCATGCGGAAGAGGGTCCGCACCCCGCCGACCTCGACGATGCCGTTGGCCTCGCGCGGGAAGCCGTGGCGGAGCTGGCCGATATCCGTGGTGGTGCCGCCGACATCGACCACCATCGCGTCGGAGATGCCGGAGAGGAAGGCGGCACCCCGCATCGAATTGGTGGCGCCCGAAGCGAAGCTCAGCACCGGCTGGCGCATCGCGTGCGCGGCCAGCATGACCGTGCCGTCGTTCTGCGTCAGGTAGAGGGGGGCGGCAAGGCCGCTGGCGGCGATCGCGGCCTCGAAGGCGGCGACCGTCTCGCGCGCCAGCTCGGCCAGCGCGGCGTTCATCAGCGCGGCGTTCTCGCGTTCCAGCAACCCGATCCGGCCGAGCTCGTGCGAACAGGTGATGGCGGCATCCGGGATCGCCTCGCGCACGATCGCGGCCGCCTCGGTCTCGCCGGAGGGGTCGATCGGCGCGAAGACGGCGGCGATCGCGACCGCCTTCAGGCCGGCCTCGGCGAAGCGCCGGGCGGCTGCCCGGATAGCGTCGCGGTCGAGCGGCATGAATGGGCGGCCGTCATAGTCGTGCCCGCCCTCGACCATGGCGACCTCGCCGCGGACGAGGTCGGCCAGGGCCGGCGGCCAGTCGCAGAAGGGCGGCAGGCTGGCGCCCGACGGCAGGCCGATGCGCAGCGCGCCGACGCGGTTGAGGTGCCGGCCCTGGATCACCGCATTGATGAAGTGGGTGGTGCCGATCATCACGGCGTCGACCGGCTGCTGGGCCACTTCGGGGAACCGCGACAGGGCGGCGAGCGCGGCCAGGATGCCGCCGGTGACGTCGTCGGTGGTGGCCGCCTTCACGGAGCGCACCACGGCGTTGCCCGCGATGAGGACGGCATCGGTGTTGGTGCCGCCCACGTCGATCCCGATCCGCCGCATCACGCCTGCTCCGTCGCCGGTGCGGCGAAGACCGACCGGAATTCGATGTCGTATCCGAAGGCCCGCGGGCCGACATGGTCGAGGCCCCTGGGCGTCATCAGCACCGGCGGCGCCGGCAGGGCGATCACCGCCACCCGCTGGCCATAGCGCAGGGTCTCGGTGCCGATCGCCTCGCCGGTGACGGCATTGAGGACGCAGATCAGGTCGGGCACCGTCACGACCGGCGCCCCGTCGCGCCAGGCGACCGCCCACTCGTTCTGGAAGGCGATTTCCATGCGCGAGCCGCGATCGCCGTCCAGCCCCTCGATGGTGGCGGTGCCGCGCAGGAAGCCCTCGGTCGTCCGCCGCGCGACATCGCTGACCTTGCCCGCGAAGATGCGCATTCCCCCCTCGTGGTCGAGGATGGCGACGATGGGATCCTCGTGGCGGCGCTGAGCCTCGCGCACCGCCCGGCCGATGCCGATCGCCTTGGTGGTCGTGTGGTGGATGCCCCAGCGCTTGACCTCGGCCCCGGTGCGCGGCGCCTTGCAGGTCGAGGCGACCGAGCCGACCTCGACGCAGATCTTGCGGCTGACCCGCTCCATCCATTTCCAGGTCGTGACCTTGGCCACGATCGCCTCCTCGCCGCGGCAGTCGGCGAGCGACAGCGGCCAGGGCTGCAGGTCGCCGATGGCGAAGCTCGTCATCTGCGCCTCCGGAAAGGCGCGGCCCATGCAGTCGGCGTCGACCACCGGGATGCCGAGATGGGCGGCGGCCATCAGGGGCTGGATGGCGTTGCCGCCGCCGATCTCCAGCGACATGACGGCGTGGAACTTCCGGCCCTGGTAGCGCTCCATCATCTCGACGGCCCGCGCGACGGTACGACTGTCGGTCAGTCGCTCCTGCCCGACCAGCGGCGCGCCCATGTTGGACACGACGGCGACGTCGTTCTCGTCGGCCAGGTCGAACGGATCCATCAGCGCGACTTGGCCACCCTCGGCATAGATGCGCCGCATGTTGAGCAGGCCGAGATAGGGGCTGCCGCCGCCGCCCGTCCCGAGGATCCAGGCACCGATCGCCAGCGATTCGATGTCGTCGAGCGATATCGGTCTCGTCGGATGGGTCACGCGAACATCTCCCGCAGGACGGCGGCGGTGGTGGATATGGCGAGGAGCACGGGGCAGTCGAGGCGCCGGCGCACGGCGTCGCGCTGGGCCGGGGTGTAGCTGATGCAGTCCATCACGACGAGGTCCGGCCGCCGCCGCGCGAGGCGGTCGGCGGCGGCCTCCGCCTCGGCCGCGCCGGCGAGCGGCAGCAGCGGCTCGGCGGAAACCTCCAGTCCCGGCCGCACCCACTTGCCCGCGAGGCCGCGCACCTGCGCCGGCAGCGGCACCAGCAGGCCGAGGCGGCCAGCGGGCAGGAGGCCGTTGGCAAGGCCCGAGAGCACCGCCGAGGGGAACACGACCACGCCGCGGGGGCGCAGGCCGGGAAAGGCGCCGGTGCAGCACATCAGCGTCGCGCGCACGCCTTCGTCGGCGAAGCGGTCGATCAGCATCTGGGCCCGGCCGGTGACCGCACGCTTGGACAGGGTGGCGCCGGTGCCGTCGGGCAGGCGGGTGAAGAGCGTGTCGGCCTCGTCGGCCGGCGGCTCTGCCTCCATCTCGGCCCGGCTCAGCCCGTCCATGCAGCCGACCAGGCGGATCCGGGCAGAGGGGCCGACCGCCGCCTGCAGCAGCGCTTCGACGTCATGGCGAGGCGCCTGACCCACCACGATCGCCGCCAGGGTTCCTGCACTCATGCGTCCGCACCTCCATCGTCGACGCCGCCCCCGCAGGGTAGCACGGCCCGTGCCGGCTGCCGCTTGCAGTCCGGCCTCGGGGCACTATCCTGCCGCGCATGACTTCCGCCCCGCCATCCTGGCGCATCCAGGCGTTGGCCAAGCGTCCGGACCTGATCCCGGCGCTGGCCGAGGCGCTGTGGGAGTGCTGGGGAGCCGTCTTTCCGGAGAAGACGGTCGCCGTCCGCACCGCCGGCCTGCACGCGCGAACGAACCCCGACCGGCTGCCGACCACGGTCGTGGCGACCGCCACGGACGGGGCGCTGCTCGGCACGGCCAGCATCCTCTTCGACGACATGGAGACACGGCCCGACCTCAACCCCTGGCTGGCGACGGTCTTCGTCATGCCCGGGCAGCGGGGACACGGCCTGGGGGCCGCGCTCTGCGCTGCCGCCGAGGCCGAGGCTTGGCGGCTCGGCGTGCCGCGCCTCCACCTCTATACCTTCGACAAGCGCGGATACTATGCCGCCCTCGGCTGGCGGGACCTCGAGACCGTCGATTATGCGGGGCAGCCGACGGCGATCATGGTCAAGGACCGACCGGTCTGAGTCGGAGCGGGAGAATCTCGACTTGGACAACGGAGCAATCGAAAGGATGACGGAGTGAGCCTGGAGCCGGTCATCGTCGCCGCGTTGGTCCTGGCGCTTGCCGCCGTGGCCGTGGCGGTGATCCTGTCCCGCCGCCCAACTACATCGGACGGGGCGGTGGCTGCGACGGAACGGCTGACGGAAAGCCAGGCGGCGGTGGCCGGGCGGCTGACCCAGATGGCCGAGCAGACCGCCGCAGCCCAGGCGGCGACCGCCGAACGCCTGGCGGCGCAGGAACGTCACATCGCCGAGGCGGTCGATCTCCGGCTGGCCCGGCTGGCGCAGCTCGTCGGCGAGACGCTGGAGCGCAACGCCCAGTCTTCGGCCACGACATTGGGCGACCTGCAGTCGCGGCTGGCGGTAATCGATGCGGCCCAGACCAAGATCGCGGAACTCTCGACCCAGGTCGTCCAGCTCCAGGACATCCTCTCGAACAAGCAGGCGCGCGGCGCCTTCGGCGAGGTCCAGCTCGAGGCGCTGGTGTCCGGCATCCTGCCGCCCTCGGCCTATGCCTTCCAGGCCCAGATCGGCGATGGCCGCCGCGTCGATTGCCTGCTGCAGCTGCCCAATCCGCCCGGGGCCATCGCGATCGACGCCAAGTTCCCGCTCGAGAGCTGGCATGCGCTGCGCAACGCGGCGGACGAGCCGGCCCGCCTCGCCGCCCGGCGCGCCTTCGCGGCGGCGATCCTGGCGCATGTCCGCGCCATCGCCGAGAAGTACATCGTGCCGGGCGAGACGGCGGAGAGCGCCCTCATGTTCCTGCCGGCCGAAGCCGTCTATGCCGAGCTGCACGCGAACTTTCCCGAGGTCGTCGAGAAGTCCTTCCTGTCGCGGGTCTGGATCGTGTCGCCGACGACGCTGATGGCGACGCTCAACACCATCCGTGCCGTCCTCAAGGACGTGCGGATGCGCGAGCAGGCCGGCATCGTGCAGAAGGAGGTGCGGCTGCTGCTCGACGATGTCGGGCGGCTCGACGACCGGGTCGGCAAGCTGCAGCGGCATTTCGACCAGACCGCGGAGGATATCCGGCAGATCCGGATTTCGACCGACAAGGTGACGAAGCGGGGCGAGCGGATCGGCGAACTCGAGGTCGAGGACGCCGCCGCCCTCGCCCTGAGGCCGCCGGCCGCCTGACGCCGGCTGCGCGAGGATGCTCTGGGCCCAGAGCCTGCTCGGCGTCTTCCTGCTGGCCGGGCTCGCCTGGCTGCTGGGCGAGAACCGCCGGCAGGCCCGCCTGCGTCCGGCGCTCGCCGGCATCGCGCTGCAGTTCGTGCTGGCCGCGCTGCTGCTGTCGGTGCCCGGGACGAGAAGCGTCTTCGGCTGGATCGCGGACGGCGTGCTCGCGATCCAGGCCGCGACCCGCGCCGGCACGACGCTCGTCTTCGGCTTTCTCGGCGGTGGCCCGCTGCCCTACCAGGAGACGGCGGCCGGCGCGAGTTTCACGCTCGCCTTCCAGGCGCTGCCGATCGTCCTGGTGTTCAGCGCGCTCTCCGCCCTGCTGTTCCACTGGGGCGTGATCCCCTGGGTCGTCCGGATCCTGTCGCGCGCCCTCGGCCGGACCCTCGGCATTGGCGGGGCGGTGTCGGTATCCATTGCCGCCAACATCTTCGCCGGCATGGTCGAGGCATCGCTGCTCGTCCGCCCCTATCTCGAGCGGATGAGCCGGGCCGAACTCTTCATGCTCATGGTCGGCGGCATGGCCAGCATCGCCGGCACGATGTTCGGCCTCTACGGCGCCATCCTGGCGCCGACGATGGGCGACGCCTTCGGGCACCTGCTCGTGGCGTCCGTCGTCAGCGCGCCGGCGGCCATCACCGTCGCCCGCCTCATGGTGCCTGACACGGACCCCGCCACCGCTGGCGGCATCGCCGGCATCGAGCGTGCATCGAGTGGGTTCGAAGCCCTGGTCCGCGGCACGGCCGACGGTGTGACGCTGCTGCTCCATATCGTCGCCATGCTGATCGTCATGGTGGCGGTGGTGGCGCTGGCGAACCAGATCCTGGGCCTGGTGCCGGATATCGGCGGCCGGCCGCTGTCCCTGGAGCGCGTGGCCGGGTGGGCCTTCGCGCCCGTGGCGTGGCTGATGGGCATTCCGTGGGCGGAAGCGGTGCCGGCGGGCGAACTGCTCGGGATCAAGACGATCCTCAACGAGTTCCTGGCCTATCTGCGTCTGGTCGCCGAGCCGGCCGATGCGTTGAGCGAACGATCGCGGCGGATCCTGGTCTACGCGCTCTGTGGCTTCGCCAACTTCGCCAGCCTCGGCATCATGGTGGGCGGACTGACCGCCATGGCACCCGGCCGCCGCGCCGAGATCGTCGGCCTCGGCCTGCGGTCGATCCTGGCAGGCACCCTCGCCACCTGCATGACCGGGGCGGTGGTCGGCGTCCTGACCTGAACCGGCCGACTGCGGCGGATGGTCGTCTGCCCCCGGGGCACGATTGCGCCCCGGGGACGACGGTCGCTCGTCAGAGGATGACGAAGTCGCCCGAGTTGTTGCCGTTCGGGCCCTCGTTGAACTGGGCCAGCTGGTTGATCGCCGTGACGTTGTTGAAGGTGGCGATCAGTGCCGCGCCGTCGGTCGACACCATTGAGGTGTCGAACCAGATTTCGCCGCGGTTCGAGTCTTCGCTGAAGAAGATGTAGAAGCCGGGCTTGTCGGTGTCGGCCGCACCCACCGAGAGGAAGGTGTCGAACGAGCCGATCGAGTAGCTGTCGCCGGTCGCGATGAGCAGATTGTCGTTGGCCGTCGCGCTGTCGCCGGCCGTGCCCTTGTAGCCGTCGATCGCCGAGACGTCCGAGAAGGCGTTGCCGTTGAACACCATCTGGTCGACGTTGCCGGTGAAGTCCTGGATGACGTCGGAGTAGTTGCCGCCGCCGTTCCAGGCGAGGTCGTGGAGGAACTGGTCGCTGCCGGCACCGCCGGTCAGCAGATCCTCGCCCTGGCCGCCGTCGAGGGTATCATCCAGCGCGCCGCCGATCAGCGTGTCGGTATCTTCTCCTCCGAACAGCGCATAGGTACCATCGGTCTCGCGGCTGGCGTCGAGAACGTCATAGCCGGCGCTGCCGAATACCATCATCGATTCGCCGGCATCGACGTTGCCGTCGGCGAAGACGACACTGTCGTTGCCGGAGCTGAAATAGACGGTCTCGAAATTCTCCAGCGACTGGTCGCGCAGGGTCAGGCCGGTGGGCGAGAAGAACGAGATCTCGTCCTCGCCGTCGCCGCCGTCGTTGGCATCGGCGAAGGACAGGCCCCGCACATACTCCACGGTGTCGTCGCCCTCGCCGGCATCGACCGTCACCCGGGTGTTGGGCAGGATGCTCTCGAAGGGAATGCCGGACGAGTCGCCGACGAAGATGGAATCGTCGCCGTCACCGCCGATCAGCGTCTTGTCGCCGACCGCTCCGTCCATGATGCCGACCACGTCGTCGTCGCTGCCACCGTCGAAGGTGTCGCTACCGAGGTTCTGGCCCATGATCGAGTCGTTGCCGCTGTCGCCGAACACCGCGACGTCACCGGCATTCGCCTCGAGTTCGGCAACGTCGTTGCCTTCCCCGAGATAGACGACATGATCGCCCGTCGTGGAGACGATGCTGACCATGTCCTGCAGCTTGTCCATGTAGATGAGCTTATCGCCGGTGTCGCTGTCGCCGACCGCGACCGTATCGTTGCCGTTGCCGGCGAAGATCGTGTCGTTCCCGGTGTCCGGGTCGATCACGTCGTTGCCGGCACCGCCATAGAGGATGTCGTTGCCGGAACCGCCGGCGAGTTCGTCGTTGCCGAGGTCGCCCGCCAGGAGGTCATTCCCCGAGCCGCCGGAGACGTCGTCGTTCTCCTGGCCGCCATAGACCGAGTCGTCACCGGCGCCGGCGGCGATGCTGTCGGCCCCCGTATTGCCGTAGACCCGGTCATCGCCCTCGCCCGTGGCGATCGTGTCGGCACCCCCGAGGCCCCAGACCTGGGCCGACCGCGTCGTCGAGGACAGCACCGTGACGTCATTGCCGGCATCGTCGAGCAGCGTGTCCGTCAACCGGTCGCCGACCCACAGCTGGCCGCCGTTCGACAGGACGATATTGGAGCTGACCGGGGTTGCATCGGCACCGCCGATCTGTCGGACCAGCATGTTGGGCAGATAGGCGTACCGCACCTCGCTGCTCGGCAGCGGCGCGCCGTCGGCGTCGCGCGTCTTGACGATCGCGAGGTCCGTTCCGTTCTCGACGATGTCGAACTGGTTCGCCTCCAGCGACGGATCCGAAATCTGGAGCACGTCGGTGCGGAAGTCGAACGTCTGCCCCATGATCTTGAGGTCGAAGTTCGACGACCCGTTCCAACTGTAGATAGCCATCGTGAATTCCTCGTTTGCTGCTCGCGGCTTGGCGAAGAGCCGGCGTCCGGTGCGGTGCAGCCGGGCGGGGTGGACCAGTTCCGCTTCCGGGCTCTGGTGGGCGAACAAGCCGGGCATCCGATGGTTCCCGGCCGGAGCCATGAAATCCGCTCCGCGGGCCGGCGCCGGATTCGTCCCCTTCCCGGCCGCGGATCGGCTAGACTGATCGTGGCGACAATCAGACGGGATCCGGGGCAATGAGCGGCTTTTCGATCTTCGTCCTGCTCGTGCTGGTGCTGGCGGTGCTGCTCGTCGTCATGGGGGTGAAGTCGGTGCCCCAGGGCCGCGAGTACACGGTCGAGCGCTTCGGGCGGTACACGCGCACGCTGACGCCCGGGCTCAATCTCATCATCCCGTTCGTCGACCGCATCGGCGCCAAGCTGTCGATGATGGAGACGGTCCTGGACGTGCCGCAGCAGGACGTCATCACGCGCGACAACGCCCTGGTCACCGTCGACGGCGTCGTCTTCTTCCAGGTTCTGGACGCGGCCCGCGCGGCCTACGAGGTGTCCCAGCTGGAGAATGCGATCCTGAACCTCACCATGACCAACGTGCGCACGGTCATGGGCTCCATGGACCTCGACGAGCTCCTGTCCCAGCGCGACAAGATCAACGCCCAGCTGCTCACGGTCGTCGACGAGGCGACCACCGCCTGGGGCGTCAAAGTGACGCGCATCGAGATCAAGGACATCTCGCCGCCGCGCGACCTCGTCGACAGCATGGGCCGGCAGATGAAGGCCGAGCGCGACAAGCGCGCCGCCGTCCTGGAGGCCGAGGGCCTTCGGCAGGCGGCCATCCTCAAGGCCGAGGGCGAGAAGCAGGCGACGATCCTCGCCGCCGAGGGGCGGCGGGAGGCGGCCTTCCGCGACGCCGAGGCGCGCGAGCGCGAGGCGGAGGCGGAGGCGCGGGCAACGGCTGCGGTGTCGCAGGCGATCGCCTCGGGCAGCATCCAGGCCGTCAACTACTTCGTCGCCCAGCGCTACATCGAGGCGCTGGAGAAGCTGGCATCGGCACCGAACCAGAAGGTGCTGATGCTGCCGGTGGAGGCGGCCTCGGTGATCGGCGCGATCGGCGGCGTTGCCGAACTGGCGCGCGAAGCCCTGGGCGGGACGCGGCCGCCACCAGCGCCGCCCAGGAACTGAGCCGGGCGAGGGGGCAGGGCGCGCCCGTGGACGGCATCCTCTTCTGGCACTGGCTCAGCCTCGGCGCCGTGCTGGTCGCGGTCGAGGTTCTGGCTCCGGGCATCTACTTCCTGTGGCTCGGCATCGCGGCGCTGCTGGTCGGCGGCGTCTCCTGGGCCTGGCCGGAACTGCACTGGCAGTACCAGGTGCTGCTCTTCGCGCTCTTCTGCATCGCCGACGTCGTATTGTCGCGGCGCTGGATGCGATCCCACCCGGACCTGACGGACCAGCCGCATCTCAATCGCCGGGGCGAACAATATGTCGGCCGGACGCTGACGCTCGATCGTCCGATCGTCGACGGGGTGGGGCGGATCCGGCTCGGGGACACGATGTGGCGGGTGATCGGCCCGGACCTTGCGGCCGGCGCCCGGATTCGCGTCGTCGGCGTCGACGGATCGACGTTGCGGGTCGAGGCTGCCTGATCCGGGCGGCCGGACGGCAGGAGTGCAGACGCGCGATGGCCAGGGAACGGTTCTCCAACGCCGAGGCGCGGCGCATCGCCCTGGCAGCCCAGGGTTTCGCCGAGCCGCGGCCGGGCGGCGCGGTGGATGCGCGCCATGTGCGACGGGTGCTGGACCGGATCGGCCTGCTCCAGATCGATTCCGTCAACGTGCTGGTGCGCTCGCACTACCTGCCCCTGCACGCCCGGCTCGGCTCCTATCCCGCGGCGTTGCTCGACCGGCTCGCCTACGACCGGCGGCGCAGCCTCTTCGAATATTGGGGCCACGAGGCGTCGCTGCTGCCGCTCGCCCTGCGCCCGCTGATGCGCTGGCGCATGGAGCGCGCCGCGCGGGGCGAAGGCCTCTATATCGGGCTCGCGCGGTTCGGTGCCGAGCGCGCCGACTATGTCCGGCGGGTGTTGGCGGAGGTCGCCGATCGCGGCCCGCTGACGGCGGGCGAACTGTCGGACGGCAGCCGCGGCGAGGGCGGCTGGTGGGGCTGGAGCGACGGCAAGCGCGCGCTCGAGTTCCTGTTCTGGGCCGGTCGCGTCACGACCGCGACGCGCCGCAATTTCGAGCGGGTGTACGACCTGCCGGAGCGGGTCTTCGCAGCCGATGTCCTGGCGCACCCGCCGCCGCCGGAAGACGAGGCCCAGCGGGAACTGCTGCGCCGGTCCGCCCAGGCGCTCGGGATCGCCACCGAGCGCGACCTGCGGGACTATTTCCGCATGCCGGTCGCCGGCTTTCGCGAGCGGCTGGCGGAACTGGTGGAGGCGGGCGACCTGCTGCCCGTCGCGGTCGACGGCTGGGATCGGCCGGCCTTCCTCGCTGCCGGGGCCCGGCTGCCGCGCCGGATCGACGCGGCGGCCCTGCTCTCGCCGTTCGACTCGCTGATCTGGGAGCGCGACCGCACCGAGCGGCTCTTCGATTTCCACTACCGGCTCGCCTTCTACACGCCGGCCGAGCGGCGGACGCACGGCTACTATGTGCTGCCGTTCCTCCTCGGGGATCGTCTGGTCGGGCGCGTCGATCTCAAGGCGGATCGCACCGCCCGGAAGCTGCTGGTGCTGGCCGCACATGCCGAGCCCGGCGCCGATCCGGCCGCGATCGCGGCCCCCCTCCATGGCGAACTCGCCGGGCTCGCACGCTGGCTCGGCCTCGACGGCACGGTCGTCGCGCCCAAGGGCGATCTCGCGCCGGCATTGCTGCGGATGACGGGGTAGGCGCCATGGGAAATGCGCTCGTGCCGGAGCTCTATTGCCGCGATGTCGCTGAGAGCATCGCCTTCTACACCGGCGTCCTCGGCTTCGCCGTCCGCTACGCCCGCCCGGAGGAAGGGTTCGCCTATATCGAGCGCGAGGGGGCGGAGCTGATGCTGGATGCGCTGGGGTCGCCGGACCCGGCCAGCCGGACCTGGCTCGCGGGGCCGCTGGAGCCGCCGTTCGGTCGTGGCATCAACCTGCAGATCCGGGCCTCGGATGTCGATGCGCTGCACGCCGCGGCGCTCGGCGCCGGTGCGCCGATCTTCCTGCCGATGGAGGAGCGATGGTATCGGGCCGGCGACCGCGAGGTCGGCAACCGCCAGTTCATCCTTCTCGACCCGGACGGATATCTCCTGCGCTTCTATCAGGATCTCGGCAGCCGGCCGGTCGGCCGCGCGCCGTAGGGCGCGGCGGTCGCGATCAGCTGGTCGGCGGGCGGATCATCGCGGCTCCCAGGATGGGGCCCGTGCCCTTCTTCTGCACCAGCACGGCCGCGCCGCGCTGCGGTGTCAGCATGTCGGTCGTATAGGAGATCCGCAGCGGCTGTCCCGTCCACTTGCCGATCGGCACCATGCTCTGCACGACATGGACGTTGAGGATCGAGCGGCCGGAATTCTCCCCACGCTCGATCTTGGTCTTGTGCACGCGGTCGAACACCACCAGCCAGACGACCGCGGCATCCGCCTGGTCGGCGCCCTCCACCGACACCTCGATCTCGCTGCCGTTCTGCTTCAGCACGACCGGCAGGCTCGGCCGATCGGCGGCCTCGCCGATCAGGCGCTCGACCGCGTCGCGCTCGCTGCCGACGGCCTGCGTCCGCCCGTCGACCACCATCTGGGGGGTGTAGACGTAGCGCAGCCCCATCGCGTGCTTGTAGGCACGCTGGCGGGCGGAGTTGTCGGCACGGCTGAACGGGTCGGCCCAGCCCATGTAGTTCCAGTAATCGACATGGAAGGACAACGCGATGACGTCGCCGCGGCCCGCAAGCTCGCCCAGGAACTTGTCGGCCGCCGGGCAGGACGAGCAGCCCTGGGACGTGAACAGCTCGACGACCACTGGCCCCCGGCGTCCGGCGCTGCCCGCGTCGGCCGTCTGGGCCGCCAGCGGAAGCGCCCCGGCCAATGCTGCAGTGGCTGCGGCAGTGGCGGCGATCGAGCGGATGAGGTGGCGACGGGTGATCATGAGGCGCACCTTACGCCGGACTTGACCGGCGAGCGACTCAACCCGGGATCACGTCCGCGTGACGCCGACGTGCGCTGCCAGGGCGATGCCGGCCGGCCCTCCGGGCAGAGTTCCCGAGGGGCCGGCCGAGCGATCAGGTCGTCAGGCGGCTTCCTTCAGCATACCCCGCAGGACGTACTGCAGGATGCCGCCGTGGCGGTAGTACTCGAGTTCGTCCAGCGTATCGATGCGGCAGAGGAGCTGGATCGTGTCGGTGCGGCCGTCGGCCCGGTGGATGCGGCAGGTGACGTCCATCCGCGGCTTCAGGTCATCGGAGACCCCGACGATGTCGAAGGTCTCGCTGCCGTCGAGACCCAGCGTCTTGCGCGTCGCGCCATCGGTGAACTGCAGCGGCAGCACGCCCATGCCGACGAGGTTCGAGCGATGGATGCGCTCGAAGCTCTCGACGATGACCGCGCGGACGCCGAGCAGGCGCGTGCCTTTCGCAGCCCAGTCGCGCGACGAGCCGGTGCCGTATTCCTTGCCGGCGACGATGACGAGCGGCACGCCCTCGGCCTGGTACCGCATCGCCGCGTCGTAGATCGGCATGACCTCGCCCGACGGCAGGTGCCGGGTGACGCCACCCTCGGTGCCGGGGGCCATCTCGTTGCGGATGCGGATGTTGGCGAAGGTGCCGCGCATCATGATCTCGTGGTTCCCGCGGCGGGCGCCGTAGGAATTGAAATCGTTGGGGCGCACCTGGTAGCCGAGCAGGTACTCGCCGGCCGGGCTCGCCTTGCGGATGTTGCCGGCGGGCGAGATGTGGTCGGTGGTGATGCTGTCCGCCAGCACCGCCAGCGGCCGGGCGCCGACGATGTCGGTGATGGCCGCGGGAACCTTCGGCATGTCGACGAAGTAGGGCGGCGACTTGACGTAGGTGGAGCCGTCGTCCCAGCGGTAGGTCTGGCCCTCGGCGGTGGCGATGGTGCGCCACTCGGGCGGCCCCTCGAAGACGTTGCCGTAGCGCCCGGTGAACATCTTGGGCGTCAGCGCCTTCTCCATCGTGGCCGCGACCTCGGCCGATGACGGCCAGATGTCCCGCAGATAGACGGGGTTGCCGTCGCTGCCGGTGCCGAGCGGCTCGGTGGAGACGTCGATCTTCATCGAGCCCGCCAGAGCGTAGGCGACGACCAGCGGCGGCGAGGCGAGATAGTTGGCCTTCACCTGCGGGTGGACGCGACCCTCGAAATTGCGGTTGCCGGACAGCACCGCGGCGACAGTCAGGTCGCCTTCGTCGATCGCCGTCGCGACCGGGTCCGGCAGGGGGCCCGAATTGCCGATGCAGGTGGTGCAGCCATAGCCGACAAGCTGGAAGCCGATGGCGTCGAGATCGTCCTGCAGGCCGGCCGCCTCGAGATAGTCCGTCACGACCTGGCTGCCCGGGGCGAGCGAGGTCTTGACCCAGGGCTTGCTGGTCAGGCCGCGGGCACGGGCGGCGCGCGCCACCAGGCCGGCCGCCACCAGTACCGACGGGTTGGACGTGTTGGTGCAGCTCGTGATCGCGGCGATGACGACATCGCCCTGCTTCACCGAGAAGTTCTGGCCGGGCGCGGCGACTTCCTTGGTCAGCGCCGCGGCATCCTCGCTGCCGACGAACTTCGGCAGCTCGGCGGCGAAGGCCGACGCGGCCTGCGACAGCGGCACGCGGTCCTGCGGCCGGCGCGGCCCGGCCAGCGACGGTTCGACCGTCGACAGGTCGAGTTCCAGCGTGCTGGTGAATTCGGGGTCGGGCGTGTCGCT
Organism: Allostella sp. ATCC 35155; assembly: GCA_006738865.1. Classification (GTDB taxonomy): domain Bacteria; phylum Pseudomonadota; class Alphaproteobacteria; order ATCC43930; family Allostellaceae; genus Allostella. The sequence continues at coordinate 42,962 of AP019701.1, forward strand.
GTCGCGCCACATGCCCTGGGCCTTGGCATAGGCCTCGACGAGCGCCACGCGCTGGGTGTCGCGGCCCGTGAACGACAGGTAGCGCAGGGTCTCGCGGTCGATCGGGAAGAAGCCGCAGGTGGCACCGTATTCGGGCGCCATATTGGCGATGGTGGCGCGATCGGCGAGCGGCAGGTGGTTGAGACCGGGGCCGTAGAACTCGACGAACTTGTTGACGACGCCATGCTTGCGCAGCATCTGCGTCACCGTCAGCACGAGGTCGGTGGCGGTCATGCCCTCGCGCAGCCGGCCGGTCAGCTTGAAGCCCACCACCTCGGGAATGAGCATCGAGACGGGCTGGCCCAGCATGGCGGCCTCTGCCTCGATGCCGCCGACGCCCCAGCCGAGGACGGCCAGGCCGTTGACCATCGTCGTATGGCTGTCGGTGCCGACCAGCGTGTCCGGATAGGCGACGGTCCGGCCGTCTTCCTCATTGGTCCAGACGGTCTGGGAGAGGTACTCGAGGTTGACTTGGTGGCAGATGCCGGTGCCGGGCGGAACGACGCGGAAGTTGCGGAACGCGGTCTGGCCCCAGCGCAGGAAGGCATAGCGCTCGCGGTTGCGCTCGAACTCCAGGTCGACGTTCTCGCCGAACGCCTTGGCCGAGCCGAAGGCGTCGACCATGACCGAATGGTCGATGACGAGGTCGACCGGCGACAGCGGGTTGATCTTCTGCGGGTCGCCGCCCAGCTTCTCCATCGCCTCGCGCATGGCGGCAAGGTCGACCACCGCGGGAACGCCGGTGAAGTCCTGCATCAGGACGCGCGCCGGGCGATAGGCGATCTCCCGGTCGGACCGGCGCGCGGCCAGCCACTGGCCCATCGCCTTGACGTCGTTGACGGTGACGGTGCGCCCGTCTTCGTAGCGCAGGAGGTTTTCCAGCAGAACCTTCAGCGAATAGGGCAGGCGCGAGATGTCGCCGATGCTTTCGGCCGCCGCGGGCAGGCTGAAGTAGTCGTAGCTCTTGCCTTGGACTTCGAGAGTCCGACGCGTCTTCAGGCTGTCGGTACCGGGCACGGTTGGTCTCCTCGCGGGGGCGGATGGCAGGGGCCGCCGCAGAGAAAAGCGGCTCGGCGGTGCCTATACATATCCATCCGCCTCGGGAAGTCCAGCCCGGCGCACCCCGCCGGCAGGGGTGCCGGCGGGGCTGATGCGAGAGTGGATCAATAGTGCTGCCAGTCGCGCTTCTGCCGGGCGATCCGGCGGCTCTGTCGATCCTGCGCGGCGTCGATGCGGGCGCGCTCGCGCGGGCTGACATAGCCGTCGCGCAGGGCCCGGTGCTCCATGCGGTCGATCCGGCGCTGCGCGCGATCCAGCCTCCAGGCTTCCTGGGCCGTCAGGGTTCCGCTGCGATAGCCCTGCTCGATCCGGCGGTCCTGGTTGTACTGGCGCTGGTCGATCCGGGGCGTGCTCTGCGCGAAGGCGGGCGCGGCAATGGCGGCAAACAGGGCCGCGGCGATGAGCGTGCGCATGGCGCATCTCCTTTCGAGGTCAGTGTCTGTCCACTGCACAAGAAACCGCCATCGCCGGGTGGGAGTTCCACCCATGCAGCGCCCTTAGCTTCGCCGGCCTTTCGCTCAGGCGGCGTACACCAGCACTCCGTCGGCGCGGCGCTCGCGGCGGATGCGGCCGCGCTGCTCGAGGTAGGCGAGGTGCGCGATCGCCTCGCCGATCGCAAAGCCCAGCTGGTGCAGGTCGAGCTTGCGGCGGAAGAGCACCGGCAGGATCTCGGCCGCCGGCCGCGGCCGGTCGAGCGCACGGATGACGTCGGCCAGCCGGTCGTCGTGATGCTCCTTCAGCTGCCGGATGCGTTGGTGCAGTCCGCGGAAGGGCAGGCGGTGCGACGGCAGGACGAGCACGTCGGGAGGCAGGTCGAAGAACTGTTCCAGGCAGCCGAGATACTCGCCCAGCGGATCGGCCTCCGGCTGCGACGGCCAGACGCTGACGTTGGGCGTGATCTTCGGCAGCACGATATCGCCCGAGATCAGCACCCCGGCCTCGCGCGAGAAGAGGCAGGCATGCTCCGGCGCATGGCCGCGGCCGATCAGGACTTCCCATTCGCGGCCGCCGATCGCGATGCGCTCGCCGGCCTGCATGCGCCGGAACACGGACGGCACCGGCGCGACGCGGGTGCGATAGGGCTCGCCGCGGTCGGCAAACTGGGAGAGCCATTCCTCGTCCAGGCCATGGGCGCGGTAGAAATCGATCCGGCTGCCATGGATATGATTCTGCTCGTCGATCGAGAGTGCCTGGGCCATCAGCCACTCGGTCTGGGTCATCCAGAGCTCGCAGTCGAGTTCGGCGCAGAGCCAGCCGGCGAGGCCGACATGGTCGGGATGGAAGTGGGTGACGATCACCCGCTTGACGCCGCGGGGGCCCTTCAGGGCCTTGGCGGCGAAGTGCCGTGCCCAGAGTTCGCGCGTCTCGTCGCGGGCGATGCCGCAATCGACGATCGTCCAGCCGTCGCCGTCCTCCAGCAGCCACAGGTTGATGTGGTCCAGCGCGAACGGCAGGGGCATGCGCAGCCAGTGGATGCCGGGCGCCACTTCGATGGTCTCGCCGCCGTCCGGCGGTGCGTCGTAAGGGAAGGCGAGGGGAGCGGAGTCGGGCGCCATCGGGGTCAGCCTCGCGGCAGATTGCGAATGAAACGGGTCATGACGGCCAGCACGGCGTCGCGCCGGTCGCGGTGCGGGCTGTGGCCGCAGTCGGGCAGCATCAGGGTCTCGACGGGGCCTCGCACGCGCTCGGCGATCGCGTCGAGCTGCTTCTGGGTGCCGTACTGGTCGCCCTCGCCCTGGATGACGATGGTCGGACAGCGGATCTGCGGCAGCCGGTCGAGGCAGTTCCAGTCGCGGAACTCGGCCGTCTGCCAGGTGTCGTGCCAGCCGTGGAAGACGCCGTCGGTCTGGGCGCCGTGATGGCGCAGCAGCCGGTCGCGCAGGCCGCCCTGATAGACGGGCAGCGCCTCGCGGATGCCGGCCAGCGTCTCCTCCTCGACGAAGACGTGCGGCGCCTCGGCGACGACGCCCAGGACCGATTGCCCGGCGGCGCTCCCGGCATGCATCAGCGCGATGGTCGCACCGTCGCTGTGGCCGACCAGGATCGGCCGGGCAATCTCCAGCGCGGCCAGGATGCCCGGCAGCTCCCGGTCCGCCTCGGTGTCGAGATAGTCGGTCGGCAGCGGCAGGGCGCGCGGGTCCGACCGGCCGAAGCCGCGGCGGCTGTAGGCCATGGCGGGCAGGCCGGTCGCCGCCCCCAGCGCCGCCGGAAAGTCGCGCCACAGGCCGGCCGAGCCCAGCGCCTCGTGCAGGAAGACGAGCACCGGCCCCGCGGGGGAGCGGTCGCCGTGCCAGACATATTCGAGGCGATGATCATCGACCCGGACCGCCTCGAACGGCGGGTCGATCTTCTGGGCGGAATCCATGGATCGGGGGGCAGACTACCCGGAAGGTTGGCGGGGGTCCACCCGCGTGGGTCGGCCCCGAATCCCCCGGCTTGCATCGCCGGCCCCGGACACGCATGATCCGCGGCCTTTCTGGACAGGCATCGGGATGAGCAACGTCAACACCTTTCGGGCCGGACCCGACGAGCGCGGGCACTTCGGGCCCTATGGCGGCCGTTACGTCGCCGAGACGCTGATGCCGCTGATCCTCGCGGTCGAGCGGGCCTATGGCGAGGCCAAGGCGGACCCCGCCTTCCGGGCCGAGATGGATCACTATCTGACCCACTATGTCGGCCGGCCGAGCCCGCTCTACTTTGCCGAGCGCCTGACCGAGCACCTCGGCGGCGCCAAGGTCTACTTCAAGCGCGACGAGCTGAACCACACGGGCGCGCACAAGATCAACAACTGCCTCGGCCAGGTCATGCTGGCGCGGCGCATGGGCAAGAAGCGCATCATCGCCGAGACGGGCGCCGGCCAGCACGGCGTCGCGACGGCGACCATCGCCGCCCTCTTCGGCATGCCCTGCCAAGTCTACATGGGCGCGACCGACGTCGAGCGGCAGAAGCCGAACGTCTTCCGCATGCGCCTGCTCGGTGCCGAGGTCGTGCCGGTGACGTCCGGCGCCGGCACCCTCAAGGACGCGATGAACGACGCGCTGCGGGCCTGGGTGGCGCAGGTCGAGGACACCTTCTACTGCATCGGCACCGTCGCCGGCCCCCACCCCTATCCCGCCATGGTGCGCGACTTCCAGGCGGTGATCGGCGAGGAGGTGCGCGAGCAGATCATGGCGGCCGAGGGCCGGCTGCCGGACACGCTGGTCGCCTGCATCGGCGGCGGCTCCAACGCCATGGGGCTGTTCTATCCGTTCCTCGACGAGCCGTCGGTCGCGATGACCGCGGTCGAGGCGGCCGGGCACGGCATCGAGACCGGCCAGCATGCCGCCTCGCTCACCGGCGGCCGGCTCGGGGTGCTGCACGGCAACGCCACCTACCTGCTGCAGGACGACGACGGCCAGATCCTGGAGGCCCATTCGATCTCCGCCGGCCTCGACTATCCCGGCATCGGGCCCGAGCATTCCTGGCTGCACGATCGCAAGCGGGTGAGCTACGTCTCGGCGACCGACACCGAGGCGCTGGAGGCGTTCCAGCTCTGCGCGCGGCTGGAGGGCATCCTGCCGGCGCTGGAGCCGTCCCACGCCCTGGCGCAGGTGCGCAAGATGGCGCCCTCCCTGCCCAGGGACCATCTGCTGGTCATGAACATGTGCGGCCGCGGCGACAAGGACGTCTTCACGGTCGCCGCCGCCCTCGGCATGGATATCTGACGGGAGCCCATCCGAAGATGAGCCAGGGTCGCATCGCCCGCCGTTTCGCCGCCCTCGCCCGCGAGGGGCGGACCGGCCTCGTCACCTTCATCTCCGCCGGAGATCCCGACCTGGCGCGCTGTGCCGACATCCTGGCGGGCCTGCCGGCGGCCGGCGCCGACGTCATCGAACTGGGGATGCCCTTTTCCGACCCGATGGCCGACGGGCCGGCGGTGCAGGCGGCCGGCCTGCGCGCGCTCAAGGCCGGCCAGACGATGGCGAAGACGCTGGGGCTGGTCCGCGACTTCCGCACCCGCGACGGCGACACGCCGATCGTGCTGATGGGCTACTTCAACCCCATCCTGCAGTACGGCCCGGAGCGGTTCTGCCGCGACGCGGCGGCGGCCGGCGTCGACGGCCTCATCATCGTCGACCTGCCGCCCGAGGAGGCCGAGCCGCTCGCAACGCCGGCCGCGGAGCAGGGCATCGACCTCATTCGCCTCGTCGCGCCGACCACGCCCGACTGGCGGATGCCGAAGGTGCTCGAAGGGGCGAGCGGCTTCGTCTATGCGGTCTCGATCACCGGGGTCACCGGCACGGCGCTGGCGGTCGAGGAGCAGGTGGCGGCGCTCGTCGCACGCATCCGCCGGCATACCGACCTGCCGGTCGCGGTCGGCTTCGGCATCAACACCCCGGCCCAGGCGGCCGGCATCGCGCGGATCGGCGACGGCGTGGTCGTCGGCTCGGCGATCGTCCGCCGCGTCGAGCAGGCGATCGGCCCGGACGGCACGGTGGCGCCGGATGTCGCCCGGCGCGTGGCGGGCTTCGTGGCGGAGCTGGCGGCCGGTGTCCGCAGCGCCGAGCGGGCACCCGTGTCATGAACTGGCTGACGAACTTCGTCCCGCCGAAGATCCGCGCCCTCGTCCGCAAGGCGGACGTTCCGGACAATCTCTGGCACAAGTGCCCGGCCTGCGGGCAGATGCTCTTCCATCGCGAGCTCGAGGCGAACCTCCACGTCTGCCACCATTGCGGCCACCATCTGCGGATCGGCGCCCGCCGGCGCTTCGCGATGCTGTTCGACGACGCCACCTACCACGAGATCGAGCTGCCGAAGACGGCGGCCGACCCGCTGAAGTTCCGCGACGTCAAGCGCTACTCGGACCGCCTGCGCGAGGCACAGGGCCGCCATCAGGCGGACGACGCGATCAAGGTGGCGCACGGCCGCCTCGGCGGCGCGAGCGCGGTGGTCGCCTGCTTCGAATTCGACTTCATGGGCGGCTCGATGGGCGTGGCCGTCGGCGAGGCGCTCGTCGCCGCCGCTCGTCTCGCCGTCCTGCAGCAGGCCCCGCTGGTCGTCGTGCCGGCCTCGGGCGGCGCGCGCATGCAGGAAGGCATCCTGTCGCTCATGCAGATGGCGCGGACGACGATCGCGATCGAGGAGGTACGGGCGGCCGGCCTCCCCTACCTCGTGGTGCTCGCCGACCCGACGACCGGCGGCGTCACCGCCTCCTTCGCCATGCTGGGCGACATCACGGTGGCCGAACCCGGCGCCGTCATCGGCTTCGCCGGGGCGCGCGTCATCGAGGAGACGATCCGCGAGAAGCTGCCGGAGGGGTTCCAGCGGGCCGAATACCTGCTGGAGCACGGCATGGTCGACATGGTCGTGCCGCGGCGCGAGTTGCGCCAGACGCTGATCCGCATCCTCGACCTGCTGCATCGACGGCAACCGCCGGCCGAGGTCCTGCCGCCGCAGCCGGTCCTGGTCGGCAAGGAGCCTGCAATGCCCGCCCTGCCCGCGGCCGAGGATCACCCGCCGGAACGCTGAACCCCTTCTTCCGAACCGACGAGGCGCTGGCTTCCCCCGTGAGCGTCGACGCCATTCTCGCGCGCCTGCTGGCGCTGCATCCGCGGGTCATCGACCTGTCGCTGGGCCGCATCCGGCGGCTGCTCGACCAGCTCGGCCGGCCGCACGAGGCCCTGCCGCCGGTGTTCCACGTCACCGGCACGAACGGCAAGGGGTCGACCTGCGCCTATCTGCGGGCCGCACTCGAGGCTTCGGGGCGGCGCGTCCACGTCTTCACCTCGCCGCATCTCGTCCGCTTCAACGAGCGCATCCGCCTTGCGGGGGCGCTGATCTCTGACGATGCGCTCGTCGCGCTGCTGGAGGAGGTGGAGGGGGTGAACGCGGGCGAGCCCATCACCTTCTTCGAGATCGTCGGCGCCGCCGCCTTCCTTGCCTTCGCGCGGACACCTGCCGACGCGCTGGTGCTGGAGGTCGGGATGGGCGGCCGGCTCGACGCGACCAACGTCGTCGCCAGGCCGGCTGCCAGCATCATCACCCCCGTGTCGCTCGACCACATGGCCTTCCTCGGCGACACGGTGCCGGCGATCGCGCGGGAAAAGGCGGGCATCCTGAAGCCGGGGTGCCCCGGCATCATCGGGCCGCAGACGACGGATGCATTGGCGGTGATCGAGCGCCACGCCGCCGCCGTCGGCGCGCCGCTCCTGTGCTTCGGTCGCGACTGGACGGTCGCGCCGACCGCCGACGGCCTGCGCTACGAGGGGCCGCGATGGCGGCTCGACCTGCCGCCTCCCGGCCTGCTCGGCCGCCACCAGTACGACAACGCGGGCGGCGCGATCGCGGCCCTGGAGGCGTTCGACCCGGGGCTCGACCCCGCGGCCCTGGCGGCCGGAATTGCCGGCGTCGAATGGCCGGCCCGGCTGCAGCGGCTGCGGCAGGGGCCGCTGGCGGCGGCTCTGCCGGCGGGGTCCGAGCTGTGGCTGGACGGCGGCCACAACGTCGCGTGCGCGGAGGCCGTCGCGGCGGAGCTGGCGCGCTGGCCGGCGATGCCGACCCACCTCGTCTTCGCGATGCTCGACAACCGCGATCCGAAGGCGTTCCTGGCGGTCCTGGCGCCCCTCGCCGCGAGCCTGGAGGCGGTAACGATCCCGGGCGAGCACAAGAGCTGGAGCGCTGCGGACGCCGCCGCGGCGGCGCAGGCCGTCGGCATTCCCGCCGTGGCGGCCCCCGACCTCGCGTCGGCCCTGGCCGGGATCGCCGCCCGGTCCGGCGGGAAGCCGGTCCGGGTGCTGATCTGCGGCTCGCTCTATCTGGCGGGCGTGGTGCTGGCGGCCAACGGCTGACCGCCGACGCGGCGGGTCAGATGACGGATTCGACCCACTCGTAGAGCTTCTGCTTCGGCAGGGCGCCGATCTTCTGCGCCGCGACCTGGCCGTCCTTGAAGACGATCAGGGTCGGGATGCCGCGGACGCCGTATTTGCGGGGCGTGGCCGGGTTCTCGTCGATGTTGATCTTGGCCACCGTGACGCGGCCTTCGAGTTCGGTCGACAGATCCTCGAGGAACGGGCCGATCGCCTTGCAGGGGCCGCACCATTCGGCCCAGAAATCGACCAGGACCGGGCCGGTCGCCTTGAGGACGCTGCTCTCGAACGAGTCGTCGGTGACCTTGGTGGTGGCCATCTTGAGGATACTCCGCGGCCGGAACGCGCCGCTCATGGGAGGGAAACAGACCGGAAATTAGGGGACGCGATCGAAGGGGGTCAAGGTGGACCGGCCGGACCGGCCAGTCCATCGAGCAGTGCGTCCGGCAGCCACATCAGCCGCGGCCCGTCGGTCCACAGGATGGCGCAGCGCACCGGGCGGTCCGGATAGATCGCGGTGACAGCGGCGCGATAGGCCGCCAGCTGCCGCAGATAGAGGGGCGGGGTGTCGGCCGCGAGTTCCGGCGGCGGGCGGTTGGTCTTGTAGTCGAGGACCACCACCTCGCGCTCGGTGACGACCAGCCGGTCGATGCTGCCGGAGATCACATCCGTGCCGACCCGGCCGACGACCGGAACCTCGGCCCGGCCCGGCGCCGCGAAGAGGGCGGCGGCCTCGCCATGCTCCAGCACCGCCAGCGCCTCGTCGGCCCAGGCGGCCCGAGTCGCGGCATCGAGCCGATGGCTGCGCAGGGCGAGGAAGCGTTCGGCGGCCGCCGCGCGCTCCGCCGGCGGCAGGTCGGGCAGGGTCTGCAGCAGGCGATGGAGCAGCAAGCCGCGCCGGAATCGCATGCCGTCGTCCGGTCCGACCGGCGAGCGCGGTGCCGGCTCCTCCTCGCGCGGCCGCGACGGCGCCAGCGGCCGGCTCGGTCGCGGCTCGGGCGGCGCCGACGCCGCGAGCCAGGGCGGGTCGGTCGCGGCGTCGATGGCGCTGTCGGCGGCGGTTTCCGGCTCGACCGTGTCGCCGTCGATGTCGAGCCGCAGGATGCGCCCCTCGTCCGCGTCGTCGGCCAGGGTCGGGTCGACCGCTTCCTCCAGCAGATCGGCCAGCCCCGTCTCGATCAGCGCGTGCCAGTTGCCGGCGGCCGGCTGGTTCCTCCCGCGCCAGCCGGCGATGTAGAGCCGGTCCCGGGCACGGGTCATCGCGACGTAGAGCAGGCGGCGATACTCCTGTTGCTGGCGCGTCTGGTCGGATTGGCGCAGGCGGCGGCAGATGCCCTCTTCGGACGATCTCCGCGGCGGCCACAGCAGCAGGTCGCCACCGCCGTCCTCGCCCCACAGCAGCGCCGCGCCCGCGCGCGGCACCTGCGCCGTGTCGGGCAGGAACACGATCGGCGCCTCCAGGCCCTTGGCGCCATGCACCGTCATCACCCGCACCGCATCGCCGCCGGCCTCCATCTCGCGGCGGATCTCGGTCGACTGGATCGCGAGCCAGTGGAGGAAGCCCTGCAGGCTGGGTGCGTGCACGCGCTCGTGGGCCAGCGTCAGCGACAGGAACTCGTCGATCGGGTCGGCCGCATCCGGCCCCAGCCGGTCGAGCAGGCGGCGACGGCCGCCGAGCGGCCCCAGCGTCTCGGCGAAGAAGGCGAAGGGCGTCACGAAGTCGGCGCGCGCCAGCCGGCCGGAGAGGAACTCCCAGGCCGATGCGAACTCGCTGCGGCGGCGGGCCAGGGTCGACCACAGCGAGCGCCGGCCGCGGCCGGCGGCGAGGCGGAAGAGCGCGTCCTCGTCGAGCCCGACCAGCGGGCTCTTGAGCAGCGCCGCGAGGTTGAGGTCGTCCTCGGGCAGCAGCACGAAGCGGCCGAGCGCCGTCAGGTCCATCACGGCGATCTGCTGCGGCAGGACCATGCGGTCCACCCCGGCCACGGGCACGCCGGCATCCTTGAAGGCGCGCACCATGAGGGCGGCAAAGCCGGTGCGCCGGCGCAGCAGGACCATGACGTCGCCGGGCCGGATCGGCCGCCCCTGGGATTTCAGCGCCTCGCCGCTGTCCAGCCAGTGACGCACGAGGGCGGCGATGCGGCGCGCGAGGCGCGCCTGCGGCGAGACCGCGAAGCGCTGTTCGACGGGCGGCGACCAGGGCGCTTCCGGGTCGGTTTCCGCCGGCGCCAGCAGCGGCCAGAGCTCGACCCGGCCGGCCTGGCCGCGGCGGCGGACGAGATGCTCGATGACGGCGGGGTCGCCGCGCTCGGGGTCGGTCAGGCCGTCCCGCGCCTCGGGGCCGGCGAACACGGCGTCGACCGCCGTCAGCACCGCCTCGGTCGAGCGGAAGGAAAGTTTCAGTTCGAGGGGGCGCCAGCCGGCGTCGACGGCGGCCGCGCGCTCCTGGAAGCGGGCGCGCATGCGCCGGAAGGCATCGGGATCGGCGCCCTGGAAGCTGTAGATCGACTGCTTCACGTCGCCGACCGCGAACAGCGTGCGCGGCTCGGTCCGCGCGCTGTGGCCGACGAAGAACTCCTCGGCCAGCGCCGCCACCACCTGCCATTGCTCGGGGCTGGTGTCCTGCGCCTCGTCGACCAGCACATGGTCGATCCCGCCGTCGAGCTTGTAGAGCACCCAGGGCGCGATGCCGGGCCGGGCGAAGAGTTCGCCCGTCTTCAGGATCAGATCCTCGTAGTCGAGCAGCGCGCGCGCCGCCTTGGCCGCTTCGTAGCGGCCGAGGATGGCATGGCCCAGCCGCAGCAGCGCCGCCGTCGCCGAGCGGACGGCCGCGGCGCGTGCCTGTTCGAGAAGGGCGACCAGACGCTCCGCCTCGCCCTGGAGCGCCGTCTCGGCTGCGGGATAGGCCTTCAGGGTCGGCTTGTTGATGAGGCGCTTGCGCACCTCGCCCTCGTTCGTCAGGAAGATGCGGCAATAGTCGGTCAGCACGGCCGGGCGGTCGGCCGCCTCCAGCCAGTCGAGGATGCGGTTGGCGCGCGCCGCCTCGGCCTCGCTGCCGCCGGCGAGCGCGCGGACGGCGATCCGCAGGCTCGCCTCGTCGCAGCCGCCGTCCGCACAACCCGCAGCCAGCACTACCGCTTCCGTTGCGTCCTCGGCGACGCCCAGCGTCCGCGCCACGCGCACGAGCAGCGGCTCGATGCCGCCGGCCCGCTCCATCATCCGCACCAGGCGGCCGCGCCGCGCAAGCAGGTCGCGCAGCAGGCCGAGGAAAGCGTCCTCGCGCACCTGGCGGGCGACCTCGCCGACCGCATCGGCCAGCGCCGGGTCCCGGCCGGCCGTCGCCAGCGTCTCGCCGAGGGCGGCTTCCAGGAGTTCGGCCGCCGTCGCTTCGTCCGCCACCTGGAAGTGCGGCGGCACCCCGGCCTCGATGGGGAAGCGGCCGAGCAGCGACTGGCAGAAGGCGTGGATGGTCTGGATGCGCATGCCGCCCGGCGTGTCGAGCACGCGGGCGAAGAGCCGTCGTGCGGCATCGCAGCGATCCGGGTCGGGATTCCCGCCTTCCAGATGCCGGAGTTCGTTCCGTAGCGCGCCTTGCTCCGCTGTCGCCCAGCGCCCGAGGACCCTGTGGAGGCGGTTCGCCATCTCCGCCGCCGCCGCCTTGGTGAAGGTCAGGCAGAGGATGCGCTCGGGCGCCACGTCCTGGAGCAGCAGCCGCAGGATGCGATTGGTCAGGACGGTCGTCTTGCCGGTGCCGGCCGAGGCACCGACCCAGGCCGAGACCGCGGGGTCGGCCGCCTCGCGTTGGATCCGGCCTGCCTCGGCCATGAGCGCGTCGAGCTGCGGATCGGGCTGCGGATCGGGCCGGGCGGTCACTCCTCGTCCTCCGCGCCGCCGTCGGCCCACTCGGCCACCCGCGCAAGGTGCGCATAATCGCTGAAGCGGGGCACCCAGTCGGGCCGGGGTTGCGCCAGGTAGGGGGTGGCCGGGTCGTCGAAGCGCGCCACGAGTTCGGCAAGGCCGTCGCGCGCGGCCGCGGCCAGCGCCTCGACCCGCTCGCGACTCTCGGCGATGGAGAGAATTTCGCCGGCCGGCGCCGCGCCGGACAGGCGCCAGTAGGCGAGGCCGGAAACCGGCTGCTGCGGCACGCCCGCAAAGGCGCCGGCCGCAACCATCGCGGCCTCCAGCGGCAACTGCGGGGCCCGGCCCTGGTCGACCGCCGCCTTGGACGGCACGCTGCCGGTCTTGTAGTCGATGATCAGCGCCCCGCCCGCGCCCAGCCGGTCGATGCGATCGGCCCGCCCCGACAGGCGGAACGGGCCCGCCGGGCCGGGAATGGTCCAGCTTCCGTTGCACTCCGTCCAGGATTCGCGAACCTCGGTCCGCCGGGCGGCCTCCTCCGCGAGGAACCAGTCTGCGATCCGCTCGAACCGGGGCCACCAGAAGGCGCGCACGATCGGCCGCTGCAGCAGTTCGGCCAGCGCCTCGCGACCCAGCGCCAGCAGCCGCTCGCGCGCGTCGGCCGGAAGCGGGCGCGGCGGCGGGTGCAGCGCCACGAAGCGGTCGAGCGCGCCGTGGATCATGACGCCGCGCTCGGCCGCGCCCGGGTCCATGTCGATGTCGTCGAGCGCCCGAAGCCCCAGCAGATGGCGGGCATAGATGGCGTAGGGGTCGGAGAGCCAGGTCTCGATCTCCGTGACCCGCAGGCTGCGCGGCCGCAGCGCGACCGGCGGGGCGGGGCGCGGCGGCGGCAGCGGCCGCGCCCGCCGCGGCACGGGCACGCCGGCCGGTCCGGGATCGCGATCGTCGAGCCGCTGCTGCCAGACGCGCGGCGCGGGTGCCTTCGGCATGGCCCGTCCGAGCGCCGACAGCATCGTGTCGAGCCGCAACAGCCACCGGCTGGGCACCGTCGGCGTGCCCTCGACCTTGATCGCGCGGGTCAGGAAGACCTCGGCGGCCGTCGCCGCCTGCACGAAGTCATGCGCGGCGAGGCCGATCCGCCGCTCCGGCGGCGGCAGACCGAGCTTCGCGCGCATCGGTCGGCTGAGCCATGGGTCGGATCGTGCGATGCCGGGCCAGGTGCCCTCGTTGAGGCTGCCCAGGATCACCCGGTCCGCCTGCTGCAACCGCGCCTCCAGGGGCCCCCAGATATGCAGGCGCGGATGACTGCCATAGGCCGGACGGACGGCGACGGCCCCGGCCAGCGCTTCGAACAGGCCCGGATAGGCGGCGCCGGGCATCTCGGGGAAGTCGGCCGCCGCGTCCAGCAGGTCGGCGACGAAGCGTGCGGCGGCCTCGCCGGCCTCGCCCCGCCACAGCCGGGCGGCGCCGGGTTCCCGCTCCGTCGCGGCCAGCGCCTCGGCGGCCGCGATGTGGCTGCGCACCAGGGCGGCGAGAGGGACCGCGGGCGCGGCCAGCGCCTCGGCAAAGGGAAGCGTGCGCTGGTCGAGGTCGCGGGCGAAGCGGCCCAGCGCGCCCAGCCCGCCGGCCTGCCGGTGGCCCGCGGGAAGCACGGCGGCAGCCGCATCCAGCGCAGCCGCGGTGCCGGCAAGGCCCGGCGCGGGCCGCGGCCCGCGCAGCACCGCCAGTTCCAGACGTCGGACGCGGCGGCGGAAGCGGCCCTCGGCCATGCCGCCCGCGGCCAGCGGATGCTTCAGCAGGGCGAGCAGGGGCACGGGCGCCGCCGCCGCGCCGAGCGCCGCCGCGAGCAGCCGCAGGAACGTGCCGGGCGGCGTCTGGTCCAGCGGCGTGCCCGCCGAATCGTCGATCGCGACCCCCCAGCGCGCGAGTTCGGCGGCCACCCGGCGGGCCAGCGTCCGGTCGGTGGTGACGAGCGCTCCGGTGCGGCCCGGCGTCTCCAGCACCTCGCGCAGCAACAGCGCCACGACACCGGCTTCCTCGTGCGGCCCCGGGCAGTCGATCCGCGCGACGCCGTCGAGCGCGGCGTCCAGCACGTCCGAGGTGAGGCGCACGGTCTGCTGCCAATCCGGCCGGGTCCAGACTTCGGTGGCATCGGCCGGCCGCAATGCCTCGCCGACGAGGCGCGCCCGCGGGCTGGTGGTCGCGCCGGCCGGCCAGGGCCAATCGGGCACGGTATGCGGCGCAACCCCGAGCCGATCGAGCAGCACGGCCATGCCGTGCTGCGGATGGGTCGGGTCGCGCGCGATCTGCGGCCAGAGCAGGGGATCGCCGCGATTGTCGAGGCCGGGCAGGATCAGGGCGCCCGCGGGCAGGCGGGCGACCACCGCCAGCAGTTCCGCCGTGGCGGGGATCGAGCCGGTGGAGCCTGCGGCATAGACGGGTCCGGCCGGCGGCGAGCGGCGCCAGCGGTCGGCCTGCCGGCGCAGCAGGTCGTCGCGACGCGCTGCGGGGTCCGCGAGGTCGCGCTCTTGCAGCACCGCCGGCCAGGCATCGGTGAGGATGCCGAGAAAAGAGAGCGTGCGCTCCCAATGATGGGCGAAGTCGCCGCCGAGTTCCGCGAGGCGGGCGGGGTCGGTTCCTTCCGTCTGGAGCTGATCGAGCAGCCGCGCGAGTTCGCCGGCGAGGGCGGCGGCCTGTCCGGGCGAGGGTGCCCCGGCCGGTCCCGCCTCCTCCGGCGGCTGGGCGGCGCCCCAGGCGAGCACCATGCGGGCCAGCAGGATCTGCCGGGCGAGGCCGCCGATGGCGAGCGGGCTCTCCAGCCCGCCGTCCGGTCCCGCCTCGTCGGCCGGGGCGAGCACCAGTTCGTCGGCATCGACGTCGCCGAGCGGCGTCATCCGCGGCAGCAGCAGCGGCCGGCCGCCGGACTGCCGCAGGAAGGCCTCGCGCAGGGCTCGCCCGGCGCGCCGCGTCGGCAGCAGCACCGTCATCTCCGCCAGCCGCAGCGGATCGCCTCCCGCCTCGGCCATCAGCCCCTCCGCCAGGGCGTCCACGAACGGGACGCCGGCGGGAATGGAGAAGATGCGGGGGGCCGCGGTCATCCGGCGGGATCGATGCGGCTACAGCCAGACCTTGGCGGTCGCCAGGGTTTCCTCGGCCTCCGCCAGCGCTTCCAGGGTACCCACATGATACCACTCGCCGTCATGCAGGATGCCGCCCAGGCGCCCCGCCTCGGCCGCCGGAAAGTAGAGCCGGGTCAGCGAGAAGGGATCGGCCGGCGCGTCGGCGAAGAGGCGGGGATGCAGGATCTGCACCCCGGCGAAGATGTAGGGCGGGACCTCCCCCGGCTTGGGCCGGCGCACCATGCCGTCCTGGGTCAGCATGAAGTCGCCATGGCCGTCATAGCCGACGGCCGAGACGGTCCGCTGCAGCAGCAGCAGCGCGTCCATCCGCCGGTCGTCCCAGGCGGTTGCCAGGCGTTCCAGTGCCGAGCGCCTGCCGTTGCGCCACAGGACGTCGCCGTTGACCACGAAGAAGGGATCGTCCCCCAGCAGCGGCAGCGCCCTGCGCACGCCGCCGCCCGTTTCCAGCAGGGCTTCCTCGCGCGACTCGATGATGCGCGGTCCGCTCCGCCGCGCCAGGTGGCCGGACAGCTGGTCCGCCATGTGGTGGAGGTTGACCACCACCTCCTCGACGCCGGCCTCCGCGAGCCGGTCGAGGATGCGGTCGATCAGGGTCTCGCCCGCGACCGTCACCAGTGGCTTCGGCAGGCGATCGGTCAGCGGGCGAAGGCGGGTGCCGAGGCCCGCGGCCAGCACCATCGCGCGGCGGATGCGGGTCATGCCGCCGCTCGTGACGGCGGGCGGCCGCGCCAGGCGGCGGGCACATGACGGTCCAGCCACTCGCGGATCGGGACCAGGGCCGGGTGGCGCAGGTCATGGTCGACGAGTGCCCACACACGGTCCATGAAGGGCAAATAGTGCGCCTTGCCGTCGCGCCGATCGAGGCGGGCGAAGACGCCGGCGATGCGCAGGTTCCGCTGCGCGCCGAGCACGGCATAGGCGTGCGCGAAGCCGTCGCGGTCGTCGATGCCCGCGCGGTCGAGGTAGCGTTGGTACATCAGGGCTCCGAGTTCTTCGGGAATGTCGCGCCGGACATCCTCCAAGAGCGAGACGAGGTCGTAGGCGGCAGGGCCGGCGACCGCGTCCTGAAAGTCGAGCAGTCCGCAGCGCCGGACCCCGTCGCGGTCCGGCAGCCAGATCAGGTTGCTCGCGAAATAGTCGCGCAGCACCAGGGTCGGCGGGCCGAGCGGCGCCCGGCCCAGCACCGCGGTCCAGCGTGCCAGATAGTCGGCGCGAAGTTCGGGCGCGGTCGCGCTGCCGGTCCAGGCCGGCAGGAACCAGTCGGTCAGCAGCGCCGCTTCCTCGACCAGTCGCGGTACGTCGAAGGCCGGCAGGGTCGCCAGCTGCTTCGCCGTCGTCCGCTGGCGAAGATGGATGAGCACGTCGACGGCGGCTGCGAACAGCGTCTCGGGGTCCGAGCCCCGGTCGAGCAGGGCGGCGAACGTATCGTCGCCAATATCCTCCTCCAGCACGAGGCCGCGCCGCGGGGCGTGCGCGAGAATCCGGGGCGCGGTCAGGCCGAGCCGCCGGAGCAGGCCGGCGATCCGCACGAAGGGGCGCACATCCTCCATCGGTGGCGGCGCATCCATCAGGATGGCCGTCCCCCCGGCGCGCGAGAGGCGCAGGTATCGGCGAAAGGACGCGTCGCCCGCCAGGGGACGGGGTTCTGCATCCGCCCAGCCGGCGCGGGCGAGGAACGCCGCGATGGCGGCGGCGCGCTCGCCAGCCCCCGACGATGCGCTCACGACAGGGCTCCGCTCATACGCTCGATCCAGCTTCCGTGAGGGACGAGGTCGGCGTGGCGCCGCCCTTCGGAGAAGACGAAGGCGATCTCCAGCCGGTCGCGTGGCAGGAGGGGCGCGATCCGCTCGGGCCACTCCAGGATCATGATCGCATGGCCGAGTGCATCCTCCAGACCCAGTTCCAGGGCCTCTTCGAGGCGGGAGAGGCGATAGAGGTCGGCATGCCAGATCTCGTCCCCGTCATCCCCGTAGATCCCGTCGTCCCCGTAGATCTGGACCAGCGTGAAGGTCGGGCTCGGCACCTCCTCGTCCGGCCGGGCGAGCCGCGCGCGGATGAAGGCGCGCGCCCATTCCGTCTTGCCCGCGCCGAGGTCTCCGGAGAGCGCGAAAGTGTCGCCCGGCCGGGCGATCGCGGCCAGACGGTGGGCCAGCGCATGCGTCGCCGCGAGGTCGGCGAGCGGGACTCGGATCGCGGCAGGGGGCTGGACCATCGGTCGGCCGGGTGCTCGCTGGCGAGGGTTGCGGAGGCGAGGCGCCGCCATCATGTTACGCGCGGGCCGGCTGTCCGAGGCGGTCATTCTTCGCCGTAAATCCCAGCCTGGGAGTCGTCATGTCAAGCGCCGCACACGAGACCGACGTCGTCATCATCGGCGCTGGCCCCGTGGGCCTCTTCGCGATCTTCGAATGCGGCATGCTGCGGATGCGCTGCCATGTCGTCGATGCCCTCGACATGGCAGGCGGACAGTGCGCCGCGCTCTATCCCGAAAAGCCGATCTACGACATCCCCGGCCATCCGAAGATCGACGCGGCCGACCTCGTCGACCGGCTGGTCGAGCAGGGGGCGCCCTTCCACCCGACCTATCATTTCGGCCAGCAGGTGACGGGGCTGGCGCCGGAGGGGGACCGCTTCCGCGTCGAAACCTCCGCCGGCACCCGCATCCTGGCCCGCGCCGTGATCGTGGCCGCGGGCGTCGGCGCCTTCGGGCCCAACCGGCCGCCACTCGACGGCATCGAGGCCTACGAGGGGCGCAGCGTCTTCTATATGGTGAAACGCCGCGAGGATCTGCGCGGCAAGCGGGTGGTGATCGCCGGCGGTGGCGACTCGGCGGTCGACTGGGCACTCGCGCTGGCGGGGATCGCGGACCAGATCATGGTCGTGCATCGCCGGCCCAAGTTCCGCGCCGCGCCCGAAAGCGCCGCCCGTCTCGACGCCCTGGCGAAGCAGGGCGAGATCGAGCTTGTCGTTCCCTACCAGCTGTCCGGGCTCGCCGGCTCCGACGGCCGGCTGACCGGCGTCGACGTGGCGACTCTGGACGGCCAGGTGCGGCGGCTCGACGCGGACGTTCTGCTGCCCTTCTTCGGCCTGGCGATGAATCTCGGTCCGATCGCGGAGTGGGGGCTCGACCTCGAGCACAGCCATATCGCGGTGCGCCCCGAGACCTGTGCCAGCAGCATCCCCGGCATCCATGCGATCGGCGACATCGCGACCTATCCGGGCAAGCTCAAGCTGATCCTGTCCGGCTTCGCGGAGGCGGCTGCGGCGGCGCACGCGATCCGCGATCGCGTCTTTCCGGGCGAGGTGCACCACTTCGAGTATTCGACGACCCAGGGCGTGCCCGGTCTCGCCGCGTAGGCCGGTTCAGAGGGCGCGCGCGGCCGCCAGGAACGCCGCGATCTTCGCCACGCTCTTGACGCCGGGGGCGTCCTCGACGCCCGACGAGACGTCGACGGCCGGGGCCCCCGTCAGGCGCACGGCTTCGGCGAGGGTCGCCGCGGTCAGGCCCCCCGCCAGCATCCAGGGCACCGGCCAGCTGCGGCCGGCGAGCAGTCGCCAGTCGAAGGCCAGGCCGTTGCCGCCCGGCAGCGCGCCGGGCCGGCGCGGCGGCTTGGCGTCGAACATCAGGCGGTCGACCACGGCGAGGTAGCGATCGGCGGCCGCGACGTCTTCTTCTTCCGCGATGGGCAGCACCTTCATGACCGACCGGCCGAAGTGCGCGCGGATGGCGGCGACGCGCTCCGGCGTCTCGTCCCCGTGGAGCTGCAGCAGGTCGAGGGGAGCGGCGGCGAGCGTGGCGGCGATGGCCTCGTCGTCGGCATCGACGAAGAGGCCGGTCCGGACGATGCCGGCCGGAACGGCGGCCGCAAGCTGCCCCGCCTCGTCCGGCGTCACCGCCCTGGGCGAGCGCGGGTAGAAGACGAACCCGACGAAGGCGGCGCCCCCGGCGACCGCCGCCGCGACCGCCTCGGGTCGGCTCAGCCCGCAGATCTTGACCGCGACCGCCATGGATGCTCAGAGCCGCTGAACCAGCAGCTCGGCCGCAGCCAGGTCTTCGAGCGCGGTGCCGACCGACTTGAAGTAGGTGATCTCCTCCTCCGACTCGCGGCCGGGCACGGTGCCGCGGGCGAGGTCGAAGAGGTCGCCGACCACATCGGCGCGACTGATGACCCCGGCGGCGATCGGCTGCACGAGATCGCCCGCCTCGTGAAGGGCGCCCTCGCGCGTGTCGACGAAGATGCGGGCCCGTCGCACCGCCTCGTCGTCGGCCTCCCGCATGTTGGGCGTGAAGCCGCCGACGAGGTCGAGATGGCAGCCGAGCGGCAGCCATTCCCCGCGGATGAGGGGCTGCTCGGCGAGGGTGGCGCAGCTCACGATATCGGCCTCGCGGACGGCCGACGCGAGATCGGTCGTCGCGCTCGCGGCGAACCCCTCTTCGGCGAGGCGTCCGGCCAGGCCTTCGGCTGCCTCGCGCCGCCGGCCCCAGACGACGATCTCGCGCAGCGGCCGAACGGCGGCGTGGGCGCGCACCAGATGGGGAGCCAGCGCTCCGGTGCCGACGATGACGAGCCGCCGCGCATCCGCCCGCGCGAGGCGGGAGGCGGCCAGTGCCGAGGCGGCGGCCGTGCGGCGGACGGTCAGCATGCTGCCGTCGATCACCGCGCGCGGCGCGCCGGTGGCGCCGTCGAGCAGCAGGTAGGTGCCGATCACCGCCGGCAGGCCGCGCCGGCCGTTGTCGGGATAGACGGTGACGATCTTGATGCCGACCGCGCCCCCCCGGCTCCAGGCGGGCATCAGCAGCAGCATGGCGTCGCGCCCGGCCGGCTGGGGGATCGGGTGATGATGGCGCAGGGGCACCTCGCGCCCGGCGCGGAACGCCTCGTCGAGCGTCGAGACGAGGGAGGGATAGTCGAGGGTGCGCTCGACCGTGGCCGCGTCGACGATCCGGGGCGCAGCGCTCATGCCGGAGTGCGATCCCGCTGGACGACGAGCGCCCGGGCTTCGCCGGTGGCCGCGGCCACGCCGTCGCCTTCGGCGATCCGCCGCCGCAGGGTCTGAACCTCGCTCTCGAGCGCCGCGATGCGGCGGCCGCGGCGGCGCATTTCCCGCCGCTGGATGCCGGCCGAAAGCCAGGTGGCGAGGGCACCGATCGCCAACCCGACGGCCACGGCGGCGAGGATCACCAGGAAGGCCGGTACCGTCACGACGAAGGGCAGCGGCCACAGTTCGAGCGAAACGGCCTCGCGGTTCGTGACCGCGAAGGCGGAGATCGCCGCCAGCAGCGGCAGGGTCAGCAGCCAGAAGAAGAAGCGCACGATGTCAACCGTCCCGCCGGCTCACGACTCCGCGGCGTTGAGACGCTCGCGGAGCTGCTTGCCGGTCTTGAAGAAAGGGGTGCGCTTGCGCTCGACCTTGACCGCCTCGCCCGTGCGCGGGTTCCGGCCGACGCGCGGATCGCGCTCCTTCACAGAAAACGCTCCGAAGCCCCGGAGTTCCACCCGGTCGCCGCGCGCCAGCGCCTCGACCACCTCCTCGAAGATGGTGGTCACGATGCGCTCGACGTCGCGCTGATAGAGGTGGGGATTGAGTTCCGCGAGCCGCAGGATCAGTTCGGACTTGGTCATTGCAGCACCTTCCGGGCGCTGGGCGCCCTCGGAACGGAGCTGCCCGACCGTCTGTCAGCCGCCCCCGTCGCCGGCAGGGTGCCAAACGGAGATCGGCCCGTCAACCCTAAGCCTCTCTGGGAAAAGGGATTTTCCGAGAGCGGCGAGTCCGGTGCCGATCCAGGAGTCGGGTTCGCCCGGTCGGACGTCGACCGTACGCAGGTCGCGGTCGACCGATTTGCTGCGCGCCAGCCAGGAGCGCGCGGCCGGTTCGCCGCCGCTCTCGTCGACCAGGCCCAGTTCCTTCGCCTTCCGTCCGGTGAAGACCCGGCCGTCGGCCAGCGCGACCGCGCGGTCGCGGTCCATGGCGCGGCGCTCGGCCACCAGGTCGACGAACTGGTCGTAGAGATCCCGCACGACCACTTCGGCGGCCTCCCGTGCCGCTGGTGTCAGCGGTTCCAGCGGGCTGGGGGTGCCCTTCAGGGGCGCGCTCTTGATCGTCTCGGGCTTGATGCCGATGCGGTCGAGCAGGCCGGTGATATCGGCCGACTGCATGATGACGCCGATCGAGCCGGTCACGCTGGAGTCGCGCACGAATATGCGCTCGCCGCCCAGCGCGGCCATGTAGGCGGCGGAGGTTCCGAGGGAGTCGATGACGGCGACGGTCGGCTTCTTGTCGGCCAGCGCGCGGAGCGCGCGGTAGAGCCCTTCGCCCCCGCCCACGGCGCCGCCGGGGCTGTCGATGCGCACGACGACTGCGGCGACGTCGTCATCCTCGCCGAGTCGGCGGATCGTCTCGTCGCGCTGCGGACTGTCGGAGATGAAGCCGGTCACCCAGAGGCGGGCGACATGCGGGCGATCGAAGATGCCGCCTGCGCCATCGGCGGCCACCAGCCCGGCACCCACCAGGGCCAGGACGGCGACGGCGCGCCAGATGCCGAGCCGGCGCTTCAGGCGGCGACGGTCGATCAGGGAGTCGGAGCCGCTGTCGGGCATGCGCGCTTGGGCCGGCGGGAAACGATATGGAGGGATGCGGGCAGCGATCCGGGAAGGATCGCCGCCCGCCTGCGCCTACTCTTCGGTCTCGGTCTTCTCGCGATCCTGGCGGGCGCGGTTCATGGCCGCTCCCAGGATGTCGCCGAGGCTCGCACCGGAGTCGGACGAGCCGAACTCCGCCATCGCGCGCTTCTCCTCGTCGAGTTCGCGGGCCTTGATCGACAACGTCACCTTGCGGGTGGCGCGATCGATGTTGGTGACCTTGGCGTCGACCTTCTCGCCCACGGCGAAACGGTCGGGCCGCTGCTCGCTGCGATCACGCGACAGCTCGGACTTGCGGATGAAGCCCGGGACGCCGTCCGACATGGTGACGTCGAGGCCGCCGTCCTGGATGCCGGTCACGGTGCAGGTGACGACCTGGCCCTTGTTCATGCGGCCCATCGCCGACTCGAACGGATCGTTCTCGAGCTGCTTGATGCCGAGGCTGATGCGTTCCTTGTCGATGTCGACGTCGAGCACCTTGACGCGAACCTGATCCCCCTTGCGGAAGTCCTGGATCGCGTTCTCGCCCGGACGGCTCCAGTCGATGTCCGAGAGATGGACCATGCCGTCGATGTCGCCGGGCAGGCCGACGAAGAGGCCGAACTCGGTGATGTTGCGAACCTCGCCCTCGAGCTCGGTCCCCGCGGGGTACTTCTCGACGAAGGACTCCCAGGGGTTCTCCAGGCACTGCTTCAGGCCGAGGCTGATCCGCCGCTTCTGCGGATCGACGTCGAGGACCATGACCTCGACTTCCTGGCTGGTGGAGACGATCTTGCCCGGATGGACGTTCTTCTTGGTCCAGCTCATCTCGGAGACATGGACCAAGCCCTCGACCCCCGGCTCCAGCTCCACGAAGGCGCCGTAGTCGGTGATGTTGGTGACGCGCCCGCGGAACTTGGCACCGGCCGGGTACTTCAGCTCGACGCCCTCCCACGGGTCGGCCTCGAGCTGCTTCATGCCGAGCGAGATGCGCTGGGTCTCCGGGTTGAAGCGGATGACCTGCACCTTGACCGACTGGCCGATGGTGAGCGCCTCGGACGGGTGGTTGATGCGCCGCCAGGCGATGTCGGTGACATGCAGCAGGCCGTCCACGCCGCCGAGATCGACGAAGGCGCCGTAGTCGGTGATGTTCTTCACCACGCCCGTCAGGATCTGGCCTTCCTTCAGGCTGGCCACCAGCTCCGAGCGGGCCTCGGCGCGCGATTCCTCCAGGACGGCGCGGCGCGACACCACGATGTTGCCGCGCGAGCGGTCCATCTTGAGGATCTGGAAGGGCTGCGGCGACCCCATCAGCGGGGTGACGTCGCGCATCGGCCGGATGTCGACCTGGCTGCCCGGCAGGAAGGCCACGGCACCCGAAAGATCGACCGTGAAGCCGCCCTTGACGCGCCCGAAGATGACCCCGGTGACGCGCACATTGTCCTGGAAGGACTTCTCCAGCTGCGACCAGGCCTCCTCGCGGCGGGCCTTCTCGCGGCTCAGGACGGCTTCGCCGTTCTTGTCTTCCATCCGCTCCAGGAAGACCTCGACCAGATCGCCCACCGCGATTTCCGGAGGCTGGCCCGCCACCGAAAATTCCTTGAGGGGGACCCGGCCCTCGGACTTCAGTCCGACGTCGATCAGGGCGAAATCGCCCTCGACGGAGATCACGGTTCCCTTGAGAACCGTGCCTTCGAGCCCGCCGCTACGGCCAAGGCTCTCGTCCAGGAGGTCGGCAAAGCTCTCCTTGCGTGCCGCTTCCGCCATGTTATTCCTCACTCTCCCGACAGGATGAGCGGCCGCCGTCCGGGAGAGGGGACGAGGTCCGCTGTCGTCATCGATCGACGGGCGTGACGACGTTGGCCCGATCCTGCGGCTTCCGCCGGATGCCTTGACGGCGACCCGGGCGGAGATCAGCGTGCGCGGGAGGCGATGTGCGCCAGAACCGCCCGGAAGGCGGCCTCGGGGTCGAGTTGCGTCGTGTCGAGCACGAATGCATCCTCGGCCTGGGACAGGGGCGCCGTGCTCCGGCCGCTGTCCCTCGCGTCGCGTTCCTGAATATCCTGCAGGATGCGCGCTTCTATAGCGGGCACCCCCCGATCCTGCAACTCCTTCGCGCGGCGGCGGGCGCGTTCGGCGGCGTCGGCGACGAGGAACACCTTCACCTCCGCCTCGGGGCAGACGACCGTGCCGATATCCCGACCGTCCAGGACGGCCCCGGGCGGGGTCGCCGCGAAGCGCCGCTGAAATGCCAGAAGGGCCGCGCGCACCGCCGGAATGGCAGCCAGCACCGAGGTCGCCCGGCCGACCTCCTCGTCGCGCAGGCGCGGGCTCGCCAGTTCGTCCGAGCTCAAGGCCTCGGCCGCGGCAACCGCCGCGGCCGCGTCGTCGGGCGCCCGACCGGCTTCCAGCAGCCGCCGGGCGACCGCGCGATAGAGCGCCCCGGTATCGAGGTGGGGATACCCGAAATGAGCCGCGAGCCGGCGGGCGAGGGTGCCCTTGCCGGCGGCCGCCGGCCCGTCGATCGCGATGATCAAGCGGTGATCGCCCTGCGCGGCCCGTCTCCCTCGCCATCGGGGCGGGCGATGCGGGCGCCCAGCCCGTTCATCAGGCCGACGAAGTCGGGAAAGCTGGTGGAGATGGCGGCCTCGTCGTCGATCGTGACGGGCTCGCGGGTGGCGATGCCGAGCACCAGGAACGCCATCGCGATGCGGTGGTCGAGGCGGGTCGCGATGTGGCCGCCGCCCTCCGGCGCATGGCCGTCGCCCTCGACCGTCAGGGTATCGCCGTCGACCGAGACCACCGCGCCGCAGGCCGCGAGCCCTTCGGCGACCGCGGTCAGCCGGTCGCTCTCCTTGACCCGCAGCTCGCCGAGGCCGTGCATCACGGTACGCCCGCGCCCGGCCGCGGCAAGGCACGCCAGGATCGGATATTCGTCGATCATGCTGGGCGCGCGCCCGGCGGGAACGGAAACCCCGGTCAGCGGGCCGGTACCGCGCACGCGCAGGTCGCCGACCGGCTCGCCCGCCTGCACCCGCGCATTCTCGACCGCAACGGCGGCGCCCATCTCCTGCAGCGTCGTCAGCAGGCCGGTGCGCAACGGGTTCAGGCCGACATTGCGGATCAGCACGTTCGAGCCCTCGACCAGGAGCGCGGCGACGATCGGGAAGGCGGCCGAAGAGGGGTCGCCGGGAACCAGGACCGGCCGCCCGGTCAGCTCCGGCTGGCCGAGCAGCGACACGACCCGCCCCTCGGGACCGTCCTCGACGTCGATCGTCGCCCCGAAGTGCCGCAGCATGAGTTCGGTATGGTCGCGGGTCGGCTCGGGCTCGACCACCGTCGTGCGGCCGGGCGTATTCAGGCCGGCCAGCAGCACCGCCGACTTCACCTGGGCGGAAGCGACCGGCAGGCGATAGCGGATCGGCAGCGGATCGGACGCGCCGCGCAGGCCGAGCGGCAGGCGGTCGCCCGACCGCGCGAGGAAGGTGGCGCCCATCTGGCGCAGCGGCGTCATCACGCGCGCCATCGGGCGGCGCACGAGCGAGGCGTCGCCGGTGAAGAAGGCGGTGATCGGATGCGCGGCGACGACGCCCATGAGCAGGCGGGCGCCGGTGCCGGCATTGCCCATGTCCAGGACTTCGGCCGGCTCGGTCAGGGCTCCGACCCCGACGCCGCGCACGTGCCAACTGCCGTCCGGCTGCTGGCTCACCATGGCGCCGAGCGCGCGCATGGCGACGGCCGTGCGCAGGACATCCTCCCCCTCGAGCAGCCCCTCGATGACGGTCTCGCCGACGGCGAGGCTGCCGAGCATCAGGGCGCGGTGCGAGATCGACTTGTCGCCCGGGACGGCGATCTCGCCGGTGAGCGGGCCGGCGGCGGTGGCGGAGCGGAGGGCGGTCACGGGAGGGCGGGCCTTGCTGTCGGTCGGAATTCGGGGCCGGCACGCTTGTCGGCCGCGCGGTCATTACCATATGGCGGTGCCTTGCGACACCGGGCCGAGCCGGACGACGCACCGTCGCCGCTGCCGCAACTAAAATCTTTGACAGTCGGGCGTGCGCGTGGCAATCGGCGCCCCTTCGGCCGGGCGCGCGGCATCATACGGCAGTATATCTGGAGCGATTGACGTGGCGAAACCGGAATGGGGTCTGAAGCGCATCTGCCATAGCTGCGGCACGCGCTACTACGACATGCGTCGTGCGACGATCAAATGCCCCAAGTGCGGCACCGAATTTGATCCCGAGGCGCTGCTGAAGAGCCGGCGCGGGCGCCCGGTCGCGGCCCCCGGCGCGGCCGCGCCCGATGCGATCGTACCCGAGGACGAGGCCCTCGCCGACGACGCGGAGAAGAACGAGGAGGACGAGGAGCTGATCGAGGACACCTCCGAGCTGGGCGAGGACGACGACGACGTCGCGGAGGTCATCGAGAACGTCGACGAGGACGACGAGCGCTAGGCTGCCGCGACGGGTTCGGGCGGGCGGCGCGATTTTCCTCTTGCGCGGGATCGGCTCCCACCCCTAAGAGAGGCGCCCCGGATCGGCAGTCCCAACGCCGATCCGCGGAAGAGTTCCGGAATCGGGGCCATAGCTCAGTTGGGAGAGCGCTTGAATGGCATTCAAGAGGTCAGGGGTTCGACTCCCCTTGGCTCCACCATCCGACGGAAGGGCCCGGACGAGCGATCGTCCGGGCCCTTCGCATTTCCGCAACCGCTTGATGTCGCCGCCGGCGATCCCAAATTATGCAAGGCGGACGCGGCCTTCGGGGCGGGTCCGACGAGGGGTGCCGCAAGGGCCCCACCACCTGCTCGCTCGCCAAATCGAGGGGGAGGCGCATGAGCCGTCTATCGCTGCTGAACAGCCCGCTGCTGCTGGGCTTCGATCATGTCGAGCGCGTGCTCGACCGCGTTTCCAAGTCGTCGACCGACGGCTATCCGCCCTACAACATCGAGCAGATCGGCGAGGACCGGCTGCGGATCAGCCTCGCGGTCGCCGGCTTCTCGACGGACGAACTGGCGGTCCAGATCGAGGACAACCAGCTCGTGGTCCGGGGCAAGCAGCGGGAGGATCCGGCGCGAGTCTTCCTCCACCGGGGGATCGCGGCGCGTCAGTTCCAGCGCAGCTTCGTGCTGGCCGACGGGATCGAGATCACCGGTGCACACCTCGACAATGGACTGCTGCATGTCGACCTCCGCCGGCCGCCGGTGGAGAGCCGGGTGCGGACCATCCGCATCGACGGCACGAAGGCTGCAGGCGGCAATGCCGTGGATGCAGCGGTCGGCGTGGCACGCCGGAGCTGACGCGGCGGGCAGGAGAAGGACGATGAACGGTACGGAAAAGCTCAAGCATCTGTCGGTCCAGGATTTCGCCCAGTTGGGTCTTCCCCATCTGGCCTATGTCCGGCGGGTGGTGATCAACGACGAGATCCGCTTTGCAATTCATGCCGCCGACGGCTCCACGATGGGGATGGCACCCGACATCGACGTCGCGTTCGCGGCCGTGCGCCAGCACGACATGGAGCCGCTGAGCGTGCACTGATCGCGCGGCACACCGACGGTCGCGGCCGGCGATTCCGCCGGTCGCCCGCGGCGGCCCGGTCGGTCGGTCGGCGGCCGGTCAGGCCGATGGCGTGACCGCTTGGCTGCTGAGAATGGCGTAGAGCGCGTCGGCGCGGTCCGTGCCGCGCAGCTTGTCGCAGGTGCCGCGGTCGCGGAACAGGCGCGACACCCGGGCCAGTGCCTTGAGATGGTCGGCCCCGGCACTTTCCGGTGCAAGCAGCAGGAACAGCAGGTCGACCGGGCGCTCGTCGATGGCGTCGAAATCGATGGGCCGATCGACGCGTGCGAACACGCCGACGATCCGGTCGAGGTCGGCGAGCTTGCCGTGCGGGATGGCGATGCCGTTGCCGACGCCGGTCGTGCCCAGGCGCTCTCGCTCCAGCAGGACGTCGAATATCGCCCGTTCCGGCAGACCGGTGATCTGCGCCGCCTTGCGGGCCAGTTCCTGCAACGCCTGCTTCTTGCTGCCCACCTTGAGCCGCGCGATGACCGCTTCCGGGGTCAATAGGTCTTCTATTTCCATGGATGTCCTCGGAAAGGATTCGCACCGCCTGTCCCGTACGCTTCACGGGCACGTTCCGCGCCAGGGCGGCCGCTCCGGTGGTAGAGCGTCGCCGTTTGCAGGCCGCTCCTACCCCCACGCCGGCTGCGAGTGCGAAACTTCAGATGGGCAGGTGCGAGCCCGCCATTCACCGGTCGATCGGTTTCCGCTGATGTGATCAATAGGTCCCCGCGGCCCGCATTCTCGATCCCCGGCGGCCGCCCACCCGGTTGCCGTCGCGATGGCCCCGGATGCGCGGCGGAACCTACGAGCCCGATTCCGGCCCGTCAAGCGCCCGCTGATGCGATGCCGATCCGCCTCAGGCGGGGGCCCATTTTGCCCGTCGCCGCTCGACCGACGAGGGGATGCGCATGGCCTCGCGGTACTTGGCGACGGTGCGCCGCGCGATGTCGACGCCGTCGCGCTGCAGCTCGCTGACGATCTGGTCGTCCGACAGGACGCGGTCCGCGGCCTCCGCCTCGATCAGCGACCGGATGCGGTGGCGCACCGCTTCGGCGGAATGGGCCGCGCCGCCGTCGACCGACTGGATCGAGGCGGTGAAGAAGTACTTCAGCTCGAAGATGCCGCGCGGCGTGGCGATGTACTTGTTGCTGGTGACGCGGCTGATCGTGCTCTCGTGCAGGGAGACCGCTGCGGCGATGTCGCGCAGCACCAGCGGCCGCAGGTGCGAGACGCCGTGGACGAAGAATCCGTGCTGCTGGCGCACGATCTCGGCGGCCACCCGCAGGATCGTCGTCGCCCGCTGGTGCATCGAGCGGACCAGCCAGTTGGCCGACTGCAGCCGTTCGGCGAGATAGCCGCGGTCGCCCTTGTCGCGGCTGCCGCGACTGACCTCGGTGAAGTAGCGGTGATTCACCAGGACCTGGGGCAGTGTGTCGGGATTGAGTTCGATCGCCCAGGCGCCGTCGGCCTGCGGTCGCATCAGGATGTCGGGAACGACCGGCTGCAGGGGTTCGAAATCGAAAGCGAGCCCGGGCTTGGGATCGAGCGAGCGAACCTCCGCCATCATCTCGGCCAGCGTATCCGCGTCGACCTGACAGAGGCGGCAGAGCTGGGTGCGGTCGCGCCGGGCGAGCAGGTCGAGATGGTCGAGCAGCGTGCGCATCGCCGGCGTCAGGCGACCGCGATCCTCGAGCTGGAGCGCCAGGCATTCGGACAGCGAGCGGGCGAATATGCCGGCGGGATCGAACCGCTGCATGCGCCCGAGAACGTCCAGCACCTGTTCGCCCGGACATCCCAGCAGCTGGCCGATCGCCTCCGGCGCGACGTCCAGATAGCCGGTGGGGGCGATGCCGTCGATGATGTGCAGGCCGATCATGCGCTCGGCCGGGCCCGCGATCTCGATCATCAGCTGGGACAGGAGATGGTCCCGCAGCGTCTCCGCCCGATGGAGCGAGTCGAGCGGATCGCCGCCGCTGTCCTCGAAGCTGCCGCCGGACACCTTGTTCCAGCGCAACCCGTCCACACCGTCCCCGGCCGGGGTGCCGACGCTCGCCTCGGAGGCGCCGCCGTCGGCCGGGCCGTTCGTGGATTCCTCGGGATGCCAGTACTCGTCGAACTCCTGGCCGAAGGGGCCCTCGACGTCCGCACCGGGCTCGGCCCGGTCCGGCTCGGCGCCGACCGTCGGGCCACCCTCGTCGCGCTCGAGCAGCGGGTTGCGCTCGAGTTCGTCGTCGACGAACGCCGCCAGCTCGAGGTTCGACATCTGCAACAGCTTGATCGCCTGCTGCAGCTGCGGAGTCATCACCAGGGACTGCGCCTGGCGGAGCTCCAATCGCGGTGCGAGCAGCATCGAGCGCGCCACTAGAGGCTGAACCGTTCTCCGAGGTAGACCCGTCGGACATCGGCATGGGCGACGATGGCCGACGGCGGTCCCTCCATCAGGACGCGCCCCTCGTGCAGGATGTATGCCCGGTCCACGATCTCGAGCGTCTCGCGGACGTTATGATCGGTGATGAGCACCCCGATCCCGCGGTCCTTGAGATGCGAGACGAGTGCGCGGATATCGCCGAGCGCGATGGGATCGATGCCGGCCAGCGGCTCGTCCAGGAGGATGAAGTGCGGCCGGGTCGCCAGTGCACGGGCGATCTCGACCCGGCGCCGCTCGCCACCGGAGAGCGCCAGTGCCGGTGCGCGGCGCAGATGCGTGATCGAGAATTCCGCGAGCAGTTCCTCGAGCATCGCTTCGCGGGCATCGCGCACCGGCTCGGCCACTTCAAGCACCGCGCGGATGTTCTGTTCGACGGTGAGGCCCCGGAAGATCGAGGCCTCCTGCGGCAGATAGCCGATCCCGAGCCGCGCCCGGCGGTACATCGGCAGGTCGGTGATGTCCTGCCCGTCGAGCGCGATGGTGCCGACATCCGGCGAGATGAGCCCGGTGATGATGTAGAAGCAGGTGGTCTTGCCGGCGCCGTTGGGGCCGAGGAGGCCGACCGCTTCGCCGCGCCGCACGGCGATGCTGACGTCGCGCAGGACGGGTCGCTTCTTGAACTGCTTGCCGAGATTGCGCGCGACGAGGCCCGGATTGTCCGCGACGAGGCGCAGCCCCTCCCGCTCGGAAGTGGCGGAGTCGGCCGTCACGGCCGGCTCCGGACATCGGGCGGCGCCGGCTTGCGGGCCGGCAGAACGGGCGCGACGGCGGATGCGCCGGGCGAACCTTCCGGCGCGGCCGGGTCGGCAGCAGGCGCGGCCGAAGGCGTGGCGGCCGGTTGTCCGGGCGTTCCGGCCGGGCGGTTCGGCACGAAGAGGCCGGTCACCCGGCTCGCCGGCTGGCCGTCGCGGGGCGGGCCCGGCAGGATGCGGCTGACGCCGCTGTTGAGGTCGACCACCGCATACTCGCCGTTGAGCTGGTTCTGCCCTCGGGTGATGCGCACCTTGCCGCGCAGGGTGGCGACGCCGCGCTCCAGGTTGTAGACCCCGGTTTCCGCTCGCGCCGTCTCCGAGGCCGTCGCCACCAGGACATTCCCGAAGGCATCGACGCGCTGCACCTCGTTGTCGCCCTTGGCGCTCTTGCCGAGCGTCGCGCTCAACGTGTCGGCGCGGATGCGTTTGTCGTCCCGGGTGGCGGTCGCCGCGCCGCGGGCGACGGCGAGCTGCCGCTGTTCCCAGAACTCGAGGCTGTCCCGTGCGGTGACGACGTCGCCGCCCGACATCAGGCGGATATCGCTGCCGGTCAGCACGAACACGGCGCGGTCGACCTCGTAGACGCCGCGATCACCCTGGACCGACCCCTGGCCGGAGGTGATGCGAACCGTGCCGTCGGCGACGACGCGGAAGATCTCGGTCCCGCCGCCGGTGGTGTCGCGGTAATAGGCGGTCAGGGTGTCGGCAGCAACGGTGGTATCGCCGCTGATCGCCTTCGCATTGCCCCGTGCGACGTAGGCCTTGCTGTTCTGCTGCCACTCGATCCCCTCGTCGGCGAGGATCTCGACCGGCTTGTCGCCACCGCCGCTGCCGAACATGCCGCCGGTCTGGCCGAGGGCCGGCGCCGCGGTCACCAGGATCGCCGCAAGCGCGGCCGGAAGGAGTCGCCTCATGGCGCGGGCGCCGCCGCGCCGGGCGGCAGCAGCAGCCGCGAGGCGCCCCGGAACTCGACCACGGCCCCCTTCTGCAGCACGCGGAAGCCCTCGGCCCGGATGGTGCCGCCAGGGCCGCGGCCGACGACCGGATCGTCGCCGGCGACCGTGCCGGCGGCCAGATCGACGCGGGCCACCTCCGTTTCGAAGACATAGCCGTCGTCGCGGGTGACGCGGACCTTGCCCATGAGGTCGAGCGTCTTGCCGCTTCCGTTGTAGACGCCGGATTCGGCGGCCACCGTGACCTGGGATCCGTTCTCCATCGTCAGCTCGGCCTGCGGAATCTCCAGCGCCACCAGGTTCTTGTCGCGCGGGTTCTGGACCGCACCCTCGGCCGTCAGCCGGTAGGGGCGCTCGTTCTCGTCGATGCCCTGGTAGCGCGCGCGGGTCATCCGCAGCGTGGAGATGTCCGAGGGGTCGAGCTTCAGCGCCTGCAGGCGAAAGCCGTCGATCCCGCCATGGAGCTGCGGCCAGATCGCCACCAGCGCCAGCAGCGCGACGGCCAGGATCGGCAGCAGATACCGCAGCAGCGCGACGAAGCGGCTGTAGCGGGCGTCGTGGCGGCGCGGCTGGGCCGGCTGCCAGGCCCGCGGCGGCCGGGCGGCACGGGCGCTCTCGCCGCTCGGCGGCGGCGGCTTCGGGGCAGGGATGGGTGCCATGGCGCTCAGGCGACTCCGGCCCGGAGAACATCGTGGATGCGCAGCACACCGACCGGCCGGCGTTCCACGTCGACCACGAAGAGGCAGTAGACCTTGCTGTCGTTCATGAAGCCCAGGGCTTCGGCGGCGAGCGCGTCGGGCGCCATCGTCCGGGGCGTCTGCGTCATGACTTCGCCGGCGCTGCGCGCCAGCAGATCCGGGCCCATGTTCCGGCGCAGATCGCCGTCGGTGATGACCCCGACCAGCCGTCCGCCCGTGTCGACGACGCCGACGATCCCGAACGTCTTGGCGGTCATGATCAGGATGGCGTCGTCCATCCGCGTTTCCGGCCGGCAGAGCGGCACCTCGTCGCGGCCATGCATGATGTCGGCGACGCGCTGCAGCCGGCGGCCGAGCTTGCCGCCCGGGTGGAAGACGCGGAAATCGGCGTCGGAGAAGCCCCGCCGCTCCAGCAGGGCCACGGCGATGGCGTCGCCGAGCGCCAGCATCTGGGTCGTCGATGTCGTGGGGGCGAGCCCGAGCGGGCAGGCCTCCTCGCTGTCCGGCAGCACGAGCGCGATGTCGGCCGCATCGGCGAGCGTGCTCGGGCGACGGCGGGTCATGCCGACGAGCGGGATCGCGAAGCGGCGGGCATAGGCGACGATGTCGGCGAGTTCCGGCGTCTCGCCGGAATTCGAGAGCGCGAGGATGGCATCCGACGGCGCGATCATGCCGAGGTCGCCATGGCTGGCCTCGGCGGGATGGACGAACATCGCCGGGGTGCCGGTCGATGCGAGGGTGGCCGCGATCTTGCGCGCCACATGGCCGCTCTTGCCCATGCCGGTCACGACGATACGGCCGGAGACGGCCGAGAAGCGGTCGAGTGCGGCTGCGAACGACGCGCCCAGGCTGGCCGAGAGCGCTTCGATCCCGGCGATCTCCAGACGGAGTGTGCGTCGGGCCGATGCCAGATCGGCGGACAGGGCGTAGTTCTCGGCAAGTGCCGTCAATGGAACCGTCCGAACCCAGCGTGAGGGCTGCGGAAAGCAGCCGAAATTCAGCAGGCTAGCGGTGCCATGCTGCTATGCGGAATATGCGCCCGCCCCCCACAAAGGTCAACGCGACCGGACGGCACGGCGGCCGACCGGGCACCCGGGTCAGTGGGCGAAGATGTCTTCCTCGGGCCAGCCGGCAAGGTCGAGCAGCGCGCGGGTCGGCAGGAAGCGGAAGCAGGCCGCGGCCAGTTCGGTGCGGCTCTCGCGCGCCAGCATCTCGTCGAAGCGAGCCTTCAGGGCATGCAGGTGCAGCACGTCGGAGGCGGCATAGCGCTGCTGCTCCTCGGTCAGCCGCGGGGCACCCCAGTCCGAGGTCTGCTGCTGCTTGGACAGGTCCACCCCCAGCATCTCGCGGCACAGATCCTTGAGGCCGTGGCGGTCGGTGAAGGTGCGGGTCAGCCGCGAGGCGATCTTGGTGCAGTAGACCGGCGCCGCGACGACGCCGAGGTGCCGGTGCAGCGCGGCGATGTCGAAGCGCGCGAAATGAAAGAGCTTCACGACGCTGCGGTCGGCCAGCAGCGCCTTCAGGCGCGGCGCGTCATAGGCGCCGCGGGCGAACTGGACGAGGTGGGCGGTGCCGTCGCCGGCCGACAGCTGGACGAGGCACAGACGGTCGCGATGCGGGTTGAGCCCCATCGTCTCGGTGTCGATGGCGACGCAGGAACCGAAATCGATTCCGTCGGCGAGATCGCCGCGATGGAGGGTGATCGTCACCGGCCTGTCTGTCTTGTGCGTTGCGGGATCGTGCCGCCGCTCCGCCCCGTCGATCGGGACCATGGTGCCCAGGAGAAGACTCGAACTTCCACGACCTTTCGGCCACAGGTACCTGAAACCTGCGCGTCTACCAATTCCGCCACCTGGGCTCGGGGCGGCGCGTTGGTTACCCCCACCGGACGGGCGGTGTCAATCTCCGTTTCGCGCCGCGGCTGTTGTCGGGGGCGGCCGAGGCTATATAAGCGGCGAATGTGCCGCGCCCGCCGGGGTGCGACGGTCGAGAGGGGCAGGGCAGATGCGAGCGACAGTCTTCGGCGCTTCGGGCTTCATCGGGCGCTACGTCGTGCGGCGGTTGGCCGCCGAGGGTGCGCAGGTGGTCGCAGCGGTGCGCCATCCCGATCAGGCCCTGTTCCTGAAGCCGATGGGCAATGTCGGCCAGATCACGCCGGTGCGGGCCTCCGTCACCGACGACGAGAGCGCGCGGGCGGCGATCGCCGGCAGCGATGTCGTGATCAACCTCGTCGGCATCCTCTACGAGCACGGCAGCCAGACGTTCGAGGCGGTCCATCGCGACGGCGCGGGCCGGGTGGCGCGGCTCGCCGCCGAGGTGGGAGCGGCGAGGCTCGTCCAGGTCTCCGCGATCGGTGCCGACCCGGCGGCTGCGGCGAACTACGCGCGCACCAAGGGCGAGGGGGAGGCGGCCGTCCGGCAGGCCTTCCCGGCAGCGACCATCCTGCGGCCCAGCATCGTCTTCGGGCCGGAGGACGATTTCTTCAACCGCTTCGCGGCGATGGCGAGGATCGCGCCGGCCCTGCCGCTGATCGGCGGGGGAACGACACGGTTCCAGCCGGTCTATGTCGACGATGTCGCCGAGGCGACGATGCGCGTGCTGGCCGATCCGGCGACGGCGGGCCAGACCTACGAGCTGGGTGGCCCGACGGTCTACAGCTTCGCCGACCTCATGCGCCTGATGCTCCGCGAGATCGGGCGCCGGCGGCTGCTGGTCCCGGTGCCGTTCGGCATCGCCCGCCTCAAGGCATGGTTCCTGGAGAAGCTGCCGGTGCCGCCGCTGACTCGCGACCAGCTGCTGATGCTGGAGCATGACAATGTCGCGCAGGGCCCAGGCTTGGCCGAGCTCGGCGTTCGACCGACGCCGGTGGAAGCCGTGCTCCCGATGTACCTGGACCGCTACCGCAAGGGGAACCTCTTCGCGCAGCGCAACTATCGCTGATGCGATTGCACATAAAGATCCGAAACGGGACGAACTGAGGCGGATGCTCCGAGATTCTAAGGGCAACGAGGCGTCGTTGCCGAAACCTTGAGCACTAAAGGTCACATCTGTTGACCAAATAGCGATTTTCCGCTCGCGCTCCGTCCTGTCTTGCCGTAAGGAAGCCGCGTTCCGTCCTGCCGGGCGGAGTTTGGCCTCGATCTGGGAGGGGCGGGAATGGCGGAGAAGCTGCTGCGGTTCGTGTCGGTCGCCAAGGAAATGCCGGCGAAGCGGCCGGCCGACGGGCGCCGACAGGACTTCGACGAGATCTACGGGCAGTACGCGGCCGACCGCGCGCAGGCGCAAGCCAGCCGCTGCTCGCAATGCGGCATTCCCTACTGCCAGATCCATTGCCCGCTGCAGAACAACATTCCCGACTGGCTGAAGCTGACGGCGGAAGGCCGGCTGGAAGAGGCCTACGAGGTCTCGAGCGCGACCAACACCTTCCCGGAGATCTGTGGCCGCATCTGCCCGCAGGACCGCCTCTGCGAGGGCAATTGCGTCATCGAGAAGGGGTTCGAGTCGGTCACCATCGGCTCGGTCGAGAAGTACATCACCGACACGGCCTTCGAGCGCGGCTGGGTGCGGCCCGGCGCGCCGCGGCGGGAACTGGGCCAGTCGGTCGGCATCATCGGCGCCGGCCCGGGCGGGCTCGCCGCCGCCGACATGCTGCGCCGGCGCGGCTATCAGGTCCATGTCTACGACCGCTATGACCGCGCGGGCGGGCTCCTGGTCTACGGGATCCCGGGCTTCAAGCTCGAGAAGCACATCGTCACGCGCCGCGCGGAACTGCTGGAGAAGGCCGGCGTGGTCTTCCATCTCGGCGTCGACATCGGCCGCGACGTCTGCCTGTCGGACCTGCGGGCGCGGCATGACGCGCTGCTGATCGCGACCGGCGTCTACCGCGCGCGCGACATCATGGTGCCGGGCGTCGGCCTGCCGGGCGTCGTCGCCGCGCTCGACTACCTGACGGCGAGCAATCGCAAGGGCTTCGGCGACAGCGTCCCGGCGTTCGAGGACGGCTCCCTCGATGCGTCCGGCAAGCATGTCGTCGTCATCGGCGGCGGCGACACGGCGATGGACTGCGTGCGCACGGCCGTCCGCCAGGGCGCGAAGTCGGTCAAGTGTCTCTATCGCCGCGATCGCCGGAACATGCCGGGCTCCCAGCGCGAGGTCGCGCACGCCGAGGAAGAGGGCGTCGAGTTCGTCTGGCAGGCGGCGCCCGACGCCTTCACCGGCTCGTCCTCCGTCAAGGGCGTGCGCGCGCACCGCATCCATCTCGGCATGGCCGATTCGACCGGGCGCCAGACCCCGCAGCCGATCGAGGGCTCGTCCTTCACCCTGAAGGCCGACCTCGTCATCAAGGCGCTCGGCTTCGATCCCGAGGACATGCCGGCCATGTTCGACGCGTCGGAACTCGCGGTCACCCGCTGGGGGACGCTGAAGATCGACCACCGGACGATGATGACCAACCTCGACGGCGTGTTCGCGGCCGGCGACATCGTGCGCGGCGCGTCGCTCGTCGTCTGGGCCATCCGCGACGGCCGCGACGCGGCCGAGCAGATGCACCGCCACCTTCAGGCCAAGGCCGCCCAGGCCCTGGCCAAGGCATCCTGACGGGAGGCCGGATCATGAGCCAGCACGATTCCCGGAGCGCGCCCCGGTCCAGCGTCGAGTCCGGCGCCGAGTTCGTCGCCGCCTACCGGCGGCAGGCGGACCATCTCGCCCGCCACGGCATGTACGATCCGGCCGAGGAGCACGACGCCTGCGGCGTCGGCTTCGTCTGCGCGATCGACGGCAAGCCGCGGCGGTCGGTCGTGGAAGCGGCGATCGGCGCCCTCAAGTCGATCTGGCACCGCGGCGCGGTCGATGCCGACGGCAAGACCGGCGACGGCGCCGGCATCCACGTCGAGATCCCGCACGACTTCTTCCTGGAGCATATCCGCCGCACCGGCCACGAGCCGGGCGCCGGCAGCCTCGCCGTCGGCATGGTCTTCCTGCCGCGCACCGACCTCGACGGGCAGGAGCGCTGCCGCGCCATCGTCGAGACCGAGATCCTGAACTTCGGCTACTCGATCTACGGCTGGCGCCAGGTGCCGGTGAACATCGACATCATCGGCGACAAGGCCAACGCGACGCGGCCCGAGATCGAGCAGATCATGATCGCCAACGCCTGCCAGTCCGACCTGGACCGGTTCGAGCGCGATCTCTACGTCATCCGCCGCCGGATCGAGAAGCGGGTCATCGCCGACCAGATCAAGGACTTCTACATCTGCTCGCTGAGCGGCCGCTCGATCATCTACAAGGGCATGTTCCTGGCCGAGCAGCTCACGACCTTCTACCCGGACCTGCTCGACGAGCGGTTCGTTTCGAGCTTCGCCATCTACCACCAGCGCTACTCGACCAACACCTTCCCGACCTGGCCGCTCGCCCAGCCATTCCGGATGCTGGCGCACAACGGCGAGATCAACACCCTGCGCGGCAACGTCAACTGGATGAAGAGCCACGAGACGCGCATGGGGGCCGAAGCGTTCGGCGACTTCATGCACGACGTGAAGCCGATCATCCAGTCGGGCGGCTCGGACTCCGCCGCCCTCGACAACGTCTTCGAGGTGCTGGTCCGCGGCGGGCGCAGCGCGCCGATGGTCAAGACGCTGCTCGTGCCGGAGGCCTGGGTCGGCCACAAGGACATGCCGGCGGCCGTGCAGGACATGTACAGCTACTGCAACTCGGTCATGGAACCGTGGGACGGTCCCGCCGCCCTGGCCGCGACCGACGGACGCTGGGTCATCGGCGGGATGGACCGCAACGGCCTGCGGCCGATGCGCTACACCATCACGGGCGACGGGCTGTTGGTCGTCGGCTCGGAGACCGGCATGGTCCGGATCGACGAGAGCATCGTCGTCGCCAAGGGCCGGGTCGGACCGGGCCAGATGATCGCGGTCGACCTCCAGGAGGGCCGGCTCTACCGCGACCGCGAGATCAAGGAGGTGCTGGCCGGCTCGCTGCCCTTCTCGAACTGGGTCCAGAACATCACCGTCATCGACAAGCTGATCCGCAAGGGCACGGTCGAGACGGTCGAGTTCGACCGTGAGGAACTGCGGCGCCGCCAGGTTGCGGTCGGCTGGTCGCTGGAGGATGTCGAGCTGCTGCTGCAGCCGATGGCCGAGGAGGGCAAGGAGGCGATCGGCTCGATGGGCGACGATGCGGCGCTCGCCGTCCTGTCCGAGCGCTATCGCGGCCTGCATCATTTCTTCCGCCAAAACTTCAGCCAGGTCACCAACCCGCCGATCGACTCCCTGCGCGAGCGGCGGGTGATGACCCTGACCACCCGCCTCGGCAATCTCGGCAACGTCCTCGACCAGGACGAGACGCAGATGCGCCTGCTCCAACTCGACTCGCCGGTGCTGCTCAACGCCGAGTTCGCGGCGATGCGCGCCCACATGGGCGAGACCGCGGTCGAGATCGACTGCACCTTCGATGCCGCGGGCGGCGACAATGCCCTGCGCGACGCCGTCGCCCGCATCCGGCAGGAGGCGGAGGATGCGGTGCGCGGCGGCTGCAGCCATGTCGTCCTGTCGGACAAGGCGATGGGCCCCGGCCGGGCGCCGGTGCCGATGATCCTGGCGGCCGGCGCCGTGCACTCCTATCTCGTGCGCCAGCAGCTGCGGACCTTCACCTCGGTCAACGTCCGCACCGCGGAGTGCCTGGACGTCCACTACTTCGCGGTGCTGATCGGCGTCGGCGCGACGACCGTCAATGCCTACCTCGCGCAGGAGACGATCGCCGAGCGCCACCGCCGCGGCCTGCTGGGCGACGCGCCGCTCGAGACCTGCCTCCGGCGCTACAAGGAGGCGGTCGACCAGGGCCTGCTGAAGATCATGTCCAAGATGGGCATTTCGGTCATCAGCTCCTATCGCGGCGGCTACAACTTCGAGGCGGTCGGCCTGTCGCGCACCCTGGTCGGCGAATACTTCCCCGGCATGGCTTCGCGCATCTCCGGCATCGGTCTCACCGGCCTGCAGCGGCGCATCCTGCAGATCCACGCGCGGGCCTTCGACGAGGATTTCGTCGCGTTGCCGGTCGGCGGGTTCTACCGGGTCCGCGGCCAGGGCGACCCGCATGCCTTCGAGGGCACCCTCATCCACACGCTGCAGCAGGCCTGTGCCACCGACTCCTACGCCACCTATCGCCGCTACGCCGAAGGCGTGCGGCGGATGGCGCCGGTGACGCTGCGCGACCTGCTCGACTTCAAGCCGAAGCGCGCGGCCGTCTCGGTCGACGAGGTCGCCTCGATCACCGAGATCCGCAAGCGGCTGGTCGCGCCCGGCATCTCGCTCGGCGCCCTCAGCCCCGAGGCGCACGAGACCCTGTCGATCGCCATGAACCGCATCGGCGCCAAGTCCGATTCGGGCGAGGGCGGCGAGGATCCGGCGCGCTACAAGCCGCGGGCGAACGGCGACAACGCCTCCTCGGCGATCAAGCAGATCGCCTCGGGGCGGTTCGGCGTCACGGCCGAGTACCTCAACAACTGCCGCGAGATCGAGATCAAGGTGGCCCAGGGCGCCAAGCCCGGCGAAGGCGGCCAGCTGCCCGGCTTCAAGGTCTCGGAGATGATCGCGCGGCTGCGGCACTCGACGCCCGGCGTCAGCCTGATCTCGCCGCCGCCGCACCACGACATCTACTCGATCGAGGATCTCGCCCAGCTCATCTACGACCTGAAGCAGATCAACCCCGACGCCAAGGTCTGCGTGAAGCTGGTGGCGCGCTCGGGCATCGGCACGATCGCGGCCGGCGTCGCCAAGGCCAAGGCCGACGTCATCCTGATCTCCGGCCATTCGGGCGGCACCGGCGCCAGCCCGCAATCCAGCATCAAGTATGCCGGCATGCCGTGGGAGATGGGGCTGACGGAGGCGCACCAAGTGCTGGTGCTGAACCGGCTGCGCCACCGCGTCCGGCTGCGCGTCGACGGCGGCATCAAGACCGGTCGCGACGTCGTCATCGCCGCCATCCTGGGGGCCGAGGAGTACGGGCTCGGCACCGCCTCGCTGGTGGCGATGGGCTGCATCCTGGTGCGGCAGTGCCACTCCAACACCTGCCCGGTCGGCATCTGCTCGCAGGACGAGGCGCTGCGCGCCAAGTTCGAGGGCACGCCCGAGAAGGTGGTCAATCTCTTTAGCTTCGTCGCCGAGGAGGTGCGCGAGATCCTGGCCAGCCTCGGCGCCCGGTCGCTGGAGGAGGTGATCGGCCGGACCGAGCTGCTGGCCCAGGTCAGCCGCGGCAGCCCCGATCTCGACGATCTCGACCTCAACCCGATCCTGGTCGAGCCCGATCCGGGCGGGAATGCGCGCTATTGCACGCTCGAAGGGCGCAACGAGGTGCCCGATACCCTGGACGCGCAGATGCTGCACGACGCGCGGGCGCTGTTCGACGCCGGCGAGAAGATGCAGCTGACCTACAACGTGCGGAACACGCAGCGCGCGGTCGGCACGCGGCTGTCCTCGATGGTGACGCGGCAGTTCGGGATGACCGGCCTGCAGCCAGGCCACATCACCGTCCGGCTGCGCGGGGCGGCCGGCCAGTCGCTCGGCGCCTTCGCGGTCCAGGGCATCAAGCTCGAGGTCTTCGGCGACGCCAACGACTATGTCGGCAAGGGCCTGTCCGGCGGCACCATCGTGCTGCGGCCGATGACCGCCAGCCCGCTCGCGACCAACGAGAACACGATCATCGGCAACACCGTACTCTACGGCGCCACCGCCGGGCGGCTCTTCGCCGCCGGCCAGGCCGGGGAACGGTTCGCGGTCCGCAATTCCGGCGCGACGGCCGTGGTCGAGGGCTGCGGGTCGAACGGCTGCGAGTACATGACGGCGGGTACCTGTGTCGTGCTCGGCGGCGTCGGCGACAATTTCGGCGCCGGCATGACGGGCGGCATGGCCTTCGTCTACGACCCGGAGGAGCGGTTCCCGGTCCGCGTCAATCCCGACACGCTGGTCTGGGGACGGGTGGAGATGCCGTACTGGGAGGGCGTGCTGCGCGACCTCGTCGCCGAGCATGTCCGCGAGACCCAGTCGCGCTTCGCCGCCCAGCTCCTCAACGACTGGCAGACCGAGATCGGCCGCTTCTGGCAGGTCGTGCCGAAGGAGATCGTCGCCAAACTGCCGCAGCCCTTCCAGCGGCCGCAGGCGCAGGTCGCCGCCGGCGACTGATCAGCAGGCGTGGAAGCCGCCGCCGGGAACGGGGGCGGCTTCCAGGATTCCGAGCAGGCGCGGACCGGCCGCCGCGGGCGCGATGACGATCGCCGCGCCCTCCGGCAGGGCACGGCCGCCGACCGCGGGCCCCAGCACCATGATGGCCGGCGTCCGATGACCGACCAGCACCCGGTTGGCGCCCGACGGCGGGGCTGCGGAGAAGAGGCGGCGGTGGCCGGCCAGCACGGCTTCCAGCCGCCCGCCGGCATAGTCGTCGGCGAGAAGATCGTCCGTGACCGCCACCCGGTCGGCGCCGAACGCAAGCTCGGCCGTGTCGCGGGCGCGGAACACCGGTCCGGCGAGCACCGGGAAGGCGATCGGCGTTCCGGCCTGTGCCAGGACCGTGCCGATGCGACGGGCCTGATCCCGGCCGGTCGCCGACAGGTTGCGCTGGCCGTCGCGGTCGCCGACCCGGAAGCTGCGGTCGCAGGGCATGCCCCGGGTGTCGGCATGGCGGAAGAACAGCACCAGGCCGCCCTCGGAAATGCGCCGCAGCAGGCGGTCTCCCTCGGGCGTGCCGATCGCGACGGGGCGCAGGGGGTCGGCCAGGGCAGCCGGCAGGAGGAACAGCAGCGCCGCGGCCGAACCGGCGCAAGCCGGATTGCGTCAGGCGGGCGCGGGCGAGACCGATCGGGCGAACTCCTCGACGTCGTGCTCGCGATCGTCCGGATCGACGATGCGGACGTTGCGATAGCTGGCCGCTTCCAGCTCGCGCGCCTTCTTCAGGGCCGCCACGGCATTGGCCCGTTCCAGGGCGATGGCACCCGTCGCGTCGGCGGCGGAGATCCGGTAGGTCATTGGGCTCCTCACCATTGTTCTCGTTGCCACGGCAGTAGGCGCCCTTCGGGTTCCGCTGGCAAGGCTCCCGCAATCGCCA
This sequence comes from Allostella sp. ATCC 35155, assembly GCA_006738865.1. Lineage (GTDB taxonomy): Bacteria > Pseudomonadota > Alphaproteobacteria > ATCC43930 > Allostellaceae > Allostella. The sequence continues at coordinate 85,007 of AP019701.1, forward strand.
TTGACAGCCGCCGCGGCGCCACTTAATGGTCCCGGCCGCAATGTTCGCCGCGATTTTCAAGCGCACCACCATGACCAAGAAGCCCTTTGCGGGGCGGCTTCGGTTGCGCGTGCGCTGACGAACGGCGACATCGCGAAGAACCGAAGGGCCCCGCCGGACTGGTGGGGCCCTTCGAGTTTCCGGGCCCTTCCTCCGCCGGGTTCATGACCGAACGAGAGGATGACGCGCATGAGCCCAGACCAGCATTTCGCCGCCGCCGCCGCCATCGACGGGGCGGCATCCCGCAGCCTTCCGGCCCGGCCGTCCGTCGCCGTCGTCGGCGCCACCGGCGCGGTCGGCGTCGAGCTGATCGCCTGCCTGGAGGATCGCGGCTTTCCGCTCTCCCGCCTGCGCCTCCTCGCATCGCCCCGGTCGGCCGGCAGGACGGTGATCTTCCGCGACGAGACCCTGGCGGTCGAGGCGCTGGGGGAGGGCAGCTTCGCCGGGGTCGACCTCGCGCTCTTCTCCGCCGGCAGCGGGATATCCCGGCACTATGCGCCCATCGCGGCGGCGGCCGGCGCCATCGTGGTGGACAATTCCTCGGCCTTCCGGATGGACGCCGACGTCCCCCTCGTCGTGCCCGAGGTCAACCAGGGGGCAGCCGCGGGGCATCGGGGCATCATCGCCAACCCCAACTGCGTCGCGATCATCGCCGCGGTGCCGCTGTGGCCCCTGCACCGGCTGAGCCCCGTCCAGCGCGTCGTCGCCGCAACCTACCAGGCGGCGTCCGGCGCGGGCGCGGCGGCGATGGAGGAGCTGCGGGCCTCGACCGCCGCCTATCTGGAGGGACGGCACTACGCCAACACGGTGCTGGCGCACCCCTACGCCTTCAATCTCTTCAGCCACGACACGGCGGTCGACGCCGCGACCGGCAGCAATGGCGAGGAGGCGAAGGTCATGCAGGAGCTGCGCAAGATCCTGGGCGAGCCGGAACTGCGGATCGGCATCACCTGCGTCCGGGTGCCGGTGCTGCGTGCCCACTCGATCGCGATGACCGTCGAGTTCGAGCGGCCGGTGGCGCTCGACGCGGTGCGGGCCGCTCTGGCGGCCGCGCCCGGCGTGCGGCTGGTCGACGACGTCGCCCGCAACCATTTCCCGATGCCGCGCGAGGCTTCGGGGCAGGGGGACGTGCTCGTCGGCCGCATCCGCCACGATGCGAGCGACCCTTCGGGCCGGTCCGTCATGCTGTTCGTGGCCGGCGACCAGCTCCTCAAGGGCGCGGCGCTGAACGCCGTGCAGATCGCCGAGCGCCTGCTGCCGTAGCAGGCGCTCGGGGCGGGCGGTCCGGGCGGGAGCGGGCGGCGGCGGCCGGGTCAGGAGACCGGCGGCCGCCGCTCCTCCCAGGGACGAGCCTGCTCGAGCTGGCCGGCCAGCCGCAGCAGCGTCGCCTCGTCGCCATAGCGGCCGACGAAATGACTGCCGATCGGCAGCCCCTCGCCGTTCCAGGCGAGGGGAAGCGAGATCGCGGGCAGGCCGGCCGCGTTCTCGACCGGGGTGAACGGAATATAGGCGCGCAGTCGCTCGCTGTAGGCGTCGGCGTCCATCGCACCCATGTCGATCTCGCCGAGCCGTACCGGCGGGGTGGCCAGGGTCGGCGTCAGGATCAGGTCGTAGCGCTCCATGAAGGCTCCGAGCCGGCGGCCGAGCCCGTGGATGGTCAGGATCGCCCATGCATAGTCGGCGCCGGAAACCTGGTGCTGCCCGATCTCGCGGAAGGCCAGCGTCGACCGTTCCAGTTCCTCCGGCCGCACGGCGCGGCCGAGGGCCGCCTCGCGCAGGTTCACGGTGTTCGCGACATGCGAGCAGATGATGACCCGGAAGGCGGCCCACAGCGCCTCATGGTCGATCGGCGGATCGGCTTCCTCGACGACATGGCCCAGTTCGGCGCACAGCTTGGCCGCGTCCCGGACCGCCGCCATGCAGTCCGGATCGACGGCGACGCCGGCCGGCACCGTCGTCGACAGTGCGATCCGCAGCCGGCCGGGGTTGGCGCCGACCTCCGACAGGAAGGGGCGCGCCTTGGGCGGACAGGCATAGGGGTCACCGACGGCCGGACCCTCGACGGCGTCCAGCGCCGCCGCGGTGTCGCGCACGCTGCGGCTGACGACGAGGCCGGCCGACAGGCCGTTCCAGCCCTCGCCGACGTCCGGACCCATCGGGCAGCGGGCCCGAGTCGGCTTCAGGCCGACCAGGCCGCAGGCGGAGGCCGGGATGCGGATCGAGCCGCCGCCGTCGGTCGCATGGGCGATCGGGACGAGGCGCGCGGCGACCGCCGCCGCGCCGCCGCCGCTCGATCCGCCGGCCGACCGCTCGAGGTTCCACGGGTTGCGGGTCGGGCCGAACCGGGCGGGCTCGGTCGTCGGCACGAGGCCGAATTCCGGTGAGTTGCTGCGGCCGAGGATCGCCAGCCCGGAGTTGCGGAAGCGGGTCACGATCTCCGAATTGTGGTCGGCGAGAAAGCCGTCATAGAAGCGGCTGCCGTTGCCGCTCGGCTCGCCGGCATCGAGCGCGTAGAGGTCCTTGAGCAGGAACGGGACGCCGTGGAACGGGCCCTGCGGCAGGCCCAGGGACGCCTCGCGGCGCGCCCGGTCGAACTGACGGTGCACGACGGCGTTCAGCTTGCCGTCCAGCGCCTCGATGCGCGCGATCGCAGCCTCCAGCACCTCGGCGACCGAAACCTTGCGGTCGCGGATCAACGCCGCCAGCCCCAACGCGTCGTACCGGTCGTATTCCTTGAACGCCATCTTCCGGCTCCTTCGTCCCGCGTGGCGGCAGGGAGGCTAGCAAGAGCGGGCGCCGGCCGCGAGGTGCGACTTTGCTCCGGCGAGGGGCTTTCACTAGAATCGCGGTCACGATGCGGATGCTGCACCATTTCTGGCTCTCGGCCGCCTCGCGCAAGGTGCGAATCGCCCTGCGCGAAAAGGACATTCCCTTCGAGACGACGCTGGAGAAGCCCTGGGAACGGCGGCCGGAGCTGCTCGCGCTCAATCCGGCGGGCGAGGTGCCGGTGCTGGTCGAGCAGCAGGGCATCGTGCTCAGCGACGGTCAGGCGATCTGCGAGTTCCTTGAGGAGGTCTATCCGCAGCGGCCGCTCCTGCCGCGGGACGTGCGTGCCCGCGCCGAGGTGCGCCGCCTCGTCGGCTGGTTCGATGGCAAGTTCTCCCGCGAGGTGACGGACGCCCTCGTCGGCGAGAAGATGATCAAGCGGCTGACCCGGCGCGACACCCCGAACTCGGCGCTGATCCGGCTCGGGCTGGCGCAGATCCGCTTCCATCTCGACTATATTGGCGAACTCGCCGAGCGGCGGCGCTGGCTGGGCGGCGACGAGTTCTCGCTGGCCGACATCACGGCGGCCGCCCATCTCTCGGCGGTGGACTATATCGGGGACGTGCCGTGGGCCGACTGCGAGCCGGCCAAGGACTGGTACGCGCGCATCAAGTCGCGCCCGAGCTTCCGCCCGATCCTGGCCGACCATGTGCCGGGCGCACCGCCGCCCGCGCACTACGCCGACCTCGACTTCTGACTGCGCCGCAACCGCCTCGCCCGCCAACGATTCAGCAGGGTCAGTTGAGTTCCCGGAGAATGCGTGCGCGACCGGCCGTTCCATCAACCGCTCTTCGAAGGATGATCGCGCGCATCCGATGAAGGGCGCATTGTCGTCCAGCGGGCTTGCCGCGAGCGTCAGGCCGCAGCGTCATTCGCTTGAAGGTCGGAACGGCAGGACTTGGTACTCGATGTCCGCGAGGGTCGTCGAAGCTATCGGATCGGCCGCTCTCCGATGCTTTGTGCCAGCATCAGCAGATATCCGTCCGGATCCTGCACGAAGACTTCGCGCTGACCGCTTTCGCTGTCTTCACCGGTTCGACGCCAGATCTCCCGCGGGCCGAGATAGATCGGCCAGGAGTGGGCGGCAGCCCGGCCCAGCACGGATTCGAGATCGGAGAGGTAGACCTGGAACATCGCGCCTTGGCCCAGCGGGGCCTGCATCGGCCCGGTCTCGAATCGACCATTGCGCTGGCACAGCATGACCTGCTGTCCCTCCGCATGCTCCAGGTACACGAAGCGTTCGGCCGGTCGGTGAAACGCCACAGCGAAACCGCAAATGTCGCGCCAGAAGGCGAGGCTGGCATCCAGATCGTTGACGTGCAGCTCCGCCACCATCTTCGCCCAGCCAGATCTGGGCGGCGCCCCGAGATTCTCACGCATGAAGCCGGCCTAGCGACATTCGTTCGACGGTGACTGCATTGAGGTCAGCATCCGTCTGTTGTGACCACGGGGCGGCTACCGGCGCTGCGGCTCGACTCGCACGTCGAGCTTCTCGAGGTTCGCGCGCGCGGCGTCGCCCGCCGGTCCGTCCGGTGCGAGGCGCAGGACCGCCATCCAGTCGGTGCGGGCACCGGCGGCATCCTTGCGCAGGCGACGGATGATGCCGCGTTCCAGCAGTGCGTCGGCCGAGCGCGGGTCGAGCGAGAGGGCCCGCGCCAGATCCTCGTCGGCCAGCTCCAGGCTTCCCACCCAGCGATAGGCGGTCGCCCGCAGGACCAGCGGATTCGCCCGCCGCGGCGCCAGTTCGATCGCCCGGTTGAGATCGTCGATCGCCTCCCAGTAGTTGCGGGCCGTGGCCAGCACGATGCTGCGATCGATCCACAGGTCGGCGTCGTCGGGCGCGACCTTGACCGCCTGCGACAGCACCGCATGGGCACGTTCGGCCATGCCGGCGGCGAGCCAGGCCTGGGCCGCCTGCGAGAGCAGTTCGACCCGGACCCGCACGGCATCGCCGCGCGCGCCGGTCGCCAGCCGTTCCAGGCGGATCGCGGCTTCGGCCGGCTGGCCGAGGGTCATGAGCGCGACGGCCGCGCAATGGCGCGCCGGCAGGCCGCCGCCGCGTCCGTCCCAGGCCGTCGCCGTCTCGAATGCCTCCGTGGCCTGCGTGCGCGCGAGGCGCATGCAGCGGGCATATTCGTCGCTGTCGCTGCGCGGCTGCTGGGCCGCGGCGGGAACGGCGGCGAGCAGCAGCGCGAGGGCCGGAGCCAGCGGGAGAAAGCGAGTCGCCATGGCCGCACACTCGCTCCCGCCGGCCGCGGAGGCAAGTTAAGGCGTGATCGCGACCTTCAGCACCCCGTCCCGCTGGTGCTGGAAGAGGTCGTAGGCGGCCTCGATGTCGTCGAGCCGGAAGCGGTGGGTGACGAGCGACTTGGCGTCGATGCGTCCGCTCGCCACGACCGACATCAGGCGCCGCATCCGTTCCTTGCCACCCGGACACAGGGTCGAGACGATCCGGAGATCGCCGAGGCCGGCGGCATAGGCGCCGAGCGGGATCGTCAGGTCGGCGGAATAGACACCGAGCGAGGACAAGGTGCCGCCGGGCCGCAGGGACCGCAGGGCCGCCTCGAACGTCTCCTGCCGGCCGAGCGCCTCGATCGTGACGTCGCAACCGCGACCGTCGGTCAGGCGCATGATCTCCTCGACCGGATCGACCTGCGAGAAGTCGACGACATGATCGGCGCCCATGGCGCGGGCCACGGCCAGCCGCTCCGGCACGCGGTCGACCGCGATGATGGTGGTGGCGCCCATCAGCCGCGCGCCGGCCGTGGCACAGAGGCCGATCGGCCCCTGGGCGAAGACGGCGACCGTGTCGCCGATCCGCGTCCCGCCCGATTCGGCGCCGCTGAGGCCGGTCGACAGGATGTCGGGGCACATCAGCACCTGCTCGTCCGTCAGCCCGTCGGGCACCGGCGCCAGGTTGGCCATGGCGTCCGGCACCAGGAGATATTCGGCCTGGGCACCGTCGATCGTGTTGCCGAAGCGCCAGCCGCCCATGGCCTTGAAGCCGTGCCGGGTGCCGGCGCCGTCCTGCGAATGGCAGCCGCACAGGCAGGCGTAGGAGTGACCGGAGGGCGTGATCGCGCCGGCGATGACGCGGTCGCCCTCGCGGAAGCCCTCGACCTGGGAGCCGAGCTTCCACACCACCCCGACCGGTTCGTGGCCGATCGTCAGGCCGCTTGCGACCGGGTACTCGCCCTTCAGGATATGGACGTCCGTGCCGCAGATGGTCGTCGTCGTGATGCGGATCACGGCGTCCATCGGGCCCGGATCGGGGATGGGCTTTTCGTCCAGGACGATGCGTCCGGGCTCGACGAAGATGGCGGCCTTCATGCGGCTGGTCATGGCGGGTCTCCCTTCGTGGATGGCAAGCGCCATGTCACCAGCACGCGCGCCGGTGCGCCTTGACCTGCATCAAGCGCCGCGCATCTGCCGCAATCCCGTATCAGGATCGCGCGCATGACCGACCAACCTTGCCGCTTCTTCTGCTTCGGCCTCGGCTATGTCGGCATGGCCGCGGCGCGCGTGCTGGCGGCCGACGGCTGGCATGCGTCGGGAACCGTGCGCAGCATGCCCGGTCCCGTCGACCCGCGCCTGCGCGTCCACCGGTTCGCCAGCGATGTGCCGCTCGATCCCGGGGCGCTCGCGGGAACGACGCATCTGCTCTCGACCGTCGCCCCCGACGGGGCCCGCGACCCCGTCCTGGCGGCATTCGGGGCTGCGATCCGCGACCTGCCGGCCCTGCGCTGGGTCGGCTACATCTCGTCGACCGGCGTCTACGGCGACCGCGCGGGCGGTTGGGTCGACGAGGACAGCCCGACCGATCCGAGCGGCCCACGCGGGCGCCACCGGCTGCTGGCGGAAGAAGCCTGGCGGGACCTCTGGCGTCATCACGGGCTTCCGGTCCATGTCTTCCGGGCAGCCGGCATCTACGGCCCCGGCCGCAGCGCCGTCGATCTGGTGCGGGCCGGCACGGCACGGCGCATCGTCAAGCCCGGCCAGTACTTCTCGCGCATCCATCGCGACGACATCGTCGCGGTGCTGCGCGCTTCGATGGCGCGGCCGCGCCCGGGCGCGATCTACAATCTCGCGGACGATCTGCCGGCGCCGCCCGATGCGGTGGTCACGCACGCGGCAGCACTTCTCGGCGTCGCGCCGCCGCCGGAGGAACCGTTCGAGACGGCGGCGGCCACCATGTCGGCGATGGCGCGGTCCTTCTATGCCGACAACCGCCGGATCGCGAACGGCCGGATCAGGGCCGAGCTCGGGGTGCGACTCGCCTATCCGACCTACCGCGAGGGGCTGGCGGCGATCACGGCCGGATGAGCGGTGAGTTCGTCGACGGCCGCGATCATGCGGGCGATGTCCTCCGGGCGGGACAGGCGGTGGTCGCCGTCCTTGACGAGCGTCAGGGCGACGTCCTCGGCCGCGACGTGCTCCAGCAGCCGCTGCGATACGGCCCACGGCACGTCGCGGTCGCGCATGCCGTGGATCAGCCGGATCGGGCAGGCGATGGACAGCGGCCGGCGCAGCAGCAGGTGCTCGCGCCCCTCCTCGATGAGGTCGAGGGTGATGGGATAGGGGGTGTCGCCATACTCGCTCGGCTCGTGCCAGATGCGCTCCCGCAGCAGCACCCGCCGCACCGGCTCGGGGAACTGCTCCCACATCAGATCCTCGGTGAAGTCGGGCGCCGTCGCGATGCCGACCAGCCCGGCCACCCGGTCGGGCCGGGCCAGGGCCGCCAGCAGCATCAGCCATCCGCCCATGCTCGATCCGACCAGGATCTGCGGGCCGCTTGTGAGGCGGTCGATGGCAGCGACGGCATCGGCCGCCCAGCCGCCGATGGTGCCGTCGACAAAACGTCCTTCCGACGCGCCGTGGCCACGATAGTCGAAGCGCAGGAAAGCGCGACCGCGTGTCCGGCAGTGGGCTTCCAGCGCCGTCGCCTTGGTGCCGGTCATGTCCGACATGAATCCGCCGAGGAAGACGACGCCCGGTCCCGCGCCCGGCGTGCGGACATAGGCGAGGCGCCCGCCCGCCGCTTCGATGAAGCCTTCGTGCATCGCCTGGGGTAATCTCCCGCCGAGTCGTGGATACATACGTCGAAGATAACATGGACCTTGCGACCGGCCCGGGCCTGGCGGTTCCGCCGGCGCCGCGCACGGTTCTGCAACTTCTGCCGGCACTGCATGTCGGCGGCGTCGAGCGCGGTACGGTCGATGTCGCGCTGGCGCTGCGCGCCGCCGGATGGCGCGCCGTCGTCGCCTCGTCGGGCGGGCCGCTGGTCGCCGAACTGGAGCGGGCGGGCGCGGTGCACGTCACCCTGCCGCTCGACAGCAAGAACCCCTTCACCATCCGCCGCAACGGCAAGCGTCTCGTCGAGATCATCGACCGCTACGACGTCGACATCGTCCATGCGCGCAGCCGTGCCCCGGCCTGGGCGGGGTGGCTGGCCGCGCGGGCGACGGGGCGGCATTTCATGACCACCTTCCACGGCACGCACAGCCACGGCAACTGGGCCAAGCGCCGCTACAACGCGATCATGGGCCGCGGCGAGCGGGTCGTCGCGATCTCGCACTTCATCGCCGAGCACGCCTACGCCGTCTATGGCGTGGCGCCGGAACGCATCCGCATCGTCCCGCGCGGCATCGACTTCCGGCGCTTCGATCCCGCGGCGGTCACCGGCGAGCGGATGATCCAGGTGGCGAGCCAGTGGCGCGTCCCGGACGGGGTCCCGATCGTCATGCTTCCCGGGCGATTCAGCCGCTGGAAGGGCCACGAGGTGCTGATCGACGCGATCGCGCGGCTGGAGGGGCGGGATCTGGTCTGCGTGCTGGTCGGCGCAACCGAGGACCGGGACGGATATCGCGCCGAACTCGAGCAGCGCATCCTCGCCAAGGGGCTCGGCGGGCGGGTGCAGATGGCGCCGGACTGCCGCGACATGCCGGCCGCCTACATGCTGGCCGACGTCGTCGTGGTGCCCTCGACCGAGCCCGAGGCCTTCGGCCGGGTGCCGGTCGAGGCGCAGGCCATGGGGCGGCCGGTGATCGCGACCGACCATGGCGGCGCCCGCGAGACGGTGGTCCCGGGCGAGACCGGATTGCTGGTGCCCCCGGGCGACCCGGCGGCGCTGGCCGCTGCGATCGCCGACGCGCTCGATCTCTCGATGGACGAACGGCAGGCGCTGGGCCGGCGGGCCATCGCCCATGTCCGGGCCAACTTCGACATGAACCGCATGTGCGCGGAGACGATCGCGGTCTATTCCGAGGTGCTCGGAATCGACGCCGCCGGCGAGCGCAGCATCGCCGCCTGACGTGGCCGCGGGCGCGGCGATGCGCATTCTCGTCATCAAGCACGGCGCGCTCGGCGATCTGGTCCAGGCGCTGGGGCCGATGGCCGCGATCCGCGCCCACCATCCCGATGCCCGGATCACCTTGCTGACGACGCCGGCCTTCCGCGATTTCCTCGAACCCTGCCCGTTCTGCGACGAGGTCTGGACGGACAGCCGGCCGCCGGCCTGGAACCTGCCGGCGATCCTGGCGCTCGCCCGGCGGCTTCGCTCGGCCGGGTTTTCGCGCGTCTACGACCTGCAGACATCGCGGCGGTCGAGCCGGTACTTCGCCCTCCTCGGTCGGCCGCGGCCGGAATGGTCCGGCATCGCGCCCGGCGCCTCGCACCGGCATGCCGATGCGGAGCGGGACCGGCTGCACACGCTCGACCGCCAGCGGGCGCAGCTGCGGGTGGCGGGCATCGACCGGGTGCCGCCGCCCAGCCTCGACTGGGTGCCGGACGCGCCGCTGCCGGAGGGGCTCGAGGCCGCATCCTATGTCGTCCTGGTGCCGGGCGGCTCGGCCCATCGGCCGGAGAAGCGCTGGCCCGTGGAGCGGTTCGCCGAGCTTGCCGTCCGGATCGCCGCCATGGGCCGGCGCGTGGTCGTCGTCGGCGGCAGCGGCGAGCGGCCGCTCGCGGCGGCGATCGCGGCCCGGGTGCCGGAGGTGGTCGACCTCACCGGCCGAACCGACCTCGCCGACCTCGTCCGGCTCGGCCGGCGCGCGGCCGGCACGATCGCCAACGACACCGGGCCGGCCCATCTCCTGGCCGTGGCGGGATCGCCGGCGGTCGTCCTGTTCTCGGCGGCGTCCGATCCCGCGCTCTGCGCCCCGCGTGCCCGCCGGGTGGCGACCCTGCGCCGCGCCCGCCTCGCCGACCTGCCGGTCGAGGCGGCTCTCTCGGAGCTGCGTCGCGTGACCCTCTTGCAAGCATGACAAGCATCGTTAGATTGGGGAATGCGGCCGGCATGGGGAATGCCGCCCGTATTGTCGTGACCAGAGGAGACGATTCATAGCCAGACCCCCTTTCGAGCCGGCACCGTCCCGCGACGGGCCGCGCGTCAACACCGAAATCCGCGTGCCGCGCGTGCGCCTTGTCGACGAGCAGGGCGAGATGGTCGGCGTGGTGACCACCGCGGAAGCGTTGCAGATGGCCGAAGAGGCCGGTCTCGACCTGGTCGAGGTTGCGCCGAACGCCGATCCCCCCGTTTGCAAGATCCTCGACTTCGGCAAGTTCAAGTACGAGGAGCAGAAGAAGAAGAACGAGGCGCGCAAGCGGCAGAAGATCATCGAGGTCAAGGAGATCAAGCTGCGCCCGGGCATCGACGATCATGACTACGACGTCAAGATGCGCAGCATGCAGAAGTTCATCGAGGAGGGCGACAAGGTGAAGGTCACCTTGCGGTTCCGCGGGCGCGAGATGGCGCACCAGGATCTCGGCCTCCAGGTGCTGATCCGGGTGCGCGACGACCTTGATGCGGTCGCCAAGGTGGAGCAGATGCCCCGCCTGGAAGGCCGCCAGATGGTCATGGTGATGTCGCCCAGGTAGGGCGCGGCTCGGGGCGGGCGGCCTTGGAGGCCGCCCTTGCCTTCCGGTTCCTGCATCGCTATAAGCCCGGCTCCCGCCGGCGGCCGGGCTGGTGCGCATTCGTGCGCACGAACGGGCATGCCTTCGCTGCGGCGCGTGATACTCGAGAAGGACCGAAATGCCCAAGATGAAGACCAAGAGCGGGGCGAAGAAGCGCTTCCGCATTACCGGCACCGGCAAGGTGGTGGCGAACGTCGCGCACAAGCGGCATCGCCTCGTCAGCAAGCCGCAGAAGATGAAGCGCAAGGCGCGCGGCACCATGATCCTCGCCGACGGCGATGCGCGTCAGGTGCTGAAGTACATGCCGTACGCACGGGGGTAATCGAGCATGGCCCGCGTCAAGAGGGGCGTCACCGCGCACGCCCGCCACAAGAAGGTTCTCGACATGGCCACGGGTTACCGTGGTCGCGCCAAGTCGAGCTTCCGCATCGCCATCGAGAAGGTCGAGAAGGGGCTTCAGTACGCCTATCGCGACCGCCGTCGCAAGAAGCGCGATTTCCGCGGACTGTGGATCCAGCGCATCAATGCCGGCGCGCGCGAGCACGGCCTGACCTACTCGCAGTTCATGAACGGCATGAAGAAGGCCGGCATTGCGGTCGACCGCAAGGTTCTGGCCGATCTCGCCGCGCGTGAGCCGGAGGCGTTCAAGGCGCTCGCCGCCCAGGCGCAGTCGGCACTCGCCGAAGCTGCCTGAGCCGAGCGCACGCAGATGCTGACGACCGGTCGATTTACGGGCGTGTTCTAGCCCCGCGGTCGACCGCGCGGGCCCGGTCCGGCGACTTCCGTCGCCACCGGGCCAGCCAGCACCAAGGGGCCGGTTCCGGCCCCTTTTTCTTTGGCTTCGTCCCGGATGGCTCGCCGTCCGGGCCCGGACAGATTGGGGAATGCCGGCGATGACCGACCTCGAACCGCTGCGCGACCGCCTGATGGCGGCGGTCGCCGAGGCGGCCGACCTCGACCAGCTGGAGGCGGTGCGCCTCCAGTCGCTGGGCCGCAAGGGCGAGATCACCGAGCGGATGAAGACGCTGGGCGGCCTCGCGCCCGACGCGCGGCGCGCCGCCGGCCAGCAGCTCAACGAACTGAAGGATGCCGTTGCCGAGGCGCTGGAGGCGCGCCGCGCGGCACTGCAGGCGGACGCGCTGGACCGCCGCCTGGCGGCCGACCGCATCGACGTGACCCTGCCGCCGCGCCCGGCGGCCGAGGGCCGCATCCACCCGATCAGCCAGACCATCGACGAGCTGACCGCGATCTTCGCCGACATGGGCTTCACCGTCGCCGAGGGGCCGCACATCGAGGAGGATTTCTACAACTTCACCGCCCTCAACATCCCGCCCGAGCATCCCGCGCGGCAGGAGCACGACACCTTCTACCTGCCGCCGCGCGCCGACGGCACCCGGCTGGTGCTGCGCACGCACACCTCGCCCGTGCAGATCCGGACCATGATGCGGGACAAGCCGCCGATCCGGATCATCGTGCCGGGCCGCACCTTCCGCTCGGATCATGACGCGACCCACTCGCCGATGTTCCATCAGGTCGAGGGGCTGGTCGTCGACCGCACGAGCCACATGGGCCACCTCAAGGGCTGCCTCATCGAGTTCTGCCGCGCCTTCTTCGACATCGACGACCTGCCGGTGCGCTTCCGGCCGAGCTACTTCCCCTTCACGGAGCCCTCGGCGGAGGTCGATATCGGCTGCTCGCGCCAGGGCGGCCAGCTCCGGATCGGCCACGGCGCCGACTGGCTGGAGATTCTCGGCTGCGGCATGGTCCATCCGAAGGTTCTCGCCAACGCCGGCGTCGACCCGGGTGAGTACCAGGGCTTCGCCTTCGGCATGGGCATCGAGCGCATCGCGATGCTGAAATACGGCATTCCCGACCTGCGCACCTTCTACGAGTCCGACCTGCGCTGGCTGCGCCACTACGGCTTCGTGCCGCTCGACGTGCCGACGCTCTCCGGGGGCCTGTCGCGATGAAGATCACCCTGTCCTGGCTGAAGGACCATCTTGAGACCGAGGCCGACCTCGCGACGATCGCCCACCGCCTCACCATGCTGGGGCACGAGGTCGACGCGATCGACGACCCGGCGGCGCGCCTGTCCTCCTTCATCGTCGGCCATGTCGTCTCGGCCGTGCAGCATCCGAACGCCGACCGACTGCGCGTCTGCGTCGTCGATACCGGCGGCGACCGGGTGCAGGTGGTCTGCGGTGCGCCCAACGCGCGCGCCGGCATGAAGGGCGTCTTCGCGCGCGCCGGGACGGTCATTCCGCGCACGGGCCTGCTGCTGAAGGCCGGCGCGATCCGCGGCGAGGCCTCGAACGGGATGCTCTGCTCGGCATACGAGATGGGGCTGTCCGACGATCACGAAGGCATCATCGACCTGCCGACGGACGCGCCGGTCGGCCAGCCCTTCGCGCCGGTCATGGGCCTCGACGATCCGGTCCTCGACATCAAGATCACGCCCAACCGGGCCGACTGCCTGGGGATCCGCGGGATCGCCCGGGATCTTGCCGCCGCCGGCGTCGGGCGCCTCAAGGCGCGCCCGCCCGTCACCGTGCCGGGAGGCTTCGCCAGCCCGGTCGGCGTGCGCTTCGATCTGCCGGGAGAACTCGCCGCGGCCTGCCCGCTCTATGCCGGCCGCTACATCCGCGGCGTGCGCAACGGGCCGAGCCCGGCCTGGCTGCAGAAGCGCCTGCTCGCCGTCGGCCTGCGGCCGATCTCGGCGCTCGTCGACATCACGAACTTCTTCACCCTCGACATCGCCCGGCCGTTGCACGTCTTCGATGCCGACGCCGTGGCCGGCGACATCGTGGTGCGCATGTGCGTTCCGGGCGAGTCGCTGGAGGCGCTGAACGGCAAGGCCTACGAGCTCGAAGGCGAGATGACGGCGATCGCCGACGGCGACGGGGTCGTCGGGCTCGGCGGCGTCATCGGCGGCCAGGGCACGGGCTGCACCGAGGAGACGGTCAACGTCTTCGTCGAGTCCGCGCTGTTCGATCCCATCCGCACCGCGGCGACCGGGCGCCGCCTCGGGCTGCAGACCGATGCCCGCTACCGCTTCGAGCGCGGCGTCGATCCGGCCTCGGCCGTCGCCGGCATCGAGGCGGCGACGCGCATGATTCTCGACCTCTGCGGCGGCGAGGCCAGCGAGGTCGTGGTCACCGGTGCCGAGCCGGCGCATGCCCGCACCTTCGTCCTGCGTGACAGCCGGGTCGCGACCCTGGGCGGCCTGCCGGTGCCGCCCGAGGAATCGCGCCGCATCCTGGAAACCCTCGGCGCCACTGTCCGGCGCAGTGCCGACGCACTCGAGGTCGACGTCCCGTCCTGGCGTCCCGACATCGAGGGCGAGGCGGACCTCGTCGAGGAGGTCCTGCGGGTGCATGGCTATGACGCCATCCCCGTGGTGCCGCTGCCGCGCGAGCACGCGGTGACGCGGCCGGCGCTGACCCCCGCACAGCGACGGGTCGGCCACGCCCGGCGGGCCCTCGCCGGCCGGGGGATGGTCGAGGCCGTGACCTTCTCCTTCATGCCCGGCGGCGATGCCGCCCTGTTCGGCGGCGTCGGCGAGGCGTTGCGCCTCGTCAATCCGATCAGCGCCGACCTCGACGTGATGCGGCCGTCGGTGCTGCCCAACCTGATCGCCGCCGCCGGGCGCAATGCCGACCGGGGCTTCCCGGACGGCGCGCTCTTCGAGATCGGTGCGCACTATGCCGACGACACGCCGGAGGGGCAGGTGCTGGTGGCGGCCGGGATCCGCTCCGGCACGGCGGTCGAGCGCCACTGGACCGGCCCGGCCCGGCCCGTGGATGCCTACGACGCCAAGGGCGACGCACTGGCCGCGCTGTCGGCGCTGGGCGCACCGGTCGACAATCTCCAGACCTCGCTCGATGCGCCGGGCTGGTACCATCCCGGCCGCTCCGGCGTCCTGCGGCTCGGGCCGATCGCCGTCGCCCGCTTCGGCGAACTGCATCCGGCGGTGCTGCAGGCGATGGGCGTCAAGGGGCCGGTCGTCGGCTTCGAGGTGATGATCGACGCCGTTCCGCTGCCCCGGGGCAAGGGCGGCCACGCCCGGCCGGCCCTCACGCTCTCGCCGTTCCAGCCGGTGGGCCGCGACTTCGCCTTCCTGGTGGACGAGGCTGTCTCGGCCGAAGCCGTCCTCCGGGCAGTCCGCGCGGCCGAGCGCAAGCTGCTGGCGGGGGTGCGCATCTTCGACGTCTATCGTGGCCCGGGCGTGCCCGAAGGCCGCAAGTCGGTGGCGGTCGAGGTCGTGCTGCAGCCCGTCGGCGCAACGCTGACGGAAGAGGAGATCGACGCGGTCGCGGCGCGGATCGTGGCGCAGGTGGCGAAGGCGACCGGAGGCGTGCTGCGGGGATAGCGGTCGCGATGGTCGCCGCGGTCAGCGCAGCAGCAGGCGCCCGGCGACCGCGGCGACCGTTGCGATACGGTCCACCAGCGGCGCGCCGTCCGCGAACCGGTCGATGCGGTCGGCATGGTCGCGGACGAGCGCGGCGATCGGCCCGGAGCTTGTCGCGGGAAGAAAGGCCTGGTCGATGCGGCCGATGCCCAGGCCGCGCCGGGCGAGCCGCCGGCCCGTCGTCCAATGCAGGGCGAGCCCGATCGTCGCGTCCTCCGCGATCCGGCCATGGGCGGCGCCGGTCGATGCCGGGGCGCCACCGGCCGGGAAGCCGTCCAGCACGACGCCGGACGGCCCCGCCAGACCGAGCGAGCGGATGGCGCCGAGCGCGGCCCGCACCGCGGGAAAGTTCGCGTCGGCGTCCAGGTCGACGACGAGCATCGTCGGCAGCCGCGCCGCCGCGGGATCCGGGAAGTGATGCTCCAGGATGCGGCGCGCCAGGCGGTCGCCCTCGATGTCCCCGATGCTGGGGCGGGCGTTGGCCTCGAGCACGGCGATCCGCTGGTCCTGCCAGGGGCGGTCGAGCGCCTCGGCGCGGAAGTCGATCGCCACCACCGGCATCGCCAGGACATGCGCGATCCGCTCGAACAGCCGCAGCATCTCCGGGTGGGCCCGGGCGGTTTCGTTGGTCGGATAGCCGCCCAGCGACCGCACCGGCGCGGTGCGGACCATGACGCGATGCCCGGCCTCGGGCACGGTATCGAGCGCCAGCCCGGCCCTGGCGAGCGTCCAGCGCACTTCGTCGTCGACCTCCAGGGCGTATCCGGCCGGAAAGCGGGCCCGGCCGCGGCGGAGGTCCGCGTTGTGCGCGGCGATCAGCGCCGCGATCGTCCGCTCGCCGTCGCCCACGACGTAGGGACGGTTGCGCTGCATGACGATCGCCACCGCCCCGCCGATGACCGTGGCGCGGAAGTCCGGCGTATCGAGATAGGGCTCGATCATGGCGGCGGAGCCGTGCCGCGCCGCCCGGTCGTAGGCCTCTTCCGCCTCCTCCACGCTCTGGACGTCGAGCGCGACACCCTGGAACAGGGTTCCGTCGATCGGCTTGATGGCGACGGGAAAGCCGAGTTCGGCTGCGGCCCGGCCCGCCTCGGCCCGGTCGACGACGACGCGGCAGGGCAGGACCGGGATGCCCAGGCCGGCCAGGAATCGTTTGGTCGCGAGCTTGCTGGGGGTCAGGGCCGCGCCCAGCGTCGCGGCGTTCAGCGGCGCGGAGCGATCGAACCGCACCTGGCGCCGACCCTCGCCGAACAGGATCGTGCCGGGCTGGAGGCGCGACGGGCGCCAGAGCAGCCCGAGGGCGCGCGCGGCCTCGACCATGAGCGGCGTGACCGGGTCGGCGCGGTCCGGGAGTTCCGACACCAGCCGGCGCAGCCGGGCGATCTCCTCCGCCAACCGCTCCGGCTGCCACCCGTCGCCGCCGGACAGCAGGTCCATGACGAAGCCGACGGCGACCTGGGCGGTGCTGCGCGCGATGCCCTCGGTCGCCGGCGAGATCAGGAACGCCCCCGGAGACCCTCGGGCAGGTCGCACGGCCTGCGTCCGCCGGTCATGGATGTGGGCGAGCAGGCACTCGGTCGTCGCCACCGCGAGATCGATCCCCGTCACCACGGTGGGCATCTCCGGTGCATCGTCCAGGCCGGCTGCCCGGCAGCCGGACCGCCACCCCGCGAGCTGCGGCGCATCGACGGCATGCCCCAACGCCTCGGCGCGGAGGACATGCAGCAGGGTGCAGTCAGCCCTGCCCTCGAGCGACGGCCCTTCGATCGGGTGGATCGCGAGGTCGATGGACGGGGATGCCGGAGCGTTCATCGCGCGAGCCTTCCGGCTGCCGCGAGGATGGCCGGCGGCACCATCGCGCGGCCGTCCCAGCGTTCGATATGGCGCGCGAGCCGGCCGACGAGCGCCCGTAGGTCGCTCGGCGTCGCCGATTCGTCCGCGGGCATCCAGGCGACATCGATCACCGGGGCGCCGATGCCATTGCGGACCAGATCGTGCGGCGACGCCCAGTGGATCGCGACCGCCAGCGTGGGATCCTCGGTCATCCGCAGGTGCGCTTCTCCCGGATGCACCGGGACGGCCAGGCCGCCGAGATGCAGCCCCTCGGCGCTGCGCAGCCCGAAGGGCAGCAGATCCTGGTCGATCTGCCGGCGCAGGTGGGCCGGCCCATCGCCGGGGTTCCGATCGACCACCAGGATCGTCGGCAGGCGGACGGCCTCGGGATCGGGCGCGACCCGGCGGATGATGCGGTCGATCACCGGATGCCCGACAAAGTCGCCGAGGTTGGGGCGCGAGTTGTATTCGAGGATGGCGAACCGCTGTGCCATCCAGGGCCGGTCGACGGCCTCCGCGCGGAAATCGATGGCAAAGACGGCGAGGTCGACCAAGTCTGCCAGCCGGCGGAACAGGGCGTCGATCGAGGGGTGCAGCTGGTCCGTCCGGTCGACGGGATGGCCGCCGATGTGCAGCAAGGGCGCCGTGCGCACCGTCACCCGCTGCCCGGCCTCCGGCACCGAGCCGACGGTCCGGCCGCCGCGGGCCAGCGTGCGGTCGACCTCCGCGTCGTGGCCGATCGGATGCCGGGCGGGGACGGACGGGTCATGCGCGGCCACCGCCCGGTCGTGCGCGGCGATGAGGGCACCGATCGTCGAACGGCCGTCGCCGACGACGGCAGGCGGCACCCGCTGGAAGACGAAGCGAGCGGCGCCGTCCACGACGACGGCGCGGAAGTCGGGCACCGCGAGAAACGGCTCGAACATCACGGCGGTCCCGTAGGGGCGCGCGGTCTCGAAGGCGGCTGCCGCCTCCGCCGGGGTGCGGACGTCCAGCGACAGGCCGTGGCCGAGCGAACCGTCGATCGGCTTGACGGCGATCGGATAGCCGATCGATTCCGCTGCTGCGGCCACGTCATTCATGTCGGTGACGACGCGTTCGGGCAGCACCGGCAGGCCGAAGCTGGACAGGTAGCGCTTGATGGCCAGTTTGTTGCGCGCGACCACGCCCCCGAAATGGCGTTCGCGCATCGACTTCAGGCCGTCGAAGAGGGTGAGATGCCGGCCCTCGCCGACGCGGACCAGCCCCGGATTGACCGTCGACCAGCTCCAGGGCAGACCGAGACGCGACAATCCTTCGACGAGTGGGCCTGCCAGCGGGCGGGCCGCGACGCTGGGCAGGCTGCCCGCCAAACCCCCGAGGGCATCGGCGGACTGCCGCATCCGTACGACTGCCGCCGCCGGCGGTGAACCGGTCCGGGTCAGGTCGACCGACGCCACTGCCAGCCGGGCGGCCGAGACGGCCAGGCCGCGATCCATCTCCGGCAACAGGAACTCGCCCGGCAGCGGCGCCCGGCGGATGGTCCAGGGGGGATCGCCGAGCGCCCGGGCCGCGAAGGCGCCGGTTGCCTCGGCCGCTGCTGCCTCGGCATCGGCGGCCTCGCCGACGGCGACGCCCAGCGCGCCGCACAGCGCGCGCCACCGTTCGCGCCAAGCGGCGTCCATGGCGGCCGCTCCGCCGATTCCCGGCGCGGCGAAGACGGTGACCGTCTCGTCGGCATGGAGGCTGGGGCCCGGAAGCCGGCGGATCGTGATCGGGATGCGCGTTGCCATGGGAAGACGATCCTCGGCTGCGGTCATGACGAAAGGCCGCGCGGACGTGCCGGCGCGGCGGCCAGCAGTGCGACATCCGCCGCGACCGCCGCCATGTCGATGGCAGGGCAATCGCGCGTCCGGCGCGCACGGGATCGAACCAGTGCGATCGCCTCGGCCTCCAGGCGGACGGTCGGGGCCTCGTCCCCGCGCGCCATCGCGCCGGCGCCCGGTTCGGCCAGATGGGCGATGTCGATCACCGCGACGCCGAGGCCGAAACGGGCGACGTCCGCGGCCGTCCGGCAATGTACCGCGACCGCGAGCGTCGGATCCTCGATCATGCGCCGGTGCGCGCTGCCCGGCTCGATCGCGACGCGGATGTCGGCGAGGGCGAGATCGTCCGCCGTGGCGACGGCGGCGGGCAGGCCGCGGCAGGCAAACTCGTCGCGCAGGGCGGACGCTAGGACGGCCGGCTCGTCGCCGACGATCAGCAACGTCGGCAGGCGGATGGCTTCCAGGTCCGGTGCTATCGACCGAAGCAAGGTCGCGACCAGTGGGTGGCCTGCGAATATTCCGATATCGGGGCGTGCGTTGTACTCGAAGATGGCGAACCGCTGCGCGTCCCAGGCTTGCCCGATATCCTCGGCGCGAAAGTCTATGGCACAGCACGCCATGCCCGTGATCGATGCCAGACGCGCGAAGAGCGCCAGCGTACGGGGATGCGCCTCCGCCGTGGCGTCGGTTCCGTAGGCGCCGAGATCGCGCATCGGGAGGCGACGCAGAATCACCTGTTCGCCCACGGCAGGCACGGTTTCGAGAGAGCGGCCCGATCGCCGCAGCGTCTGCTCTACGTCGAAGTCCACCGTCACCGGGTAATGTGCCGGAAAGGCCGCTCGCTGCTCCGTGACGGCACGGTTGTGTTCGGCCAGTAGGCCGGCGATGTCCGTCCGGCCGTTCCCGGTCAGATAGGGCGGATCGCGGCGGAGGACGTTCACCACCTGCGTCCCGACCATGATCGCCCGGAAGTCCGGAAGATCGAGATAGGGTTCGATCATGACGGCCGAACCTTCGCTCCGCGCCCGCCCGAACGCGTCGGGCATCTCCTCCGCTTTCCGCACATCCAGGGTGACGCCGCGCGCCCGCGATCCGTCGACCGGCTTGACCGCGACCGGATAGCCGAGTTCGGCGGCGGCCGCCGCGGCCTCCTCTTCGCGCCGCGCGATGCGGTCGGGAAGGACCGGCAGGCCGAAGCCGGCGAGATAGCGCTTCATCGCGGGCTTGCTCGCCGCGAGCTGGGAGCCCATGACCGGTCGATCCATGGGGCTCGCGCCGTCGAGCAGCGTCAGGTGCCGGCCTTCACCGATCCGGATCAAACCCGGCTGGGTCGTCGACCAGCCCCAGGGAATGCCCAACCGCTCGGCCGCCCCCGCCACGACGCCGTCGACCCGACGGGCCGGCGGCGCGGGCTGCGACCGTGCCAGCCGGTACAGGCGTCCGGTCGCCTGGCGCAGGCGCTCGATCTCGGCCTGCGGTACCGTTTCTGAGCATGCCAGACCGGCCGTGGCCGAGACGATGCCCGCGGCGCGCTCGGCGATGGCCGGCGGCATGTCCGGAAGGACATAGGCTCCAGGCTCCGCAGAGGATCGGACCGCAGCCGGCTCGCGGTCGAGCGCGGCGGCCGCCAGTGCCTCCGTAGCTGCCGCAACGGCGCGCGCCGGGTCGTCGGACGTATCGGGCGGAAGGGCGGATGGTCCGATCATCGCGGCGAGCCGGCGCCATCTCGCGCGCCATGCCGCGTCCATCCGGGGGGCGTCGACGGCCACGATCGTGACCGTCTCCGGCCCATCGAGGCTCGGCCCGTGCGCCCGGCGCGTCGTCGCTGCGATGTTTGCCATGATCGCCGCACTGCCCCCGCTCCAGGGCGGACCGCCCCGGGCCGCATCCTTACAGCGGCATCGCCGCCCGGGCTAGAAGTGGATGGTCTTCCCCTGGACCACGTGGGGCAGGGCGCGCACCGCCGCCAGCAGGGCCTCGTCGACCGGCTGGTCGACCTGCACGAGGCAGATCGCGTCCTCGCCCGGGCCGGTGCGGCCGAGATGGAAGCTCGCGATATTGACGCCGGCATCGCCCAGCGTCCGCCCCAGCGCACCGATGAAGCCCGGCTTGTCGCGGTTGCGGACGAACAGCATCGGCCCGTCGAGTTCCGCCTCGAAGGCCATGTCCTGGACCTCGACGACGCGCGGCCGGGTGCCGCCGAAGAGGGAGCCGGCCACCGTCCGGACGCGCTCGCCGCAGGTGACCGACACCCGCAGCAGCGTCTGGTAGTCGGGCGTGCGCGTGCCGGTAACCTCGCTCACCTTCATGTTGCGCTCGCGGGCGAAGACGGGCGCCGACACCATGTTGACGCTCTCCAGCTGCGGTGCCAGCAGGCCCGTCAGCATGGCGGCCGTCACCGGCTTGGTGTTGATGGCGGCGGCATCGCCCTCGAAGCTGATCTCGACGGCCTCGATCGGCTCCTCGGTGAGCTGCCCCGCGAAGCTGCCGAGCTGTTCGGCCAGGCGCATGTAGGGCCGCAGCGTCGCCGCCTCCTCCGCGGAGACCGAAGGCATGTTGATGGCGTTGACGACGGCGCCGGTCAGCAGGAAGTCGGCCATCTGCTCGGCCACCTGGAGCGCCACGTTCTCCTGAGCCTCGCCGGTCGATGCGCCGAGGTGCGGGGTGACGATCACGTCGTCGCGGCCGAAGAGGGGGCTTGCGAGCGCCGGTTCGACGGCGAAGACGTCGATCGCCGCCCCGGCGACCTGTCCCGAATCGAGCGCGGCGACCAGCGCCGCCTCGTCGATCAGGCCGCCGCGGGCGCAGTTCACGACGCGCACGCCGGTCCGCATCTTCGCGATCGCGGCCGCGTCGATGATGTTCCGCGTCGCCTCGGTCAGCGGCGTGTGCAGGGTGATGAAGTCGGCCCGCGCGAAGAGCTGGTCGAGATCGACCTTGTCGACGCCGAGGGCGCGGGCGCGCTCCTCCGTGAGGAACGGATCGTAGGCGACGACCTTCATCTTCAGCCCGATGGCCCGCTCGGCGACGATGGCGCCGATGTTGCCGCAGCCGATCACGCCCAGCGTCTTGGCCGTGACCTCGACGCCCATGAACCGGTTCTTCTCCCACTTGCCGGCCTGGGTCGAGCGGTCGGCGGCCGGGATCTGGCGGGCCAGCGACAGCATCAGCGCGATCGCGTGCTCGGCCGTGGTGATCGAGTTGCCGAAGGGCGTGTTCATCACGACGATGCCGCGGGCGGTGGCGGCGCCGACATCGATGTTGTCGACGCCGATGCCGGCGCGGCCGATGACCTTGAGGCGGTCGGCCACCGCCAGGGCCTCGCGGGTCGCCTTGGTGGCCGAGCGGACGGCGAGCCCGTCATAGCCGCCGATGATGGCGCGCAGTTCGGCCGGCTTCAGGCCGGTCTTCACATCGACCTCGATGCCGCGGCGGCGGAAGATCTCGACCGCGCGCGGGGACAGGGAATCGGCGATCAGCACCTTGGGCATGGTGGTCGTCCGTCGTCTTTCGGAAAGGGGGGCGGCCCGGCGGACGCGCCGGGCCGCTGGAAAGCGAGTTGGGGCTCAGGCCGCGGCGGCGCGGGTCTCTTCGGACCAGGCCCAGTCGAGCCACAGGCAGAGCGCCTGGATGTCGGCGGTCTCGACCGTCGCGCCACACCAGATGCGCAGGCCGGCGGGCGCCGCGCGATGGCCGGCGATGTCGTAGGCCACGCCCGCCTGCTCGAGCCGGCGGGCGAGATCCTTGACGCCCGCCTGCTGCGCCTCGTCGGACAGGGCGGCGAACCGGGGATCGACGATCGCCAGGCAGACCGAGGTCCAGGAGCGCGATGCGGGGTCGCGGGCGAGGAAGTCGATCCAGGGCGTCCGCTCGACCCAGTCGGCCAGCGCCGCGAAATTCGCCTTCGAGCGGCCGACGAGCCCCTCCAGCCCGCCGACCTGCTCGGCCCAGCGCAGCGAGTCGAGC
The DNA here is from genome assembly GCA_006738865.1 of Allostella sp. ATCC 35155. GTDB lineage: Bacteria > Pseudomonadota > Alphaproteobacteria > ATCC43930 > Allostellaceae > Allostella. The sequence continues at coordinate 107,798 of AP019701.1, forward strand.
GCATCCTCGACGCACAGCATCGAGGGCGTGTTGATCGTCTCGCCCTGGAAGATGCCCTCGTTCAGCTTGCCGCCGGAGGTGAGGCGGAAGAGCTTGGGCATCGGCCAGGCCGGCTTGTGCTGCTCCAGTCGCTCCACGGCGCGGGGCGACAGCGCCAGCATGCCGTGCGCGGCCTCGCCGCCCAGCGCCTTCTGCCAGGACCAGGTGACGACGTCGAGCCGGTCCCAGGGCAGCGCCATGGCATAGGCGGCCGAGGTGGCGTCGCAGATGGTGAGGCCGGCGCGGTCCGGCCTGATCCAGTCCGCGTTCGGCAGGCAGACGCCCGACGTGGTGCCGTTCCAGGTGAAGACGACATCGCGGTCGGTGTCGACCTGGGAGAGGTCGGGCAGGCTGCCATAGGGCGCGGCGAAGGTGCGCACGTCGGCAAGGCGCAGCTGCTTGCGGATGTCGGCGTCCCAGGTCTCGCCGAAATTCTCCCAGGCCAGCACGTCGACCCCGCGCGGGCCGAGCAGCGACCACAGCGCCATCTCGACGGCGCCCGTGTCGGAGGCGGGCACGATCGCCAGCCGCCAGTCGGCCGGCATCCGCAGCACCGCGCGGCTGCGGTCGATCACGTCCTTGAGCTTGGCCCGGCCGGGTTTCGCCCGGTGCGAGCGCCCGAGGAAGGCGCCTTCCAGTTCGGAGAGGCTCCAGCCCGGGCGCTTGGCGCATGGGCCGGAAGAAAAGCAGGGGTTCGCAGGTCGCACTGCGGGCGTCGTCATGTCGGCCGATCCCTTCCAGAATGGCTGCGCCCCGGTGGGGGGGCGTGTCCCGCCGCGGTGGCTACGCCCTGGGGTGGGGCGGCGTCAACGAAGATGATGAAGCGACGGCGGCCTGTGGCGTTCTGGCGCAGTGCGGGCACAACGGTGCATGGCGGCGCCGCGGCGGGATGCCGCGCACGAACCGGGTGCGGCCACTTATTTGCAGGAGGCGCAAAGAAGAGGGTGTCGTCCGGCGAGGCGTCGGTCGCAGTGCCTTGGACAGGGCCGCCAGAGGTTGCTATGAACCCGCAATCCTCTGGGCGGCCGGATTAGCACAGTGGTAGTGCAGCGGTTTTGTAAACCGAAGGTCGCGGGTTCGAATCCTGCATCCGGCACCAGCCTCCGCCCCCGCCGGTCCCTGCCCTAAGGCAGGGCGGCGACGTCGGCGGCGCGGGGCAGCAGGCGCTCGGCGGCGGCGATGATCTGGTCGACCTCCGCCTCCGTTCCGTCGTGGCGGCAGACGAGCCGGATCAGCTTCGGGCCGCGGCGGGCGAAGAGGAAGCGCTCGGCCTCCAGCCGCGTGATCGCCGCCTCCGGCATTTCCACGAAGACCTCGTTGGCCTCGACCGGGACGTGCAGCTTGACGCCCGGCAGGGCCGCCAGCCCCTCGGCGAGGCGGCGGGCGAGGCCGTTGGCACGGGCCGCCAGTTCGAGATAGAGGCCGCCCTCGACATAGGCGAGCAACTGCGCCGAGGCGAAGCGCATCTTCGACCAGACATGCCCCGCCCGGCGCAGGCGGAAGACCAGTTCGTGCGCTATGGCCGGGTCGAAGGCGACGATCGCGTCGCACGACATGCAGCCGTTCTTGGTCGCCCCGAAGGACAATACGTCGACGCCGATCTTCCAGGTCATCTCGGCCGGGGTGCAGCCCAGCGTGTCCAGCGCATTGGCGAAGCGGGCGCCGTCCATGTGCATCTTGAGGCGGTTGGCGCGCGCCACCTCGCCGATCGCGGCCAGCTCCTCCAGCCGATAGACGGTGCCGAAGTCGGTCGCCTGGGTGACCGAGATGCCGGCCGGCTGGGGTTTGTGCGGCTGCCCGACCCCGGCCTCGGCGATCGCGCGGGCCAGGCGGTCGGCCGAGATGCGGTACTGCGCGCCGGGCAGCAGCTGCAGCTTGGCACCGCCCGACTGCGCCTCGAACGCGCCGCACTCGGATGTCTGGATGTGTGCCGTCTCGTGGCAGTAGATGCCGCCCCAGGGCCGCGTCATCGCCGAGAGCGCGATGGCGTTGGCCGCCGTTCCGGTGGCCACCGGGAACACCCGGACCTCGGTCTCGAACAGGTCGGAGAGCCGTCGGTCGACCGCGCGCGTCATCTCGTCGTTGCCGTAGGACGGCGCCGTACCGCGATTGGCGGCGACGATCGCCTCCATGATCGCCGGCGCCACGGAAGCAGTGTTGTCGCTGCGGAAGTCGACGGGCTGCGTCGTCATCGGCGGTCGCTCCGAAAGGCGGAAAGGATCGGGCGACGATAGGGCGGCAGCCCGGTCCCGGCAACCCGGCCCGCGCGGTCCGCCCTCAGTCTCCGGTGGCGCGGTCGAACCAGCGCTTCACCAGCCAGAAGTCGAAGGCGACGGCGAAGGCCGCGAAGACCAGCCCGACGGCGTACATCTCGGGATCATGGGCGCGGGAGGCGGCGACGAGGCCGAGCAGGCCGAGCAGGCCGATCACGGCACCGAGGGCGAAGGCGGAGACGGGGGACATGCGGGTTCTCCCGGGTTGGCCGCGCCGGGACGTCCGGTGCGGGATGGGGTGCGATCTTCGTCGAAGAGGATGCGGGCGCCTTCGCCGTCGAGGTCGTCGAACTGGCCGCTGCGCAACGCCCACAGAAAGGCGGCAAGGCCGGCTGCACCCAGCCCGAGCGCCACCGGCACGAGGAACAGGAGGCTGGTCATGAATGCCGTCTCCCGCCCGCCGGGCGGAGGGCGTTGGCGATGACCAGGATCGACGAACTCGACATGGCGATGGCCGCCACCAGCGGGGTGACATGGCCGGCGACCGCCAGCGGCACCGCCAGCGCGTTGTAGCCGATGGCCAGCACCAGGTTCTGGCGGACGCGCCGGTCGGCGGCGCGGGCGGCACCGAGCGCGTCGGCAACCGCCGTCAGGCGCTGACCCTGGAACACGAGGTCGGCCGCGCTCTGGCTGATGTCGGCGGCCGCGGCCGGCGCCATCGAGACATGGGCGGCGGCGAGCGCCGGCGCGTCGTTGATGCCGTCGCCGACCATCAGCACGCGCCGTCCCTGGCGGGCGAGGTCGGCCATGGCGGCGACCTTGGCCGCCGGGTCCAGCGCCGCCTGCCATTCGCCGATGCCGGCATCGGCCGCCGCGCGGGCCACGGCCGGGGCGCGGTCGCCCGACAGCAGCAGGATCCGCAGGCCGCGCCGGCGCAGCCGCGCGACGACCACGGCGGCGTCGGCGCGCAGCTGGTCGCGGAAGGCGAACCGGACGGCGGGCCGGCCCGGCCGCGCCAGGAACAGTTCGGGGTCGGTCTCGACCGCCGTCTCCCCGACGCCGCAGAAGGCGCGGCTGCCGAGCCGCCATTCGCCGTCAGGCCCGGGCCAGGACAGGCCGCGGCCCGGATGCTCGACGACGCTGGCGGCGGCCGCGACCGGTCGGCCGACCGCGGCGACGAGCGCCAGCGCCAGGGGGTGCCGGCTCGAGGCGGCGATGCCTGCCGCCGCATCCAGGTCGGCGGGCAGGCGGTCCGGATCGGCCAGCAGCACCGGCCGCCCTTCGGTCAGGGTGCCGGTCTTGTCGAAGACGACCGTATCGACCTGGGCGAGGCGTTCCAGCGCCGTCGCCGACTTCAGCAGCACGCCGCGGCGCATCAGCCGGCCGCCCGCGACGACCTGCACGACCGGCACCGCAAGGCCGAGGGCGCAGGGACAGGTGATGATGAGGACGGCGACGGCGTGCATCATCGCCGTCTGCAAGGGTGCGGCCAGCAGCAGCCACCAGCCGAGGAAGGTCGCGAGCGCGGCCACATGAACGAGGGGGGCGTAGACGCGGGCGACGCGATCGGCGAGCGCGACGAGACGGGCCCGGCCCTGCTCGGCCGTCTCCATCAGCCGCACGATCTCGGCCAGCAGCGTCCGCTCGCCGGACGCCGTGGTCACCACGGTCAGGGGGCCGGTCAGGTTGATCGTGCCCGCATGGACGATGCTGCCCGGTCGGACCGCCACCGGCACGGACTCGCCCGTCACCAGCGCCGCATCGACGTCGGAGAGGCCGCGCGCCACGCGACCGTCGATGCCGATCCGCTCGCCGGCGGCGACCAGGATGCGGTCGCCGGGGGCGACCTGCTCCGGCGCGCGCCGCTCGGTCGTGCCGTCCGCGCGCAGGAGGCTGACCGCGCGGGCGCGCAGGCCCATCAGATGCTGCGCGGCCGACCGGGCGCGGCCGCGGGCGCGCTGGTCGAGCCAGCGGCCGATCAGCAGGAAGAACAGCAGGGTGATGGCGGAATCGAAGTAGGCGTGCGTGCCGGAATGCAGGGTTTCGTGGAGGCTGGCGGCGGCGGCGAGCACGACGCCGACCGCGATCGGCACGTCCATCGACGAGCGTCCGGCCCGCAGCGCCCGCCAGGCGCCCGCGAAGAAGGGCCGGCCGGCATAGGCGATGGCCGGCAGTGCGATGGCGGCGGAGATCCAGTGCAGCAGGTCGCGCGTCGCCACACCCATGCCGCCACCGGCTTCGCGCCCCACCAGTCCCGACCAGACCGCGACCGACAGGAGCATGACGTTGGCCGCGGCGAAGCCGGCCACGGCCATGCTCTGCAGCAGGCGGCGCTCGGTCTCGGCGGCGGCATCGGCCAGGCGGCCGGGATCGTAGGGCGCGACCTGGAAGCCGAGCCGGACCACCGGCAGCAGCAGCGCGTCGGCCAGCTCGGGTCCGCCCTGCCATTCGACGACCAGGCGCCGGGTCGTCATGTTGACCCGGGCCCGGAGGACGCGGGGGTCGCGCGCGAGCGTGCTCTCGATCAGCCAGACGCAGGCCGCGCAATGCAGCCCGTCGACCATCAGGTGCACCCGCGACCGCCCGCTGCCGGCCGGCTGCGCGTAGGTCGTGGCATCCACATGGGCGTCCGTGGCCGGCCGCAGCGGCGCCATCGCCGGATCGAGAACGAAGCGGTCGTAGAAGCGATCGAGGCCGAGGCCCTCGATCGCCTGCCGCGCCGCGGCGCAGCCGGCGCAGCAATAGGGGCCGGCGCTGCCCGCCGGCAGCGGCAGGCCGCAGTGGCGGCAGGGCGCGGACGCGCCGTCCGGCCGGGCGGCCTCGAGGATCATTCCGCGATCACCCGCCGGCGGACATGGAGCCGGCCATCGGCGCGGCGGGCATCGACGATCACGTCCCACTGCCCCGGCCGCAGTTGTGCGAGGCGGGTGACGTAGCGACCGGCACCGGCCATCTCCGGCGTCGCTTCGATGCGCGATTCGGGTTCGAGCGGCCGCTCGAGCCGGACGGTCGCCTGGGCATCCAGCGGGCGGCCCTCGGCGTCCCGGAGCACGAGGTGCAGGATGCTGCCGCCGCCGGTCGTCTGGAGGCGCAGGTCGGCGGTCCAGCCCAGCCGGTCCTGCGCGGACTGGGCGGCCAGGATGGTGTTGTAGGCGATGCCGCGCTCGTACGGTCGCTCGACCGTGACGCCGGTGAAGGTGCCGAGGGCGAGGCGGATCATGACGGCGTTGACCGCGATCACCAGCAGCATGCCGCCGACGAAGATCCAGGGAATCCAGCCGCTGCGGCGGGGCGCTCGCGCTTCGAACGTCGTCATGGATCAGGGCCTCGGGGCCAGGAATACGGACCCGTGGCGGGCCGTCTCGCCAGTCGACTGGCGGGTTGCGGAGAAGGTCAGGGGAGTCGATTCCGGCAGCTTCCGCCCGGCCGGGACGGAGACGAAGACGCGATAGGTCGCCACGCTGTCGGGCTGGGCGGAGACGACCGCATCGCCGTCGTCACCCGAGACCGCCAGCCTCGCCTCCGGCAGGCCGTCGACGGCAAGGCGATAGGTATCCTGATCGCGATTCTTGTTGAGGATCTTGAGGGTATAGGCGTTGCGGACGGCTCCGTCCGCCAGGACCACCCACAGCGGGCTGCGGTCGCGCTGCACCGACAACTCGACCGTCGCCCGCATCGCCAGTCCGCCCAGCATGACGAGCCCGACCACCGAGATGAGGACGAGGTAGATGAGCACGCGCGGGCGCAGCCAGCGGAAGGGCACCGTGCGGCCGGCCGCCTTCGCTTCCTGGCGGGCCAGCGTGTCCCATGTGATGAGCCGCGGCGGCCGCCCGACCTTCTCCATCACGCCGTCGCAGGCATCGACGCACAGGCCGCAGCCGATGCATTCGAGCTGCTGGCCGTCGCGGATGTCGATGCCGGTCGGGCAGACGGCGATGCACTGGCCGCAGTCGATGCAGTCGCCGCGGCCCTCCCAGCTCGTGCCGGCCTTGTGCTTGCCGCGCGGTTCGCCCCGCCAGTCCTGGTAGGTGACGGTGACGCTGTGCTCGTCCAGCATCGCCGCCTGGAAGCGCGGCCAGGGACACATGTAGGTGCAGACCTGCTCGCGCGCCCATCCGGCCAGGAGGTAGGTGGTGGTCGTGAAGAGGGCGACGAAGACATAGACGCCGGCGTCGGCCTCGCCGCGGAAGATCGGGCCGATCGAACTCGGAGCGTCGACGAAATAGAGGATCCAGGCGCCGCCGGTGGCGAGCGCGATCAGAAGCCAGATCGCGTGCTTGGCCACCTTGCGACCGAGCTTGCGGGCGCTCCAGGGCTGGCGGTCGAGGCGCATGCGGGCATTGCGGTCGCCCTCGATCAGGCGCTCGACCAGCATGTAGAGGTCGGTCCAGACCGTCTGGGGGCAGGCATAGCCGCACCAGACGCGGCCGAGCAGGCTGGTGACGAGGAAGAGGGCGAAGGCCGCCAGCACCAGCAGGCCGGTGATGTAGTAGACCTCCTGCGGCCAGATCTCGATCCACAGGAAGTAGGCGCGCCGGCCGGGCAGGTCGATCAGCACCGCCTGGTCGGCTGCGCCGGGGCCGCGGTCCCAGCGCAGCCACGGCACGAGGTAGTAGATCGCCAGGAAGAGGGTCAGCAGAACCCACTTGATGCGCCGGAACGGGCCGGCGACGGACTTGGAATAGACCTTGATCCGGTGCGCGTAGAGCGGCGCGTCGGCCTTCTGGGCCGCGACCGACGCGATCGATGCATCGCCGGCTTCGACCGGCGGCGGCGCCCGGCCGCTCTTCGTCACCAGGTTCATGGCCGTCGCCTCAGCGTCCGCCGCCGAGCTGGTGGACATAGAGCGTCAGCATCCGGATCGTCGCCTCGTCGAGGCGGTCGGTCCAGGCCGGCATGACGCCGCCGCGCGCCACCTGGATGCTGTGCTCGATCGCGGCCTTGTCGCCGCCATAGAGCCAGATCTGGTCGGCGAGGCTGGGGGCGCCCAGCTCGGCCATGCCGCGGCCCTCGGCGCCGTGGCAGGCGGCGCACTGCTCGGCATAGATGGCGCGACCGCGTTCGACGGCGACTGGAACCGCCGCGCGGCCGGACAGGGACAGCACGAACTCCGCGGTGTCCGAAATCTGCGCCGGTGTCAGCAGACCGTCGGTCCCGAAGCGCGGCATCTGCGACTGGCGCGTCTCGGGGTGGGCGCTGCGGATGCCGAAGGCCACGGTGCGCTGGATCGCGTCCGGATCGCCGCCCCAGATCCATTCGTCGTCGGCCAGTGACGGGAAGCCGCCCTTGGCACCGGCACCGCCGGCGCCGTGGCAGGGCGCGCAGTTGTCGGCAAAGGCGGCACGGCCGCCGGCGACCGCGAAGGCGGCGAGGTCCGGCTGGTTGCGGATCTCGGTCACCGGCGTCGCCCGGATGCGGTCCAGCATCGGCCGGATGCGCTCGCGCTCGGCCGCCATGCCGTCGGCCAGTTCGGCGCGCTGCGACCAGCCCAGGATGCCATTCAGCCCGGGGAGGGTCGGATAGAGGACGTAGTAGCCGATCGACCAGACGATCGTGGCGTAGAAGACCCACAGCCACCATTTGGGCAGGGGTGTGTTGAGCTCGCGGATGCCGTCCCACTCATGACCCGTCGTCATGGTGCCGGTGACGGCATCCTTCTCGATCTTCGTCGGCATGGCTTGCAGGCCTTTCGGATGCGGGAGGGTCAGCGGTCGTCGCGGAACGGGATGCGGCCGTGGTCTTCCAGGCGGCGCCGGTTCGTGGGCCACAGGGCCCAGGCGACGATGCCGAGGAAGAGGAGCATGAACCACACGCTCCACAGCGGCCGCAGCACGGCGAGAAGTTCGGTCGCGTCCATCGCCGCCTCCTACTGCTGCAGGTCCTTGAGGGTGTAGTCGCTGAACTTCACCAGGGTGCCCAGCATCTGCAGGTACGCCACCAGTGCGTCCATCTCGGTCAGCCGCCGGGGATCGCCGTCGAAGTCGCCGACGACCGCCTTGGGGTACCGCTGCAGCAGCGCGGTCGTGTCCGCTTCCGGGTCCGCCTGCATGCGCAGGTCGAGGGCCGCGGCAGCGACCATCTCGTCCGTATAGGGGACGCCGACGGCCCGGTTCGTCCGCAGGTGGTCGGCGATGTCGCCGGCGCGCAGCGTCCGGTTCAGCAGGAAGCCGTAGGGCGGCATGATCGACTCCGGCACGACGCCGCGCGGGTCGACGAGATGGGCGACGTGCCACTCGTTGGAATACTTGCCGCCGACGCGCGCGAGATCGGGGCCGGTGCGCTTGGAGCCCCACTGGAACGGGTGGTCGTACATGCTCTCGGCCGCCAGGCTGTAGTGGCCGTAGCGCTCTGCCTCGTCGCGGAAGGAGCGCACCTGCTGGCTGTGGCAGACGTAGCAACCCTCGCGGATGTAGATGTTGCGGCCGGCCAGTTCGAGCGGCGAGTAGGGGCGGACCCCCTCGACGCGCTCGATCGTGGATTCGACGGCGAAGAGCGGGATGATCTGGACGAGCCCGCCGATCGAGACCGTGATCAGCGTCAGCACCATCAGCAGGATGACGTTCTTTTCGATCGTCGCGTGACGGAAGGTCATGGCGATGTCCTCCCCGTCACTCGGCCGCCGCGGGCTGGGCCGCGACGGCGACCGGCTGCCGCACGGTCATCCAGAGGTTGTAGATCATGATGAAGGATCCCACGAGGAAGCAGACCCCGCCCAGCGCCCGGATCAGGTAGAAGGGGTGCATGGCGGCCACGGTCTCGACGAAGGCGTATTGCAGGAAACCGAGCTCGTCGTAGGCGCGCCACATCAGGCCCTGCATGATCCCCGACACCCACATCGCGGTGATGTAGAGGACGATGCCGAGGGTCGCGATCCAGAAGTGCCAGGAGACGAGGCGGGTGGAATAGAGCTGCGGGCGCTTCCACAAGACCGGCACCAGGTAGTACACGGCGCCGAAGACGATGAAGGCGACCCAGCCGAGCGCGCCCGAATGGACATGCCCGATCGTCCAGTCGGTGTAGTGGCTGAGCGCATTGACGGGCTTGATCGACATGACCGGGCCTTCGAACGTGCTCATGCCGTAGAAGGCGACGGCAGTGACGGAGAAGCGCAGGGCCGGGTCGGTGCGCAGCTTGTCCCAGGCACCCGACAGCGTCATCAGGCCGTTGATCATGCCGCCCCAGGACGGCATCCACAGCATGATCGAGAAGGTCATGCCCAGCGTCTGCGCCCAGTCCGGCAGCGCCGTGTAGTGCAGGTGGTGTGGGCCGGCCCAGATGTAGAGGAAGATCAGCGACCAGAAATGGACGATCGACAGCCGGTAGGAATAGACCGGGCGGTCGGCCTGCTTCGGGATGAAGTAGTACATCATCCCGAGAAAGCCGGCGGTGAGGAAGAAGCCGACGGCGTTGTGGCCGTACCACCATTGCACCATGGCATCCTGGACGCCCGAGAAGAGGATATAGCTCTTCGTCCCGGTGAATGAGACGGGCACCGCCAGGTTGTTGACGATGTGCAGCATCGCGATAGTCACGATGAAGGCGAGATAGAACCAGTTCGCGACGTAGATGTGCGGCTCCTCGCGCCGCATGATCGTGCCGAGATAGGCCAGCAGGTAGGCGACCCAGACGATCGTCAGCCACAGGTCGACGTACCATTCGGGCTCGGCATACTCCTTCGACTGGGTGATCCCCATGAGGTAGCCGGTCGCCGCCAGCACGATGAACAGCTGATAGCCCCAGAAGAGGAACCAGCCCATCAGGTCGCCGCCGAAAAGCCGCGCCCGGCAGGTCCGCTGGACGACGTGGATCGACGTTCCGAGCAGCGCGTTGCCGCCGAACGCGAAGATCGCGGCCGAGGTGTGCAGCGGCCGGAGGCGCCCGAACGTCGTCCATTCGAGGTCGAGGTTCAGGATGGGGAAGGCGAGCTGCAGGGCGATGAAGACGCCGGCTGCGAAGGCCGCGACGCCCCAGAACATCGTCGCCACGACGAAGGCCCGGACGACGTCCTCGACGGGACGGAACGCGGCCCGCGCCGGCAGATCCTGCGGCGCCGGCCCCGCCACGCCATCCATGGCCGTGATCGCACTCATGTCGAAATCCCCCTTCGTCCCGCTCCGAGACAAGGGGGCATTCTCCGCGCGCGGCCGCCGCGGACATTGATGTACGTCAAGGACGGTGGATGCCGGTTCCGGCGACGGTCCGCGATCGGACGCGGCGGAAGGTCGCGGGCCACCCGAGAACAGGGAGAGGATGCGCCATGAGCGAAACCGTGCCGGTCTTCGTCGAGCCCAGCCCCGTCGTCCGCCGCGTTCCCATCGATCGGCCCTGGCACTGGCTGGCCGCGGGCTGGCGCGACCTCCGCGCCGCATCGGGGGTGGCCGTCGCCTATGGCGGGATGATCGTGCTGGCCAGCGCCGTCCTCCTGTTCGTGCTGGTGGCGGGCGGTCACTCGGCGCTGATCCTGCCGCTGGCGGCGGGCTTCCTGCTGGTGGCCCCGGTGCTGGCGGCCGGGCTCTACGAGACCAGCCGGCGGCTGGCCAGCGGCCAGCCGGTCTCGCTCGCCGCCGCGCTCGCAGGATTCCGGGCCAACGCCTCCCAGATCGGCCTGATCGGCGTGCTGCTGCTGATCATCCATCTCGCCTGGATGCGCATCGCCTTCCTGCTCTTCGCGCTGCTCGTCGGCGATGCACCACCCGAACTCGATCGCGTCGTGACCGAGGTGCTGCTGAGCGCCCGCGGCCTGCCACTGCTCGTGGTCGGTACCGTCGTCGGCGGAGCGCTGGCCGGCGTCACCTTCGTCGTCTCGGTGATCTCGATCCCGATGCTGCTCGACCGCGACATCAACGTCTTCGCGGCGATCGCGACCAGCGTCGTGGCCGTGCGCGCCAACCCCGTGCCGATGGCGCTGTGGGCGGCGATCATCGTCGCCTTCACCATCTTCGGGTTGGCGACGTTGACTCTGGGCCTTGCGATCGTGCTGCCGCTGCTCGGCCATGCGAGCTGGCACGCCTATCGCGACCTCGTGGAGTGAACCTCGTCGCGTGCCGGGGCTGCCCGCGACGGCCTATGCCGACAGCTGCCGCCAGGCGATCCAGGCGAGGAAGGCGGCGTTGACGAGGAAGAGGACCGGTGCCGCCCGGCGCAGCGGCCCGGCCCAGCGCCGGCCGAAGAAGCTGCCGAGGCAGCCGAGCCCGACCAGCGGCACCGCCGTGCCTGCGACGAAGGCCGCGGTCGCGGCGGCACCGCCGGCCGCGCTGCCGGTTCCGGCGGCGGCGGCCAGCGCGCCGTAGAGCAGGCCGCACGGCAGGAAGCCCAGCGCGACGCCCAGTGCATAGCCGCGTGCGCCGCGGGGATCGCCCAGCAGCGGCTCGATCCGGGCGACGATCCAGCCGGCAGACGGCCCCGCCGCCACGGCCGGCCGCAGGCGCGCCAGCCGCTCGACGCCCCACAGCAGCATGGCAACCGCGGCCAGCACCAGCAGGCCGGCGGTCAGCAGGCGCGTCTCCGCCGCCAGCGCCGCGCGGCCGGCCAATGCCCCGCCGAGGGTGCCGAGGAAGACGTAGGTGGTGGCACGGCCGAGGTGGTAGGGCAGCAGTGCGGCGCCGGCGAGGCGCTGCAGCGTGCCGTAGCGGCGGCCTTCGCCCGGCAGGTTCGCCGCCACCTGGGAGAGCACGAACGGCCCGCACATGCCGATGCAGTGACCAAGGCCGCCGACGAGCCCGGCCAGCAGCATCGCCAGCGCGACCCCGGCGAGATCGCCGGCGGCCAATGCCGAGTGGAAGGCGGGTCCGGGGTCGTGCATGGCATCCGTGGCGGCGGCGGGCGATGCGGCGCATCCTGCGCCTGCGTGGTCGATCGCACCCATGATCCAGGTCAAGGCGCGGCGCGCGCTTGACGGCGGCCGCCTGCCGGGAGGAAAGCTCCTCGCCAGCCGGGGGAGGGGAGAAACGCGATGGCGGGCGTGCGCAATATCCTGTTCGTGATGTGCGATCAGCTGCGGGCCGATCACCTCGGCGCCGCCGGCCATCCGCACCTGAAGACACCGAATCTCGACCGGCTGGCGCGACGCGGCGTCCGTTTCGATCGCGCCTACGTCCAGTCGGGCGTCTGCGGGCCCTCGCGCATGTCGTTCTACACCGGCCGCTACATGTTCTCGCACGGCGCAACCTGGAACCGGGTGCCGCTGTCGGTGCGCGAGCGCACGATCGGCGACCATCTGCGGCCGGCCGGCCTGCGCGTGGCGCTGGCCGGCAAGACGCATGTGCTGCCGGACGCCGAGGGGCTGGCGCGCTACGGCATCGAAGCAGGCTCGGCTCTGGACGCGCTGTTGCGCGAGGGCGGCTTCGAATCGCTCGACCGCTATGACGGTCACAGCAGGCCCGGGCGGGAGAGCGGCTATCCCGCCTACCTCGCCGCCCACGGCTATGGCGGGGACGATCCGTGGAACGACTGGGTCATCTCGGCCGAGGCACCGGACGGCCGGGTCGTCAGCGGCTGGCACATGCGCAATGCGCGGCTGGCGGCCCGCGTCGCCGAGGAGCATTCCGAGACCGCCTACATGACCGACCAGGCGCTCCGCTTCGTCGCCGAGCAGGGCGACCGGCCCTGGTTCCTCCACCTCAGCTACGTCAAGCCGCACTGGCCCTACATGGCGCCCGCCCCCTACCACGCCATGTACGGGCCCGAGGACTGCCTGCCGCTCAACCGCGACCCGTCCGAGTTCATCGAGCCGCATCCCGTCATCGCGGCCTACCGCGGCCATGAGGAGAGCCGGAACTTCGCGCGCGAGGAGGTCGCCCGGACCGTGCGGCCGACCTACATGGGCCTCGTGTCCCAGATCGACAGCCATATCGGCCGGCTGATGTCGGCGCTGGAGACAGCCGGGCGGCTGGAGGACACCCTGATCGTCTTCACCGCCGACCATGGCGACTTCCTCGGCGACCACTGGCTCGGCGAAAAGGAGATATTCCATGAGGAGGCGATCCGCGTGCCTCTGATCGTGGTCGATCCGGACCGGCGCGCCGATGCGAGCCGCGGCCGGGTGGAGCGGCGGCTGGTCGAGGCGGTCGACCTGCTGCCGACCTTCCTCGACGTGCTCGGCCTCGATCCCGCGACCCACCTCGTCGAAGGTCGGTCGCTGGCTCCGCTGCTGCGCGGGCCGGCGCCCGTTTCATGGCGCGAGGCCGCCGTCTCGGAACTCGACTATTCCTTCCGTCAGGCGCGGGTGACGCTGGGACGCGAGCCCGGCCAGTGCCGCGCCTGGATGGTGCGCACCGAGCGCTGGAAATATGTCGAATGGCTCGGCTTCCGGCCGCAGCTATTCGATCTCGTCGAGGATCCGCAGGAGCGGGTCGATCTCGGCGCCTCCGGTGCACACCGCGCCGTCCGGTCGGAGATGCGGGACCACCTCTGGGAATGGGTGCGCGAGCGCAAGCTGCGGACCACGCTGTCGGACGCGGAGGTGCGGCGGCGGACGGCGCGCCACAAGGAACACGGCATCTTCTTCGGCGTCTGGTAGGGCGGCGGCCGGCTTCCCTTGCGTCACGTCCTGCAGTCCTTCGCGACCACCGGCGCCATCCAGATCCTGGGGCTCCTGAACGCGGTGCTGCTCGCCCGCCTGCTGGGGCCGGAAGGGCGGGGCGAGCTGGCGCTCGTCCTGCTCTATCCGGTGCTGGCGCTGGGGCTGGCGGGCCTCGCGCTCAACGACGCGGTCGTCTACCGGGCGGCGCGCGGCGTCGCGCCGGGCCGGCTGGCCCCGTCGGCGCTGCTGCTGGCCGCCGTCGCGGGAACGGTCGTCGCGGCCGTCGGCGCCGCCGTGGCGCCGCTGCTGCTGGCGGGGCACGCCGATGCGGTGCGCCGGTCGGCGGCGCTCTACTTCCTGATGGTGCCGGCCGGCCTTGCCGCGCTCCATATCGGGGCCGTGTTCCAGGGGCGCCTCGAATATGGCGTGTGGAACGCCGTCCGCGGCAGCACGACGCTGGCGACCGTCGCCGGCGTCGCCGCACTGGCGCTGGCCGGGCTGGCCGAGGTCGAGACGGTGACGCTCGCCTATCTCGGCGGCTTCTGTGCCTCCGCTGCGCTCGCCGTCGCGGTGGCGCACCGGCGGCGCTGGCTGCCGGCGCCGATCGATCGCCCGGAACTGGGCCAGCTCCTGCGCTTCGCATTGCCGCTGCAGGCCGGGGTCGTCGTTCAGCTGGTCAACGAGCGCCTCGACCAGATTCTCATCGCCCACCTGCTGACGCCGACCGACCTCGGCCTCTATGTCGCGGCCATGGCGATCGCCGCCATCCCGTCGATCCCGGCACTGACGCTCGCCAACGTCGCCTATCCGCGGATCGCCGGCGTCGCGGATGCGGCCGAGCGCGGGCCGGTCGTCGAGCGCTACCTGCGGCTGGCGATCGTCCTGGCCGGCGCCGTCGCCATCGTGCTGCACGTCGCCGCGCTGCCGCTGGTGACGGCGCTCTACGGCCCGGCCTTCGCCGCCGCCGTACCGATCCTCGAATGGTATGCCGCCGGCGCCGTCGCGCTGGCCGCCCGGGCGGTGCTGGCCCAGGCCGTGAAGGCGTCCGGCCGGCCGATGCTCGCCAGCGCCGCCGAACTGTCCGGGCTCGCGGTCAACGTGGCCCTGCTGCTGTTGCTGCTGCCGCGGATCGGCGTCGTCGGGGCGGCGATGGCCTATGCCGGGATGCAGGCGACGGCGCTGGCGGTGCTCGCCATCGCGGCGGTCCGCGTCGCCGGCTTCCGCCCGCTGCGCCTCTTGCGTGAAACCCCGCGCGAGGTCGCCGACCAAGCGCGACGGCTGGTCCGCCGATAGCGGTCAGCCGGCCAGGCTCAGCCCGCCAAGATCAACCTGGGCGCGGCGCGTCGTCGGAGGTTGCGAGGCGAACACCCCGGCCGAAGCCGAAGCGGGGCCCGAGCCCGTCCAGCAGCGCCACCAGACCGCGCGGCATGAACATCACCACGATGACGATGAGCGCGCCGTAGATCAGCATCCGGTACTCGCCGACGCCGCGCATCGCCTCGACGCCGATGGTCAGCACGAAGGCGCCGAGGATCGGTCCGAACAGCGTGCCGACGCCGCCGATCAGCGTCATGCCGATGACGAGGATCATGAGGTCGAGGCCGAGCACCGAGCTCGGCGTCAGCAGCAGGATGTAGTGGGCGTAGAAGGCGCCGAGCAGGCCGACCGCGAAGGCGCTGGCCGAGAAGACGAGCAGCTTGTAGCGCGTGAGGTTGATGCCGAGGCTCTCGGCCGCGTCCTGGGAATCGCGGATGGCGACCAGCGCCAGCCCGACCGGCGACTTCACCATCCGCACCGTGGCATAGACCGTGCCGAGGAACAGGAGGGCCGCCACGTAGTAGTAGGGCACCTTCTCGGCCGCATTGAACACCACCTCGCCGATCACCGGCAGCGTGAAGCCGTCGAAGGCGGGGATGCCCCACAGGCCCATCTCGCCGCGCGTCGTCTCGCGGAAGACGGTGAGCAGCACGCGCACGATCTCCGCGAAGCCCAGCGTCACCATGGCGACGTGCGGCACCGACCGGATGCGCAGGACGGGCAGTGCCACCACCAGCCCGGCACAGGCGGCGACGAGGCCCGCGACGGGCGCGGTGATCCAGGGCGTGATCTCGAAATCCTTCGACACCAGCGCGGAGAAATAGGCGCCGATGCCGAAGAAGGCGTGGTGGCCGAAGGTCTTGAGCCCGGCGAAGCCCGTCGCCAGGTTCCAGGCCACCGCGAAGGCGCCGAAGATCATCGACAGGATGACGAGGTGCAGGACGTAGGTGTCGTGCCAGACCAGCGGCAGCACGAGCAGCGCCAGCACCAGCGCCGCGACGGCGAGCCGTCCCTGGGGGGCGAGAGGGTCGAACATCCGGCTCAGCGCTCCTTCACCCCGAAGAGACCCCATGGGCGGACCCAGAGGAAGAGGATCATCATTCCGAAGGCGATGACGTCGCGCCATTCGGAGGAGGTCAGCGTGATCCCCACGGCCTCGACAATACCGAGCAGGAAGCCGCCGGCGATGGCGCCGGGGAAGCTGCCGAGGCCGCCCAGCACGACGACCACGAACGCCTTGATGATGAGCGGCAGGCCCATCCAGGGATTGACCGCGAAGACCGGCGCCAGCAGTGCCGCGGCGACGGCGGCCAGCGCCGCGCCGAGGGCGAAGGTCATGGTGTGGATGCGCGCGGCCGGCACGCCGACGACGGCGGCGGCCTCGGGATCCTGGGCGGTCGCACGCACCGCCCAGCCGAAGCGGGTGTAGCGCAGCACATAGGCCATGACGCCCATCACCGCGACGGCGACGACGAAGATCAGCACGCGCTGCCACGGCAGCCGGAACTCGCCGACCTGCAGCAGCCCGTCGACGAAATAGGGCACCGACTGGAAGCGTTCGCCCCACAGGGCCAGCGCCAGGTTCTGCAGGAAGATCGAGACGCCGAGCGTCGCCGCGATGGTACTGAAGGCCCAGCCTTCGCGCTTCAGCAGGACGTGGACGGTCAGGCGCTGGACGATGGCGGCGACGAGGGCGACGCCGGCGACCGCGATGATCACCGCCGGCACCGGATTCAGGCCCTGCTGGGCGAACAGGAAGAACACGAAGAACCCGCCCAGCATGTAGAACTCGCCATGCGCGAAGTTGAGGATGCGCATGGTGCCGTAGATGAGGGCGAGGCCGGCCCCCATGATCGCGTACATGGATCCGAGGATGATCCCGTTGACGATCTGCTCCAGGAAGAGGGTGAGCGTCATGGCGGGCCCTCAGGTACCGAGATAGACGCGCTTGACCATCTCGTGCTCGAGCATGGCGAGGCCCGAGCCTTCGAGGACGATGCGGCCGCTTTCCAGCAGATAGCCGCGATGCGCGTTGGAAAAGGAGAGGTGGACGTTCTGCTCGTTGAAGAGCACGGCGATGCCCTCGCCGTTGATGCGCCGGATGATGTCGACGATCTGGTCGACGATCCGGGGCGCGAGGCCGAGGAACGGCTCGTCCATCATCAGCAGGCGGGGTCCGGACATCAGGCCGCGGGCGATCGCCACCATCTGCTGCTCGCCGCCGCTCATCCGGCCGGCGAGCTGGCCGCGGCGCTCGCGCAGGATCGGGAACAGCGACTCGACCCATTCCAGCCGCTCCTTCTCGCGGCTGCGCACGGCCGGGTGGAAGGCGCCCATGCGGACGTTCTCCAGCACCGTCATCTGCGCGAAGAGGCGGCGCCGCTCGAGCACCAGCGAGACGCCGAGGCCGGCCATGGCATGGGCCGGCTGGCCGGCGATCGGCCGGCCGTCGAGGGTGATGGTCCCGGCGGCGGAGCGCACGAGGCCGATGATGGCCTTGAGGATGGTGCTCTTGCCCGATCCGTTCGGACCCATCACCGCGACCACCTCGCCGGCGCCGACGGTGAGATTGATGTCCCACAGGACCTGGACGTCGCCGTACTTCACGTCGAGTCCGCGAACCTCAAGCATGGCCGGGCCCTCCGGCATGGGCCGCGCCGAGGTAGAGGCTGACCACGTCGGGGTGGTTCGCGATCTCGTCCGGCGAGCCCTCGGCCAGCTTCTCGCCGCGGTTCAGGAACATCATGCGGTCCGACAGCCGCATGATGACCCGCATGTTGTGCTCGACCAGGATCAGGGTGACACCGGTCTCGCGCAGCCGCGCGACGAGGTCGATGAGGCCGGGAATGCTCGCCTGGTCGACGCCGCCGGTCACCTCGTCCAGGAGCAGCAGGCGCGGGTTGGTCGCCATGGCGCGGGCCAGCTCCAGGCGCTTGCGCTGGCCGGTCGACAGTTCCTTGGCTAGCGCATGGCGCTTGGCGCCGAGGCCGACCATGTCGACGAACGGTCCCGCGGCCGCCCGCATCTCGGCCAGCGTGCGATGGCGCGCGATGCCGGCGGCCATCACGTTCTCCTCGACCGTCAGTTCGGCGAAGGGCTGGGTGATCTGGAAGGTGCGCGCGATGCCGAGCCGCGAGCGCCGGTCGGGCCGCAGTCCCGTCACGTCCCGCCCCTCGAAGCGGATGCGGCCGCTGGTCGGGTGCAGCGCGCCCGCGATCAGATTGAACAGCGTCGTCTTGCCGGCGCCGTTCGGGCCGAGCAATCCGAACACTTCGCCGCGGCGCACGCGGAAGCTGACGTCGTTGACCGCGACCAGCCCGCCGAAGCGGATGCCGAGCCCTTCGACCGCCAGGATGTCCTCGCCTGTCGTCATGATCCCGTCGATGCGAGCAAGAAGAAGGCCATCCCCCGCGGCAGCGCAGGCCCGCGGGGGATGGGGTTCCGAAACGCCCTTACTGGGGCTTGTATTCGCTGGTCGCGACCGAGGCCGGCCAGATCGCCCGCTGCGTCCCGTTCTGGATCTGCGCCGCGGGGACCGCGAAATAGTCCGCGCCGACCT
Source organism: Allostella sp. ATCC 35155 (assembly GCA_006738865.1). GTDB lineage: Bacteria > Pseudomonadota > Alphaproteobacteria > ATCC43930 > Allostellaceae > Allostella. The sequence goes on from AP019701.1 coordinate 126,447, forward strand.
TGGGCGAATGGTTGTCGAGGTTGAAGACCCAGCGCCCGAGCGTGCACTTGAAATCGGTCTTGGCGAAGGCCTCGTTCATCTTCTTCACGTCGGTCGACCCGGCGCGCTTGATGACGTCGAACAGGACCGCGCCGTTGCAGTAGCCGAAGGCGTGGTCGCCGGACGGCGCGATGCCGAGGAAGGGCTGCATCTTGTCCGACAGCGCCTTGTGCTCCTTGTTGTTCTCGGGGTCGAACAGCAGCGGCGAGTAGACGATGTTCTCCGCCGCCGCGCCGGCGCCCGCGACGAACTCGCGCAGCGTCGGGTAGAAGATCGCGAAGTGGAAGGGCTTCACGCCCTGTTCCTTCATCTGCTTGGCGAGGGCCGCGCCGGCGTTCGGCGAGGTGAAGATGCTGATCAGCACGTCGGGCGGGCTGGCGCGGAGCTTGGAAAGCTGCGGGTAGAAGTCCGCATTGCCGATCGGCACCAGCTCCTGCCCGGTCATCTTCCAGCCGGCCGGCTCGAAGAGCTTGCGCATGAACTCGATGTTGGACTTCGAGTAGTCGGTTTCCTCGGCGATGAAGCCGAAGGTCTTGTTCGGTGCCTTGACCTTGCCGTCCTTGATCAGCCACTCGATGGTCTGGAAGGTCGTGTCGGCATAGGCGTCGCTGTTGAACGAGAACTTCCAGTAGTTCCCGTATTTTTTCGGATCGGTGGCGATCTTCTTGGCGATCTCCTGGCTGACCGGCTGCCCGGTGAAGAAGATCTTGGGGAAGGCCGGCGCCAGCTCCATGATGGCCAGCGTCACATGGCTGTGGAACAGCTCGCCGACCAGGATGTCGACATTGTCGCGCGTCAGCAGCTTCTGCGCCGCGCTGACGCCGATCTCGGGCCGCGACTGCGAATCCTCGAAGATCAGTTCGACCTTCTTGGATTTCCCGTCGACCATGATGCCGCCGGCGTCGTTGACCTCCTTGGCCGCGAACTCCCACGACTTGCGCATGGCGACGCCGGAGGCGGCGGCGGGCCCCGAAAGCGGGCCGATGGCGCCGATCTTGACGGTATTCTGGGCGAGCGCCGGTTGCGCAACCCCGATGGACAGCACGGCCGCGGCGGCGGCGATGGACGCGATGAGACGCATGATGCGAACCCCCGATGCGAAGAATCCCTGCCCGATTTGCGCACGAGGCGCGGTGCCGGTGCAAGGGTCGTGGCACATCCGCCGGCCGCGGCCGGGGGAATGGCGGGCGGTTTCGCGGCTGGTGCTGCGCTCGAAGGCGTTCTGGGGTTATTCGGAGCGGTTCATGGCGCATTTCGCGCCAGGGATGAGGGTTCCGCCACGCACCCTGGCCCGGGCGGACTGCCTCGTCGCCGCGCGGGGCCGCCGGCTGCTCGGCTACGGCGTCCGTCGCGGCGGGCGCCTCGACGACCTCTTCGTCGCGCCGGAAGCGATGGGGCGGGGCATCGGCCGGACCCTGCTCGACCGGCTGCGGCGGCACGCGCGTGCCGCCGGCCATGCCATGCTCGTCCTTGACGCGGACCCGTTCGCGGTCGGGTTCTATCGGCGCCAGGGCGCCCGCATCGTCGGATGGACGCCGTCGCCCTGGCCCGGCGATCCGTCGCGCCGGCTGCCGCGGATGCGCCTGCCGGTGCGACGGACCGTGCCGTGCAGGGGTGGCTACTCGGCGGCCTCGGCCAGCTGCGGATAGTCGACGTAGCCGGCCGGACCCGGTGCATAGAAAGTCGCGGTGTCCCAGGCGCCGAGCGGGGCGCCCAGCGCGATGCGGCGCGGCAGGTCGGGGTTGGCGATGAAGAGCTTGCCGAAGGCGACGGCATCGGCTTCGCCGGCGGCGAGGACGGATTGCGCGCTGTCGGGCGTGAAGCCCTCGTTGGCGATGTAGACCCCGCCGAAGGCCGCCTTCAGCGCCGGGCCAAGGCGCGGCTCCTTCAGCGATTCGCGGGCGCAGAGGAAGGCGAGCTTCCGCCGGCCCAGTTCGCGGGCGACATGGCCGAAGGTCGCGGCCAGGTCGCTGTCGCCCATGTCGTGCGAATCGCCGCGCGGTGCCAGGTGCATCCCGACCCGTCCGGCGCCCCAGACGGCGACGACTGCGTCCGTCACCTCCAGCATCAGCCGGGCGCGGTTCTCGATGCTGCCGCCATAGGCGTCGGTGCGGCGGTTGGTTCCGTCCTGCAGGAACTGGTCGAGCAGGTAGCCGTTGGCGCCGTGGATTTCGACGCCGTCGAAGCCGGCGGCCAGGGCATTCTCGGCGCCGCGCCGGAAGGCCGCGACGATGCCGGGGATTTCCCCGGTCTCGAGCGCCCGCGGTGTGGGGTAGGGCCGCTGCGGGCGCAGCAGGCTGACATGGCCGCGCGCCGCGATCGCGCTCGGCGCGACGGGCGGGGCGCCGTCGAGATAGACGGGGTCGGAGATCCGCCCGACATGCCAGAGCTGCAGCAGGATGGTGCCGCCGGCGGCGTGGACGGCGTCGGTGATCCGCCGCCAGCCGGCGACCTGCGCGTCCGACCAGATGCCGGGCGTGCGCGGATACCCCACGCCCATCGGCGTCACCGAGGTCGCCTCGGTGAGGATCATGCCGGCCGAGGCGCGCTGGACGTAGTAGTCGCGCATCAGGTCGTTCGGTATGCGGCCCGGTTCGTCGGCGCGCGTGCGGGTGAGCGGCGCCATGATGACGCGGTTGGCGAGGCGAAGGTCGCCGACCGTGATCGGTTCGAGGAGATGCGGCATGGATGGACCCTGCGGGATGAAAGGCTCGCAAGGGGAACTGGGATCGCTGCTGCACCGCAGCAAGCGTGGCCGGCGCGCATGGCTGCCATGCACGGATCGGTCGTCACGGCCCTCTCGGCCGGTCAGCCCGGGATCGGCCGCTGGCGGATGGTGCAGGCGGCCGGCCCGCCGAAGATGCGGGCGAGGGCCGCCCCGGCGCGCCCGATCTCCTGGTCGAACCGCCAGGGCGGGTTGACGATGACGAGGCCGCCGCCGGCCAGCCGCAGCCCGTCCGGCGGATGGCGCAGGAACTCCGCCTGCAGGCAGTCGCCGATCCCGGCGGCATGCAGGTGGTGCAGGATCGTGCGGGCGATGCCGTCGGCCTTGACCGGGTACCAGGCCGCAAAGATGCCGGTTGCCCATTTGCCGAGGCCGGCGACCAGCGCGCGGCCGACCCGGTCGGCCTCCTGGCGGCTCTCGTAGGGCGGGTCGACCAGGACCAGGCCGCGGCGCTCGGGCGGCGGCACCAGCGCCGGCAGCGCCTCGTAGCCGTCGCGATGGTGGACGGCGACGCGCGCGTCGCCACGGAAATTGCCGCGCAGGGCGGCGGCGTCCTCCGGGTGGAGTTCGCAGACGGCGAGGCGGTCGCCGTCGCGCAACATCCCGGCCGTGATCGCCGGCGAGCCCGGATAGCGGCCGCGGTCGACGAACGGCCGGATGCGGTCGAGATAGGGGGCGAGGTCCGGCTCGGGCGCTGCCGCCAGCACCCGGCCGATCCCGTCCGCCGCCTCGCCGGTCCGTTCCGCCTCGGGCGCGGCGAGGTCGTAGAGGCCGGTCCCGCCGTGGGTGTCGAGCACGAAGAACGGCTTCGCCTTGCGCCGCAGATGCTCCAGCAGCAGGACCAGCGCCGCGTGCTTGAAGACGTCGATATGGTTGCCGGCGTGGAAGGCGTGGCGATAGTTCATCGGCGGCGGTCGATCGGGGTCAGTCGATGCGGCTGGCGTCCCCGTCGAACTCGACCACGCAGGTCGGGCCGCCATGGAACAGCAGGGCGACCGGGTGCTCGGGCGGCGCGTTCTCCATCAGGTCGTCGGCCCAGGCCTCGGCATCGTCCTCCGGATGGTAGCCGACGAGGTCGGCCGCATGGGTCCACCAGGTCGCGCGGCTGTTGGCCGAGACGCCGTAGAGCGTGATGTAGTGGAAGTCGGGCGCCTCCACCGCACAGCCGACCAGACGCACCATGTCGCCGGGGGAGATCCAGGTCATGAGCTGGCGCCGGTCGCGCGGCCGCTCCTGGAACGAGCCGATGCGCAGGCTCGCCACCTGCATCCCGTGCTTGTCGGCATAGAGTCGGCCGACGGCCTCGCCGAAGACCTTGGTGACGCCATAGCGGCTGTCCGGCCGCGGCACGTCGTGCTCGTCCAGCGGACGGGCGCGGCGATGGAAGCCGACGGCATGGTTGGAGCTGGCGAAGATCACCCGGCGGACGCCGGCGCGCCTGGCCGCCTCGAAGAGGTTGTAGGTGCCGGAGATGTTGGCGGGCAGCAGCCGGTCCCAATCGTCCTCGTCCGGCACCGCCGCGAGATGCACGATGACGTCGATGCCGGCGACCGCACGCTCGACCGCCGCCATGTCGGCGACGTCGCAGGTCACCAGCTCCTCGCCGGTGCCGGCCTCGTCCTGCTGGGCGATGTCGGCCAGCCGCAGCAGGGCATAGCGCCCGGCCAGCCCGTCGCGCAGCGTGCGGCCGATGCGGCCGGCCGCGCCGGTGATCAGGACCCGGAGGGTGGAATTGGGATGGGGCATCGCGCGATGATCCGTGCGGCTGTCTCGAAGGCGGGCCACACTATGCGATAGTCCGTCCCCCGGCTAGGAAGCCCGAACGGAAGAGCCCATGACGGACGAAGCGATCCAGCGCGGCATCGACAATCTGATGCAGACCTTCGGGCGGGTGCCCGACACGTTCCGGGTGATGCTCGAGCACGCGCCCGAAGCCTTTGCGGGCTACACCACCATGCGCAGCTTCGCCATGCGCGACCGCCACGAGGGGGCCGCGCTCGACCTCAAGACGAAGGAGTTCATCTTCGTCCTGCTCGACGTCGCCGGCGGCAACCTGGTCGGGGCCAAGAGCCACCTCACTCAGGCGATGAAGCTGGGCCTGACCATTCCGGAACTGGTCGAAGGGCTGGTCCAGGTGATGATGGCGAACGGCATCACCGCCTGGAACCTGGTCGGCCGCCCGGTCCTGGAGCACGGGCTGGAGATCGAGGCCGCCGCCAAGGCGCCGGCCGCGCCGCCGCGTGAGCGCGGCGACGATTAGGCGGCCGCGCTACGCCGGCGCGAAGCCGACCCGGAGCCAAGCCATCATCGCGCGCTCGGCGTCGAGATCCTTGCGCTCCTGGGTTCCTTCGGCCGCGGACGTCCGGCCGGCGGCGAAGTCGCCGATGCGCGAGGCGGCCATGCGCGCTCCGGAGCCCAGCACCGGCGAGGCGAGCACGTCATGGGGGTGGCCAGCAGCCACCTCCGCGGCGAGGACGCGGTTCAGCCGCTGGGACGGTCCCGGATCGGCATCGACCGGTGCCGCCGGCTGGACGTAGCCCGCCGCGACCATGGTCACCACGCGCCGCAGCACGCTGCCGTTCTGCGCGTCGCCCGCGACCGCGCTGAGCTCGCCCACGGTCGCCGGACCCTCGGCGAGACGATCCAGGATCGGACGGAAGGCGCTCTCGTTCAGTTCGACCGTGCCCACGGGGAAACTCACGCTCATGCGGCAGCGGTCGCGCAGCCGGACCAGCGCGAAGCGCAGGTCGCGCGCGATGTCGCGCCATTCCGCGGGCAGCATCGGGATCGGTCCGCGGACATAGATGTCGCGCCGGAAGCTGTTGTTGCGCAAGAGGTCGCCCACCGTCTCGCGCATCGGGCCGGCGGGCACTTCCGCCAGGGCCTTGGCGGTCTCGGGCGCCATCACGAACCGTTCCAGCGTGTCCACGACATCGGTGGTGCCGACGAAGGACAGCTTCGCCTGCGCCATCCGTCGCGCCACGTCGCTGTGCGGCGTCGGCTCCCAGTGGCGGACGAAATACTCGTGGAGGACGTAGCGGATATCCCCCGACTTCGTCTGTTTCACCCACTCGGACAGCGCCTTGGCGTTCTTGAAGTGACCTGCGTTGACCGCGATCAGCGACTCGAGGAAGTCGAGTGCCTTGCGGGCGCGCTCCTCGGGCGTGCCGGTGCTCTGCTCGGCATGGTCGTAGAGCAGCTTCTGGATCGGCAGGAGGCCGGTCCAGGTCGTCAGGGTGTTGTAGCTGACATAGACGATGCCGCCCGGCTTCATGTGGCGGTCGAAGAGGCCGAGAAGCGCGTCGCGGCTGGCGTTGGGGATCCAGCTCCAGATGCCGTGGATCGCCGCCATGTCGAGCGGCGGCAGGTCGTCCGGCCGCAGCTCCTCGAAGGCGCGCTCCAGCAGAACCACGTTCGCGAGCCCGGCGCGATCGGCCATGGCGCGGGCCCGCGCGATGTGGGCCGGGCTGTAGTCGATGCCGTAGAAGGTGGCGTCGGGGTTGGCCGCGGCCATGATCAGCAGGCTCAGGCCCTGGCCGCAGCCGAACTCCGCATAGGTGAAGCGACCGCTGCCGCGCGCGCCGGGGAGGCTGGCTCCGGCGTGCTGGCGATGGAGCAGCGGGACGAAGCGCAGCATCGCGGGCGACAGCGCCGAGAAGAACTTGTTCGTGTAGGGGATCGCGAAGGCGATGTCGTCGGCGCTCATGGATGCGGTGCCTCGTCCGGCGTCGGGGTCCGGACGTTAGCATCGCGCTCGGCGCCGACGCCAATGCGCCCGCGGGCCATCAGGCATAGGCGGCGTAGCGGCCGCAGATCGCAGCCGCGGTCCAGGCGGCGAGCGAGACGAGCGCGGCTAGGCGGGCCGATGCCGGAACGCCCTCCCAGGAGGCAACATCCCGGAAGCGCCCGCGATGGAAGAGGACGATGTTGGCGATCCCGATCCCGATCGCCGCGAACTTCGCCAGGAAGATCGGGTTGCCGACGATCGGGCCGGCCTCGGCGACGAACAGCACCAGACCGGTCGGCAGGGCGAGCGCGAAGCCGACCTTCGCCACCGGCAGCAGCAAGGCGGCCGCGTCCGCCGGCCGCGTCGCGCGAAGGACGCCCAGCAGCCGCAGGTCCAGCGCGGCGATGGCGCCCAGCAACAGCGCCACGCCCAGGACGTGAAGGACGTTGGACCAGGGATAGATCCAGACCGAACCGCGGATCAGGTCGCCGGCCGCCGATTTCTCGATCGCGGTCGCCCAGGCGAGGATCGTGGCGCCGGCATCCATCGCGGGAGGCGGAACCCGGCTATCTCAGTTCGACGGTCTTGCCCTCGGCGATGACGCGCTCGGCGCGCAACTCGGCCTCGTCGGTGCGATGGGGGTAGCCGACCGCCGTCACCGACTTGCCGACGGCGACCATCTCCGGCGTCAGGCCGCGCGCCCGCATCCGCGACGGCGGTGCCAGGATGACGAACCAGGTCTTGCCGCCGGCCTCCAGCCGCATCGTTCCGTGCGGATTGCCGTAATGGATCTCCCGCACCGTGCCGGAGAGTTCCAGGGGGCGGCCGGAATCATAGGAGCCCCAGCCGTGATGGGCGGCGAGCGGGGCGGCGACGAGGAGGGCGGCGAGGCCGGCGGGGATGGCGGCTGCGGGCAGTGCGCGCATGGCTTGGCTCCGGGACGGTTGCACCCGGTGGGATATGGTGCGGACGGCGGCGTCGACCAGCCCTGCCACGGTCGCCTTTCCGTTCCGACGCGGCGCCGGCACCGCTATGCTGTGGCCCCAGGCAAAATGGCACGAACGGCGGGAGCGGGCATGAAGATCGGCGTGATGGGCGCGGGCGCAGTCGGTTGCTACTACGGGGCCATGCTGGCGATGGCGGGCCACGACGTCACGCTGGTCGGCCGGCAGGCGCTGGCGGATCGCGTGTCCGCGGACGGCCTGCGCTTCCAGAGCGCCGACATCGACCGTTCCGTGCCCATGGCCGCATCGGTCGATCCGGCCGCGCTGGCCGGATGCGAACTCGTCCTCTTCTGCGTGAAGTCGACCGACACCGAGGCCGCCGGGGCGGCGATCCGCCCCCACCTCGCGCCGGGTGCCGCCGTCTTCTCCTTCCAGAACGGCGTCGACAATGCCGATCGTCTCGGCGCGGTGCTGGGCCGGCCGGTGGTTCCGACCGTGGTCTATGTCGCCGCCGGCATGGGCGGCGCCGGCCATGTCCAGCACCACGGCCGCGGCGACATCGTCGTCGGCCGCTTTCCCTCCGACGAGACCGTCGCGGAGATGTTCCGCGCCGCCGGGATTCCCACGACCGTGTCCGACGGGGTGCGCGCGGTGCTGTGGGGCAAGCTCGTCACGAACTGCGCGCACAATGCGCTCTCGGCCGTCGGACAGGCATCCTACGGCCACATGACGCGGGTGCCGGGGGTGACCGACGTCATGTCGGACGTGGTCGACGAATGCATGGCGGTGGCCGCCGGCCTGGGCATCGCCCTGCCGGCGGGGATCAAGGAGATGGTGCTCGGCGTCGCCGCCTCGATGCCCGGCCAGCATTCCTCGACGGCCCAGGACGTGGCCCGCCACAAGCCGACCGAGATCGAGCACCTCAACGGCTATGTCGTGCGCCAGGGACAGGCGCTGGGAATCCCGACGCCCGTCAACCGGGCGCTCCTGGCGATGGTCCGGCTGGTGGAGTCGAAATACGCCGGGTAGCGGCCTCAGGCCGGCGTGAAGTGCATGGCGACGCCGTTGATGCAATAGCGCTGGAAGGTCGGCGGCGGGCCGTCGTCGAAGACATGCCCGAGATGGCTGCCGCAGTTGGCGCAATGCACCTCGGTCCGCACCATCCCGTGCGAGGCGTCGACATCCGTCTCGACGGCACCGGGAATCGGGTCGTCGAAGCTGGGCCAGCCGGTGCCGCTCTCGAACTTGCCCGCGCTCTCGAACAGCGGCGCATCACAGCCCACGCAGGAGAACCGGCCCGGACGCTTCTCGTAGAGGAGGGCGCAGCTGCCGGGCCGCTCGGTGCCGTGCCGCCGCATGACGGCGTACTGCTCGGGCGTCAGCCGGGCCTGCCATTCCGCCTCGCTGCGGGTGACCGGGAAGGTCTTGCTCATGCCCTGATCCTTCGGTGATGGAGCGCTGGGCCAGGATATCGGGACTGCGCCCGCGGGGCAAAAGGGCCCGATGCGATCACGACGCCGCGACCTGGGCGCCGGGCTCCGGCAGGCCGTCGGCAAGGGCTGTCAGAAGGCGCGCGCGGTCGAGCTTGCCGAGGTCGTTCGTCGGGATCGCAGGCAGGGCGACGATGCGGCGCGGGAGCTTGAACATGGCCAGCCGCTTCGCGCAGTGCTGCCGGAGTTCCACCCCGCTGGCCGACCGGCGCAGCACCACGCCGGCGACCGGTACCGTCCGGCCGCCGACCACCAGGCCGACCACGGCGACGGCCCGGACGGCTTCGTGGCTGCGCAGCGCGTCCTCGATCTCCACCGGATAGACCTTGCGCCCGTCGACGTTGATCACGTCGTCCGAACGTCCCAGCAGGCGCACGAAGCCCGCCGCGTCAATGGCGGCGAGATCGCCGGGCACGAACCATCCGTCGCGGAAGTGGCGCGCATCGGCTTCGGCATCGCGATGGTAGCCCGGCGGAATGCAGTCCCCACGGAACTGGATCTCGCCCACCCCATCGGGCCCGCTCGCCGATGTGTCAGCCGCGTCCAGGGCGGCCTCGATGCCGGGAACGATCCGGCCGACACTGTCCTCCGGGGCGTCGTCCTCCGGCCGGAGGATCGCGATGGGGCCTACCTCGTTGGTGCCGTAGAGGACATGGATGCCGCGCGCGATGCGTGAGCGCGCCTGCGCCAGCGATCCGGGATGGAGGCGCGCGCCGGTCACGATGATGCAGCGAACGTGATCGATCAGCGGGCCGGGGCCGGCCGATGCGGCCAGCGCCTCTTCGATCATGGCCGGCGTCATGACCATCCAGCTGATGCCGTGGCGGCGCGTGGTTGCGGCGAGCGCGTCTGCGGTCGTCAGGCGGTCGGGAAAGACGACGGTGCCGCCATAATGCAGCATCCGCAGGGCAGCGACCCGCCCGAGATTGAAGCCGACATCGATGATGGCGAGATACCGGTCGTGCGCGCTCGCGCCGAGCAGGTCGCCGAGGCGGGTGATGCGCAGAATCTCGTGCCGGTGCGTGTAGAGCATCGCCTTGGGCTGCCCGGTCGAACCGGCGGACAGCGAGAACAGCCATGGCGCATCGGGGCCCGGCGGGGGTGGCAGCGGCCCATCCTCGATCCATCGCTCGGCAGTCGGAATCAGAAGGGGTAGCCCGGGGAGCGCGTCGTCGGGGGCTTGGCCGATCACGACCCTGGCGCCGAGCCGGGACGCGAGGGCACTTCGCACGGCGATCGGCGCATCCCGGTCGAGGGGCAGTACCACGGCGCCGAGGCGGCCGAGGGCATGCAGGAGGACGAGGTGCTCGGCGTCGCTGCGGCGCGACAGGCCGGTCACGATCCCGGGGCCGCAGCCCCGCCGGGCCAGCCAGGCCGCTGCCGCCAGGACCGTCCGGCGGAATGCCGCCATGCCGATCGTCGCCTGCGGCGTGACGATCGCCGGACGATCCGGAGCGGTCGTCGCGAAATGGTCGATCGGGGCGAAGAGGCAGCCCCATCGGTCCGGTGCTTGCGGCAAGTCCATCCGCTCGTGTCCCCGATCATATGGCCGGTCGCTGCGGCCGATATCCTATCGGGGGTTGATGGTGACGCAACCGCCCCGGCTTTGGGGAGTGCGCACCTGCGCTTCAGGTTGCCGACAGAAGCCCGATCGCGGCCGCCGCGGCATTGCGGACGTGCGTGACGGCGGCGGCGCGGGCGCGCGCGCCATCGCGGGAATCGAGTGCCGCCATCAGCTCGGTCAGTTCGGCGATGCTGTCCGCGCTGCGCCCGGGCACCTGCAGGGAGGTGGCCCGCAGGAGCATGACGCGGGCGTTCAGCATCCGCAGGCTGATGCCCAGCGCCTCGTTGCCGGAGCCGTCGACGAGGCAGTCGTAGAAGTGGTTCTTGGCCCGCAGCCGGGCGAGCGGATCGGCGTCGTCGAAGGATGCCTTGAGCCGTTCGAAGGCAACGGCCAGCGCCGCCCGCTGCGCGGTCGATGCCTGCTCGGCGAAGAGCTGGCAGGCCAATCCTTCGAGCTCGATCCGCACCTGGTAGATGCCGCGCGCCTGATCGGGGGTGACCCGGGCCACCACCGGGCCGCGATGCGGCACGACCTGGATCAGCCCCTCCGACTCCAGCTGGCGCAGGGCCTCGCGGACGAGCGTCCGGCTGACGCCGGTCATCTCGCAGAGTTCGCGCTCCGGCAGGCGCTCGCCGGCCCGGAAGCGGCCGATCGCGATGGCGTAGCGGATGCTCTCGGTGACGCTGTGGCGCAGCGGCGCTGCAACCCGCTCCACCCGGAACTGCTGATCCGCCGCCAAGCCGCTCATCGCCCTCGTCCGCCTCCGTCCGTCGGTTCCACGCGACTATACAGTATCGGCCGGGCAGGGCGACGAAGCGGCGGCGCTGCGTGCAACGCCGCCGCTCCCTCCGGTCAGGACGCCGGCTTGCCGAGCGCCGCGCGGATGCGGTTGACATAGGCCGGGCCGTCGAAGTCGACCTCCTTGGCGCGGGCATACCAGCTGTCGAAGGCCGCCTTGGAATATTCGGCCGAGTTGATCTTGCGCCGCTCGGCCTCAGGCGCCGTCCAGGGCGTGATGCCGTTCTTCTTCATGTTGTCGAGCGCGGCCTGGACGAAGGCGTTGTAGGTGCCGAAGGCATCCTTCTGCAGTCCGTTCATCGCCGTCTGCATCTGCTGGCGGACGTCGGCCGGCATCCCGGCCCATTCGGCCTTGTTGACGAGGATGGCCCAGCCGGTGATCGGCCCGATCCCCCAGTCCTGCACGTTCTTGGCGATCCGCCACAGCTCCATCGCCCCGCCGACGCAGGTCGAGGTGAAGACCCCGTCGATCACGCCGCGCTCCAGGGCCGGCATGATCTCGAGCATCGACATCGCCACCGGCTTCGCGCCCAGCGCATTCATCTGGGCCGCCGTCTGGGGGTTGTGGACGCGCAGGCGCTTGTTCTTGAAGTCGTCGATCGAGTGGATGGGCGTCTTGGAGAACAGCCGCGTCGGGCACCAGGCCCCCTCGGCCAGGACCACCGCTCCCCACTTCTCGTCCCAGATGCGGGCGACGTCCTTGGCCCAGAAGGCGTCGCGGACCTTCTGGTAGTCCTCGATGTTGCCGATCAGGTCGGGCAGGTTGAAGATGCCCATGCGCGGCTCGTCGGCCGCCAGATAGGTGTGCAGCGCCGCCGACATCGGCAGGCGGCCGTCGCGGACGGCCGACGCGATCTGGGCCGGCGCCACCAGGGAATCGCTGACCGTGATCTGCACCCGGCCGCCGGTCGCCTTGGCGACCCGCTCCGGCACGCTCGCCGTCATGGCCGAGTAGGCGTCGCCGGGCGAGACGATGATGCCCATCGTCAGGTCGATCTTCTGTGCCAAGGCGGCCCCCGGCAGCGCAAGGCCTGCCACGACCGCGGCGGCGGCCGCGAACATCGTCTTCATGGTTCATCTCCTCCCGAAGCGCAGGACCGTTTCGGCCCCTTCAGGGCGTACCCCGATGGCACGCCCGTAATGCGATCATACAATATGACGATAGGATTGCGCGTCAAGCGAAGCCCATGCTACCGGTCCCCGAACCCTGCCGGCGGGCAGGGCGGAGAACCCGGGAGGACGATTTGGCAGACGCCGTCGCCGCGCAGCCGCTCGCCGAGATGGACGGACCGAGGCCGGCCGTCGTGCGGGCGATCGACTTCCTCTCGGACCTCGCCGGCCGGCTCGCCGCGCTGGCGCTGGTCGCGATGACGGGAATCGTCGTGTACGAGGTGGTCTCGCGCTACGTCTTCAACGCGCCGACGACCTGGGTGACCGAGATCGGCACCTACCTCTTCGTCGCGATCGTGTTCCTCGGGCTGGCCGCCGCCCAGCGCGGCAACGCCCATGTCCAGGTCGAGATCCTGGTCGATCGCCTGGAGCCGCCGGCACGGCGCTTCCTGGAGACGGTGACCCTCTGGCTCGGGCTGATCTTCGTCGTCTTCTCCGCCTGGCACACCGCGCGGTTCACCTTCCTCGAATATGTCCATGGCGCGCGGGACTGGGGGCTTCTCGGCACGCCGCAATGGATGCCCCAGGTGCCGATGACGATCGGGCTCGCCCTCTTCGCCGCCGCCATCCTCGGCGACATCTGCCGCCTGCGCCCGCCGGCCGGCGCGCTGGCGCGCTGGACGCTGCCGCTCGTGGCGGTCGCCCTGGTCGCCGCCCTCTGCTGGATGGGGCGCGGCGACTGGCGCATTCCGGGAACGCGCTTCGACTGGGGCAGCGTCGCGATCGTCGCCGCGTTCGCGATCGGGATGACGGCATGGAGCGGCCTGCGGGTCGCCGCCGTCGTCTCGCTCCTCTTCGGCCTGCTCGCGCTCGCGTTCTGGGCGTCGCGCGGCAGCTCGATGCTGTGGCTCGGCCTCCTGCTCGGGGCCAGCCTGCTGCTGCTGCTGCTGATCGGCGTGCGCGTCGCCTTCGCCATGGGGCTGGTGGGGCTGCTCGGGCTCTATTTCCTGCTGCCCATGACCCAGCTGCCGGTCCTGGCCGACCGCGCCTGGACCAGCATCAACAATTTCACCCTGACGGCCGTGCCCAGCTTCGTCCTGATGGGTGCCCTGCTCGTGCGCAGCGGCATCACCTCGGACCTGTTCGACGCGCTGGTCTGCTGGTTCGGACGGACCCGTGGCGGCCTCGCCCATTCGAGCGTCGCGGCCGCGGCCACGTTCGCCGCCGTCTGCGGGTCGAGCCTGGCGACCGCGGCCACGCTGGGGGCCGTCGCCGCGCCCGAGATGGTGCGGCGCGGCTACAGCCCGCGGCTGACCTACGGCGTGGTCGCTGCGGGCGCGACGCTCGGCATCCTGATCCCGCCCAGCATCGCCATGATCATCTACGGCAATGTCGTCGGCGTCGCCGTGACGCAGCTCTTCATCGCCGGCATCGTGCCCGGCCTCCTGCTCGCGGCCCTGTTCATGGCGACCGTCTTCGTCTGGGGCCTCGTGTCCCCCGGGGCGATCCCGCCGGGCGAGGCCTATCCCTGGTCGCGCAAGCTCGCCGCCACGGCCGCCGTGCTGCCGTTCCTCGTCCTCATCCTGGCGGTCCTGGGCTCGCTCTATCTCGGCATCGCGACGCCGACGGAGGCGGGCGCGATCGGCGCCGTCGCCTCGCTGCTGCTGGCGCTGCGCCGCGGCAAGCTCGACTGGTCGTCCTTCTATGCGACCCTGTTCGACACGGTGAAGGTGACCGCCTTCATCATGCTCATCGTCGTCGGTGCCGCGGTCATGAGCTGGGTCTTCGACTTCCTGCGGCTGCCGCGGGCGATGGTGCAACTGGTGACCGACGCCCAGCTGGCGCCCTGGCTGGTCATGCTGATCATCGTCGCGATCTACATGCTCCTCGGCTGCTTCATCGAATCCATCGCGATGATGCTGATGACCCTGTCGGTGACGTTCCCGGTCATCGTCGCGCTCGGGCTCGACCCGGTGTGGTTCGGCGTCGTGCTGGTCCTCCTGGTCGAGATCGGGCTGGTGACACCACCGGTTGGGCTCGTGCTCTTCGTGTTGCGCGGCATGAGCGGCGACGTCCCGCTCCGCGACATCGCGCTCGGCGTCATGCCGTACATCCTCGTCATGCTGGGTTTCGTCGCGCTGCTCTACGCCGTTCCCGACATCGTGACCTGGCTGCCGCGGCAGATCGGATAGGACTGCATCGCCATGATCTCGCGCCGCCTTTCCCGCTTCCTCGTCGAGTCGCGCTGGGAGGACGTCCCCGCGGCCGTCCGCCATGCCGCGACCCGGTCGATCCTCAACGTCGTCGGCACCGCGCTCGGCGGCAGCGCCGACGCCGCCCTACGTCGTTCGGAAACCGTGCTCGCGCGCTTCTCGGGCCCGCCGGAGGCGACCGTCGTCGGTCGGCCGGGGCGCGTCGACTGCATGACGGCCGCCTATCTCAACGCGCTGGCGGGCAACGTCTTCGATTTCGACGACACCCACCCCGGCACGATCATCCATCCCTCGGCGCCGGTGGCGCCGGCCCTCTTCGCCTGGGCCGAGCGGCAGCCGATCACCGGGGCGGAACTGCTGCACGCCTTCGTTCTCGGCACCGAGGTCGAGTGCCGGCTCGGCAATGCGGTCTCGCCCTGGCACTATGCGCGCGGCTGGCACATCACCGCGACCTGCGGCGTCTTCGGCGCGGCGGCGGCCGTCGCGCGGCGCCTCGGGCTGGACGAACAGCGGATGCTGTGGGCGCTGGGCAACGCGTCGGCGCAATCCTCGGGCCTGGTCGAGACGCTGGGCACCATGGCCAAGAGCACCGGGGTCGGCCACGCGGCCCGCGGCGGCATCCTGGCCGCGCTCCTCGCCGAGGCGGGCGTCGAAGGTCCGGAAGCGCCGATCGAGGGTCCGCGCGGCTTCCTCCGGGTCATGGGCAGCGACGCCGATGCGGCCGGCGTCGCGGCGGGCCTGGGCGAAAGCTGGGAGATCGCGCGCAACGAGTGCAAGCCCTATCCGTGCGGGGTCGTGCTCAATCCCGTCATCGATGCCTGCCTCGATCTCCGGGCCGAGTGCCCGCTCGCGCCCGACGCGATCGCTGCCATCGTCGTGTCCGGGCATCCGCTGCTGCGCCAGCGCGCCGACCGGCCGGGCGTGACGACCGGCCGGGAAGCGCAGGTCAGCGCCCAGCACGCCGTCGCCGTCGCCCTCATCGACGGTCGCGCCGGCGTCGCCGAGTTCACCGACCGGCGGGTCGCCTCCGACGATGTCCGCCGCCTCGGCGCGCTCGTCACGGTCGCCGAGGAAGCGGACGTGCCGGTCGAGGCGGCCCGCCTCGTGATCACGATGCGCTCGGGCGAACGGATCGAGCGGTTCGTGCCGGCCGCGCGCGGCAGCGCCCGGCGTCCGCTCTCCGATGCCGAACTCGAGGCCAAGTTCCGCATCCTGGCGGCGCATGGCTGCCCCGGCTTCGATCCCGAGCCGCTGATCGCCGCGCTGTGGTCGCTGGAATCCGCGCCCCAGGCGGCCGCGGTCATCGGCCTCGCGCGCCACGGATAGCGGCGCTTCCTCCGGGCGGGGCACCGGCGGCGCCGATTTCCGTTACCCTTCGGACATGCTGCCGATTCTCGTTGTCGCCGCGGCGCTGCTGGCGCCGGCCCCGGACGCGCGGGCGGACACCCGGCCCCCGCAGGGGGTCGAAGCCTTCGTCGCGGCCTATCCCGAACATCTCGACGGCGTCGAGGACGGCGTGCTCCGCTGGCGCGACGGCACCCGCATGCCGCTGTCGGCGCTCGGCCTCGGGCGCGACGGGCAACCGCTGCGCCGGCAGGGCAAGCCCGCGAGCGACCGTCTGGTGGCCGCGACCGAGGCCATCTCGTCAATCGACTACGAGCCGATCTACCTCAAGATGTACGGCGACTGCCGCAAGGCCGATATGGGCTCCCGGCTCGCCACGGTCCTGTGGAACCGAGGTGCGGCCGAAGGGCCGGTCGAACTCCGCGCCGCCCGCGCCAACGGGGTCGCGGCGGCGATGCAACGGGTCTCCGACGTGCTCGACCGCGCGGCGGGCAAGGGCACCGACTTCCACCGTGCGACGGGCGGCACATTCAACTGCCGGACCATCGCCGATACCGACCGGCTGTCGCTGCACGGCTTCGGCATCGCCATCGACGTCGCCCCGAACGAGGAGGGGTACTGGAAGACCGCCGACACCGACGCCAAGGGACGGCCGATCCGCCGCAACCACATCCCGCCGGCGATCGTCGCGGCCTTCGAGCGCGAGGGCTTCGTCTGGGGCGGCCGCTGGAATCGCTTCGACGTCTTCCATTTCGAGTACCGGCCCGAATACCGGATCGCGACCGGCGGGCCGCTGCCGCCGCGGCTGACGCGCGAAAGCTTCACCGGCTTCTTCGGCGGCCGGGTGCGCCGGGCACCGGTCGAGCGCATGTCCTATGGGCCGCGCAAGAAGAGCGAGGTCATCTGCCATCGCTGGGTCCGGCAGCCGGGGCCGGACTTCGGCAAATGCCTGTCCAAGCCGGTGCGGCGCGGACAGGCGCGATAGCTCAGCCGGCGTGCCAGCCGCCGTCGATCGGCAGGACGGTGCCGGTCATGTCGGCCCCGGCGGGGCTGCACAGGAAGAGCAGCAGGGCGGCCACGCTCTCCAGCGCCACGAACCGCCCGGTCGGGTGGCGCGGCCGGATATAGTCCCGCGCCGCCGCCTCGATGGGGATGCCGTCGCGCCGGGCGATGCCGGCGATCCGGTCGAGGATGGCGGGCGACGGCACGGTGCCGGGGCAGAGTGCGTTGCAGGTGACGCCGGTCGCCGCCGTCTCGATCGCGATCGCGCGCGTCAGGCCGATCAGCGCCGTCTTGGTGGTGACGTAGTCGACGCGGTTCTCCGCCCCCCGCTGCCCGTAGATCGAGGACAGGTGGACGATCCGGCCCCAGCCGGCGGCCTTCATGCCCGGCAGCGCCAGCCGCGCCGCGTGGAAGGCCGCCGACAGGTTGACGGCGATCGACGCGTTCCAGTCGGCCGCGGAGAAGGCCTCGATCGGCTGGAAATGGCGGATGACGGCGTTGCTGACCAGGATGTCGACGGCGCCGGAGCGGGCCGCCGCGGCGGCCATCATCGCCTCGATCTGGTCGACGTCGGCGAGGTCGCAGGGATCGAAGAATACGGGCGACCCGCTCTCCGCCGCCAGCGCCGCGGCGGCGGCCTCGCCGGCGCCCGGCGGGGCGAGGCCGTTGAGGGTGACGGTGGCGCCCTCGGCTGCCAGCGCCCGTGCCATGGCGAGTCCCAGCCCGGCGACGGAGCCGGTGACGAGGGCGTTGCGTCCCGTCAGCGCGCGGCTCATCGCGGCGTCTCCGCCGGCGGCACGTCGAGCCGGACGGCGATGCCGCGGAGCTCGGGCGAGGGTGGCGGATAGAGCCACATGACGAGCGGGTCATGCCCCGGCACGACGTGGTCGGGGGATGTCGCCAGGCGATCCAGCGTGCGAAAGCCCTCCAGCATCTCGCCGACATGGTGGACGGCGGGGAAGGGGATGCCGCGGCCGCGGTTCATGTAGAGGTGCGAGGCGTCCGACGCGATGACGACCCACCCCCGCCGCGTCCATACGCGCACCACCTGCAGGCCGCCCGTATGGCCGCCGATCCGGTGCAGCGACAACCCGTCGGCCAGCTCCGTCGTGCCGTCGTGGAAGGCGACCCGGCCGGCAAAGACATGGCGGACGAAGGCGACGACATCCTCGACATGATAGGGGTGGCGCAGGAAGCCGTGGCACATGCAGCGCCCGGTGGCGTAGGCGGCCTCGGAATCCTGCACATGGAAGCAGGCGCGCGGGAAATCGCCCAGCGTCCCCGCATGGTCGTAGTGGAGGTGGGTCAGCACGACCTCGTCCAATTGCGCGGCATCGATCCCGAGCAGCGCCAGCGCCGCATCCGGCCGGCGCAGGAGCGTGCGGCCGCGGGCCGTCGCCTGGTCGCCGTCGAAGCCGGTGTCGATGACGAAGAGCCGGTCCGAGCGGCGGGCGACCCAGACGAAATAGTCGAGGTCCGATCCCTCCTCATGCAGGTCGCCGCCGATCGCGTTGTCGGACGCGCGGCGGGCAGTATGGTTGGCGTAGCGGACGGCGAAGAGGTCGAACGGCTCGGGCATCGCGGCCGAATTCTCCAAGGATGGCGTCTCGTCAATTTCAGCACACAATATTACTGTCATACAATCGAGTTGACGGGCTTCCGGCCTGCGTCCTATGGATGACGGAGGAGCAACCCCTGTCGAGAAGAGGCCGAAGCCGATGACGACGCGTCCCGAATTCGAAGGCGAACTGTTCCAGAAGGGCCTTGCCGTCCGGCGCGAGGTGCTGGGATCGACCTATGTCGACAAGTCGGTCGCCGGGGCGACCAACATGACCGCGCCCCTGCAGAAGCTCGTCACCGAATGGTGCTGGGGCGAGGTATGGACCCGGCCCGGCCTCGACCGCCGCACCCGCAGCTTCCTCAACCTCGCCTTCCTCACGGCCCTCAACCGCCCCAACGAGGTGCGGCTGCATGTCCGCGGCGCCCTCAACAACGGCATTTCGCGGGAGGAGATCCGCGAGGTCGTTCTGCAGGCCGCGATCTATTGCGGCGTTCCGGCCGCGCTCGACACGATGAAGGTCGCGCTCGAGGTCTTCAAGGAAGTCGACGAAGGCAAGTAGGCCAGAAAGGGACTTCGGGCATGAGCGGCGAGCTTCTGGGTTTCGTCGGCGTCGGCCGCATGGGCGGCCCGATGGCGATGCGTCTTCTCGACGCCGGCTACCGGCTGGTGATCTGCGATCCCGTGGCGGCGGCGACCGCGCCGCTCGTCGCCCGCGGGGCGATCCTGGCGGGCTCGCCCAAGGAGGTCGCCGACCAGGCCGAGACGGTCCTGGTCAGCCTGCCGACGCCGGCCGTGGTCAAGGCGGTCGCGCTCGGCCCGGGCGGCGTCGTCGAGGGTGCCGCCGTGCGGGTGATGATCGACCTCTCGACGACGGGTCCGGCGGTCGCGGCCGAGGTCGCTGCGGGGCTTGCCGCCAAGGGCATCGTTGCCGTCGACTCTCCGGTCAGCGGCGGCATCAAGGGCGCCGTCGCCGGAACCCTCGCCGTCATGATCTCCTGCCCGCGCACCACCTACCAGGGCCTCACTCCGGTGCTCGGCACCTTCGGTAAGCTGTTCTTCACCGGCGAGAAGCCGGGGCTGGCCCAGACCGCCAAGCTCGCCAACAACCTGATGGCGGCGGCCGCCCTCGTCGTCACCTCCGAGGCGATGGCCATGGGGGTGAAGGCGGGGCTGGACGCCCGCGTGCTGATCGACATCATCAATGTCAGCAGCGGTCGCAACAGCGCCAGCCAGGACAAGTTCCCGCGTGCCGTCCTGCCCGGCACATTCGATTTCGGCTTCGCCACGGGGCTGTCGTACAAGGACGTCCGGCTGTGTGTCGACGAGGCGGAGGCGCTGGGCGTGCCGATGGTGGTCGGCGCGGCCGTCCGCCAGATGCTGGCGGTGACCCAGGCGAAATTCGGCCCGGACTCCGATTTCACCTGCATTGCCAAGGTGCTGGAGGAGTGGGCCGGCGTCGAGATCCGCGGCTGACGGGCCGGCGAGCGCCTGTAAGAAAAGCGTCACATATCCGTCCTGAAAGGATAACGGCCTTCTCCTAGCATCCGAGGCCTCGACAGTGGCTGACCATCGCCGCGGTCGAGATCGGATCCGTCTCTCCCGACGGTCGCGACAGCCGGAGCAGATTTTTGCCGGATCGGCGATCGGACGGGCGAGGCATGTGTCGATCGGGCGGCGCGCCGGGTGGGGATGCGGGATGGATCCGCATCGCCGGTCGTGGGCGCCCGACCAGACCAGTATGGAGATAGCCAGTGAGCATCATCCGCAACGCCATCGCCACGGCGAGCCTCGCGCTCGCGGTCACGGTCGCCCCGGCATCCGCAGCCGACATCTCGGGCGCGGGCGCCAGCTTCCCCTTCCCGATCTATGCCAAGTGGGCGGACGCCTACAAGAAGGAGACCGGCGTCGGTCTCAACTACCAGTCGATCGGTTCGGGTGGCGGCATCCGCCAGATCAAGGCCAAGACGGTGGCCTTCGGCGCGTCCGACGCGCCGCTCTCGGGCAAGGATCTGCAGGAAGCCGGCCTGGTCCAGTTCCCGATGGTCATGGGCGGCATCGTGCCGGTCGTGAACCTGCCGGGCATCAAGCCCGACGAGCTGGTGCTCGACGGCACGACGCTGGCCCGCATCTTCCTCGGCGAGATCAAGACCTGGGACGACGCGGCGATTAAGAAGCTGAACGCGAAGGCGAAGCTGCCCAAGCTGCCCATCGCGATCGTGCATCGTTCGGACGGGTCGGGCACGACCTACAACTTCGCCTACTACCTGGCCGAGGTCAGCCCGGACTGGAAGTCCAAGGTCGGCGTCAACACCTCGCTGCAGTGGCCGGCCGGCATCGGCGCCAAGGGCAACGAGGGCGTGGCCAACAACGTCGCCAACACCCGCGGCGCGATCGGCTATGTCGAATACGCCTACGCCAAGGAAAACAAGCTCACCCACACCCGGATGATCAACAAGGACGGCAAGGCGGTCAGCCCGACGGCCGAGACCTTCCAGGCCGCGGCGGCCAGCGCCGACTGGAAGTCGAAGCCGGGCTACGGCGTCATCCTCGCCAACCAGCCGGGTGCCGAGTCCTGGCCGATGACGGCGGCGACCTGGATCCTGGTTCACGCCCAGCCGCAGAAGCCGGACGAGGTCCGCGCAGCCCTGAAGTTCTTCGACTGGGCCTACACCAAGGGCGGCAAGATGGCCGACGAACTCGATTACGTCGCCATGCCGCTGGCGGTGGTCAAGCAGGTCGAGAAGACCTGGGCCGAAGAGATCAAGGACGCCGGTGGCAACCCGCTGTTCGCGCTGACGAACTGATCCGTACAAGGGTTCGGTCGGAAAGGGTGCCGCTGTGCCGGCACCCTTTCTGCCGCCTGCTTCCGACCGCCTCCAACAGCCGCAAGGTCCCGACGTGACCGACACCGCCATCCGGGCCGAGGCCCCGCCGAACGTTGCCGCCGCCAGCAGCCGCGAAGCGATCCTGCGGCGCATGCGCGGCAGCGACGCCATCTTCCACTTCGTCACGCGCCTGGCCGCGATCACGGTCCTGGTCGTCCTCGGTGGCGGCATCGCCGCGCTCGTGTTCGGCGCCTGGCCGGCCATGCAGACCTTCGGCTTCGGCTTCCTGACCAGCGGTTCCTGGAACCCGGTCACCGAGCAGTTCGGTGCGGTCGCCCCCATGTACGGCACGATCGTGACGGCGGTCATCGCCATGGTGGTGGCGGTGCCCATCAGCCTGATGATCGCGCTGTTCCTGACCGATCTCTGCCCGATGTGGCTGCGGCGCCCGATCGGGATCGCCATCGAGCTGCTGGCCGGCATCCCCAGCATCATCTACGGCATCTGGGGGCTCTTCGTCTTCGCGCCCTTCCTGCAGACGACGCTCCAGCCGGCGCTGATCGACCTGTTCGGGAATGTTCCGGTCCTTTCCAACCTGTTCGCCGGCCCGCCCTACGGCATCGGCGTGCTCACCGCCGGCCTCATCCTGGCGATCATGGTCCTGCCGCTGGTGACGTCGATCTCGCGCGATGTCTTCGACACGGTCCCGCCCGTCCTCAAGGAGGCGGCCTACGGCGTCGGCTGCACGACCTGGGAGGTGTTCCGCTACGTCGTCCTGCCCTATACCCGCGTCGGCGTCGTCGGCGGCTTCATGCTCGGCCTCGGCCGCGCGCTCGGCGAAACGATGGCGGTCACCTTCGTGATCGGCAACGCGCACCGCATCTCCGCCTCGGTCCTGGCGCCCGGCACCACCATCTCGGCCACCATCGCCAACGAGTTCACCGAGGCGGTCGGCGACCTCTACACCTCCTCGCTGATCCTGCTGGCCCTCATCCTCTTCGTCATCACCTTCATCGTGCTGGCGATCTCCCGCTGGCTCCTGTCGCGCGTCGAGCGCCGGATCGGGTGACCCCATGAGCGAAACCATCAACCGCTACTATCCCGGCCGCCGCCGCCGGAACATCGTGACCACCGGCCTGGCCTACGTGGCGACCGCGATCGGGCTCGGCTGGCTCGTCATCATCCTTGCCGTCCTCCTGTGGGAGGGGTTCAGCGGCCTGTCCGTTGCCGTCTTCACCGAGATGACGCCGCCGCCGGGCTCCGACGGCGGCCTGCTCAACCCGATCATCGGCAGCCTCATCATGACGGCCCTCGGCGTCCTCTTCGGCACGCCGATCGGCATTCTCGCCGGTACCTACATGGCGGAATACGGGCGGCATGGACGGCTGGCCAACATCGTCCGCTTCATCAACGACATCCTGCTCAGCGCGCCGTCGATCGTGATCGGCCTCATCGTCTACGAGATCGTGGTCTATCCCATGGGCCACTTCTCGGCCTGGGCCGGAGCCATCGCGCTCGGGATCATCGTGATCCCCGTCGTGGTGCGCACGACCGAGGACATGCTGCTGCTGGTGCCCAACCCGCTGCGCGAAGCGGCGTCGGCGCTCGGCCTGCCGCGGGCCTATGTCGTCCGGCACGTGTGCTACCGCGCCGCCAGCGCCGGAATGATCACCGGCGTGCTGCTCGCCGTCGCCCGCATCAGCGGCGAGACCGCGCCGCTGCTCTTCACGGCGCTCAACAACCAGTTCTGGTCGACCGACCTGAACTCGCCGATGGCGAGCCTGCCGGTCGTCATCTTCCAGTTCGCCCTCAGCCCCTACAAGGACTGGCAGGCCCTCGCCTGGACGGGCGCTCTCATCATCACCTTGGCGGTGCTGGCGCTCAGCATCACCGCCCGTGCGCTCACGGCTTCGGGGAAGCGGTCATGAATACGAACACGACGCTGTCGGCACCGGACGTCGCCCAACCCTCGGTCGACGTTTCGCGCCTCGACGTGAAGATCGGCGTGCGCGATCTGAAATTCTACTATGGCGACGCGTTGGCCCTGAAGGGGATCAACCTCTCGCTCTACCGCAACATGGTGACGGCCTTCATCGGCCCGTCGGGTTGCGGCAAGTCGACGCTGCTGCGCGTCCTCAACCGGATGTACGATCTCTATCCGGGGCAGCGGGCCACCGGCGAGGTTCTGGTGGACGGCCAGAACATTCTGGCAGCCGGCCAGGATCCGAACCTGCTGCGCTCGCGCGTCGGGATGGTGTTCCAGAAGCCGACGCCGTTCCCCATGTCGATCTACGAGAACATCGCCTTCGGCATCCGCCTCTACGAGCGGCTGTCGCGGGCGGAGATCGACGCCCGGGTCGAATCCGCACTGCGCCGCGTCGCGCTCTGGGAAGAGGTGAAGGACAAGCTGCACAACAACGGCCTCAGCCTGTCCGGCGGCCAGCAGCAGCGCCTCTGCATCGCCCGCACGGTCGCGGTGCAGCCGCAGGTCATCCTGCTCGACGAGCCCTGCTCGGCGCTCGACCCGATCTCGACGGCGAAGATCGAGGAGCTGATCGACGAGCTGAAGAGCGACTACACGATCGCCATCGTGACGCACAACCTGCAGCAGGCGGCGCGCTGCTCGGACTTCACGGCGTTCATGTACCTGGGCGACCTCGTCGAGTTCGACCAGACCCACACCATGTTCACCCTGCCGCGCGACCGCCGCACGCAGGACTACATCACCGGCCGCTTCGGCTGATCTCGCGAATGGAGGCGGCGCTCAGTGCGCCGCCTCCCAGTCGTGGCCGGTGCCGGTGTCGACGACCAGCGGCACGGAGAGGTGGGCGGCGCCCTCCATCACTTGCTTGACGGCCGCCGCGGTCGCCTCGACCTCGCTCTCCGGCACCTCGAACACCAGTTCGTCATGGACCTGCAGCAGCATGGTCGCGCCGAGACCGGCATGCTTCAGCGCGCCCGGGATGCGCCCCATGGCGCGCTTGATGATGTCGGCGGCCGAGCCCTGCAGCGGCGCGTTGATCGCCTGGCGCTCGGCAAACGCCCGCCGGGCGGGATTGCTGTCCTTGATGCCGGGCACCCAGCAGCGGCGGCCGAAGATGGTCCGCACGAAGCCGTTCTCCCGGGCTTCCTGCTTGGCCCGGTTCATATAGTCGCGGATGCCGGGATAGCGCTCGAAATAGGCGGCGATGTAGGCCTGCGCCTCGCCCTGCGGGATGCCGAGCTGCTGTGCCAGGCCGAAGCCGCTGATGCCGTAGATGATGCCGAAATTGATCGCCTTGGCGCGCCGGCGGACCTGCGGGTCCATGCCCTCGACGGGCACGCCGAAGACCTGGCTGGCGGTCAGGGCATGGATGTCGATGCCCTGGCGGAACGCATCCTTGAGCGACGCGATGTCGGCGACGTGGGCGGCCAGCCGCAGCTCGATCTGCGAATAGTCGGCCGACATCAGGACATGGCCGGGGGCCGCGATGAAGGCGCGGCGGATCTTGCGCCCTTCCTCGGTGCGCACCGGGATGTTCTGGAGGTTGGGATCGGTGGATGACAGCCGGCCCGTCGAAGTCGAGGCGAGCGCGTAGGAGGTATGGACGCGGCCGGTCGCGGGATTGATCTGCTCGACCAGCGCGTCGGCATAGGTCGATTTGAGCTTGGCGAGCTGGCGCCAGTCGAGCACGCGGGCCGGCAGGTCGTGCCCCTGGGCGGCCAGCGCCTCCAGCACGTCCGCGCCGGTGGCGTAGGCGCCGGTCTTGCCCTTCTTGCCGCCCGGCAGCGCCATTTCGTCGAACAGCACCTCGCCCAGTTGCTTGGGCGAACCGACGTTGAAGGGATGGCCGGCCAGCCGGTGGATCTCCGTCTCCAGCGTCGCGAGCCGTTCGGCGAAGTTGGCGCTGAGCCGTTTCAGCTCGACCGGGTCGACCAGGATGCCGGCCCGCTCCATGTCGGCGACGACGCCGACCAGCGGCCGCTCGGTCGTCTCATAGAGCGCGACCTGCCGGTCCTGCAGCAGCCGCGGCCGCAGCAGCCCGTGAAGGCGCAGCGTGACGTCGGCATCCTCGGCGGCATAGTCGCGGGCGCGGTCCAGCGGCACGAAGTCGAAGGTGATCTGGCTCTTGCCGCTGCCGCAGACATCGGCATAGGCGATCGTCTTGTGCTGCAGATGCAGCTCCGCCAGCTCGTCCATGCCGTGCCCGTGCAGGTGGCCGTCGAGCACATAGGACAGCAGCATCGTGTCGTCGACCGGATCGGGCCGGATGTCGTGCTTGCCGAAGACGACGGCGTCGTATTTGAGGTTGTGGCCGATCTTGAGGACGGCCGGATCCTCGAGCAGCGGCTTCAGCCGCGCCAGCGCCGCGTCGCGGTCGACCTGCACCGGCGTGCCGCCGGCGGCGAGGTCGAGCCCGTCGACCTTGTGGGCGAGCGGCAGATAGGCGGCCTCGCCCGGCGTGATCGCCAGCGAGACGCCCACCAGCTCGCAAGCGACGGCGTCGAGCGACGTCGTCTCGGTGTCGACGGCGAACGCGCCGGCCTCACGCGCACGCGCGATCCAGGCGTCGAGCGCGGCCATGTCCTGGATCAGGACATAGCGGTCGCGGGCGACGCCGGCCGCGCTTGGCGTACCGGCCGCCGCCGCGACCGGCGCCAGGGCCGCCGCCGCGTGGGCGCGCTGGGCGTTGCGGCCCTCGACGCGGGCAAGGAGCGTGCGGAAGTTCTGCGCCCGCAGGAAATCGACGAGACGTCCGGGATCGGCCGGCCGGACGGCCAGCGCATCGACCGGGGGCAGGTCCGGCACATCGTCCTTGAGCCGCACCAGCTCGCGCGAGATGCGTGCCTGATCGGCAAATGCGATCAGCGATTCCCGCCGTTTCGGCTGCTTGATTTCGGCGGCGCGGGCGAGCAGCTGGTCGAGATCGCCATATGTGCCGATGAGATCCGCGGCGGTCTTGACGCCGATGCCGGGAACGCCCGGCACGTTGTCGACCGAATCACCCGCCAGGGCCTGGACGTCCACCACCTTGTCCGGCAGGACGCCGAACTTCTCGCGCACCTCCTCGGGCCCGATCGCCTTGTTCTTGATCGGGTCGAGCATCCGGATGCCGCCATCGACGAGCTGCATCAGATCCTTGTCCGACGAGACGATGGTGACCTCGATGCCCCGGCGCCGGGCGGCCCTGGCATAGGTGGCGATGATGTCGTCGGCCTCGTAGCCTTCGCTCTCGACGCCCGGCAGGTTGAAGGCCTCGGTCGCCTCCCGGACCAGCGCGAACTGCGGGATCAGCTCGGGCGGGGCGTCCGGCCGCTGCGCCTTGTAGTCGGCATAGATCGCATTGCGGAAACTGTGCCGCGAGGCATCGAAGATGACGGCGATGGCGTCGGCGTCGGTTTCGTTGAGCAGCTTCAGCAGCATGTTGCTGAAGCCGAGGACCGCGCCCACGGGCGTGCCGTCCGGGCGGGTCAGCGGCGGCAGCGCGTGGAAGGCGCGGAAGATGAAGCCGGAGCCGTCGACGAGATAGAGGTGGCGCAGCGTCGGCGCTGGCGTCGTCGTCGGCTCCGCTGCCGCGACTTCGGCCGCCGCGACATCTGCCGCCGGGCCGGTCAATGCCCGTGGCTCGCCGCGGGATCGCCCGCGAAGACGAAATGCCGCCCGCAATAGGGGCAGTCGATCGCACCCGCCGGCAACAGGTTGAGGAAGACGAGCGGATGGCCGAGCGGGCCGTCGCCGCCGTCGCAGCCGACGGTCGGCTGGTCGGACTCGATCGTCTCGACCGGCGTCCCGGCGGGGGTGGTGCGGGGCGCGGAACTGTGCAGCATGGAAGCTTCCGATGGTGGCGGCCGCCCCTCGCGAAAGAGCAGGGCGACAGGGCAGGCCGGATTGACCCGAAGTCGGCCCGGATGATACCGATGGCGCCGCCGGATTCCAACGCCCGGCCACCACGGACCTCCGGTAAGGGAAGACACGACAGCGTGCAGACGCCGGCGACCGTCCTGCCCGATCATGCCGTCGAGATCACGGGCCTCGCCAAGACCTACGCGGCCCGCCGCCGGCAGCAGGCCAAGCAGGCCCTCGACGGGGTCGATCTCGCGATCCCCCGGGGCAGCGTGTTCGGCCTGCTGGGTCCCAACGGCGCCGGCAAGTCGACGCTCATCAACATCCTGGCCGGCCTCGTCCGCAAGACGTCGGGCAAGGTGCGCATCTGGGGCTACGACATCGATCGCCAGCCGCTCCACGCCCGGCAGGCGATCGGCGTGGTGCCGCAGGAGCCCCACATCGATCCGTTCTTCACCCCGCGCGAGGTGCTGGAACTCCATGCCGGCCTCTTCGGCGTGCCGCCGTCGGCGCGCCGGACCGACGCGATCCTGGCCGCGCTCGGCCTCGTCGACAAGGCGGACGCCTATGCCCGCTCGCTGTCGGGCGGCATGCGCCGCCGGCTGCTCGTCGGCAAGGCGCTGGTCCATTCCCCGCCCGTGCTGGTTCTCGACGAGCCGACGGCCGGCGTCGATGTCGAACTGCGCCAGCAGCTCTGGACCTATGTCCGCGGGCTGGCGGCCGCCGGCACCACGATCATGCTGACGACGCACTATCTGGAGGAGGCGGAGGCCCTGTGCGACCGCATCGCCATCATCGATCGCGGCCGCGTCGTCGCCTGCGAGGAGACCTCCACCCTGGTGCGACGGCTCGACCGGAAGACGCTGGTGGTGACCCTTGCCGACCCGCTGGCCGTCCTGCCGTCGGCGCTGGCCGCTCTCGATGCCGAGCTGGTGAGCCCGCGCCGCCTCGCCATCCGCTACCGGCCCAGCCGGACGCGCGCCCAGGATCTGCTGATCGCGCTCCAGGCGGCCGGCCTGGTCGCCGTCGACCTCACCACGGAGGAGGGCAGCCTCGAGGACGCCTTCCTCGCCCTGACGCGGCCGCTGGCGGCGGCGGCCTAGGCCGGGAATGCCGGGTGTCCGCCGGATCCTGCTGCTGGCGTGCCTCGCCATGCTGGTGGGGTGTGCGCCCGGCTACATGCTGCCCGGCCCGACCGTGACGACCGCCACCCTCGAGAGCCGCGAGCTCGTCACCGCCGACGGGCTGCGCCTGCCCATGCGCGTGTGGACGCCCGAGACGCAGCCGCGGGCCGTGGTCCTGGCTCTGCACGGCTTCAACGACTACTCGGCCGCCTTCGAGATGCCGGCGCGCCACTGGGCCGGACATGGCGTCGCGACCTATGCCTACGACCAGCGCGGTTTCGGGGATGCGCCGAACCGCGGCTTCTGGGCGGGGGCGGAAGCCTACGCCCGCGACGCCGCCACGGCATTGCGGCTCGTGCGGTCGCGCCACCCCGACGCGCCGATCTTTCTCCTGGGCGAGAGCATGGGCGGCGCCATCGCCATGGTGACGATGACCGGGCAGTCCGTGCCGGCGGTCGACGGGGTCATCCTGGTCGCGCCGGCCGTCTGGGGCCGGACGACCATGGGGTTCACCAAGCGATGGGCACTGTCCCTGGTGTCGACGACCATGCCCTGGCTCACGCTGTCCGGGGGCGGGCTCGGGTTCCGCCCGTCCGACAACGAGACGATGCTGCGCGACTTCAGCCGTGATCCCAGGGTCATCAAGGACACGCGCGCCGATACCATCCGCGGGCTCGTCGACCTCATGGACGCGGCCCTGGCCGCGGCGTCGCGCTTCCGCACGCGCGCGCTCGTCCTCTACGGCGAGAAGGACCAGATCGTCCCGAAGGCGCCGACGGCGCTGATGCTGTCGCGCCTGCCGGGGGCCGCGGACCGCCAGCGCGTCGCGCTCTATCCCGAAGGCTGGCACATGCTGCTGCGCGACCTTCAGGCCGAGACGGTCTGGAACGACGTGCTGGCCTGGATCGGCGATCCGCTGACGCCGCTGCCGTCCGGTGCGGATCGCGCCGCCCGCCGGCGCCTCCAGGAGCAGGCGACCTCGTGACCCGGGCGCTGCGGCCCGCCCGCGGCGCCGTCGAAAAAGAGCCGCAAAAGGGCCATATTGCCCAAGGACTTTTCCCACGCTCTTAACGCATCTGGGGGGAAGCGTGGCTCACACCATCGCTCTCGTCGACGACGACCGGAACATCCTGACCTCTGTCTCCATCGCGCTCGAGGCGGAAGGCTTCACGGTGCGGACCTTTACCGACGGCGCGGATGCGCTGCGCGGCCTGACCGCGCAGCCGGTCGATCTCGCGGTGCTCGACATCAAGATGCCGCGCATGGACGGGATGGAGCTGCTGTCACGCCTGCGCAAGATCACGGCCATGCCGGTCATCTTCCTCACCTCCAAGGACGACGAGGTCGACGAGGTGCTGGGGCTGCGCATGGGGGCCGACGACTACATCAAGAAGCCCTTCTCGCAGCGCCTGCTGATCGAGCGCATCCGGGCGCTGCTGCGCCGCGGCGAGATCGCCCGCGAGCCGCCGGACGGCGAGGGCGAGCCGGCCATCCATCGCGGGCCGCTGGTGCTCGATCCCGGGCGCCACGCCTGCACCTGGAAGGGGCTGGACGTGACGCTCACGGTCACCGAGTTCCTGCTCCTCAAGGCGCTGGCGGTCCGGCCGGGCCACGTCAAGAACCGCGACCAGCTGATGGACGCGGCCTATGGCGAGAGCATCTATGTCGACGACCGCACCATCGACAGCCACATCAAGCGGCTGCGCAAGAAGTTCAAGGTCGTCGACGACGAGTTCCAGCAGATCGAGACGCTGTACGGCGTCGGCTACCGCTATCGCGAGGGCTGACGGCGGGCTGCCGCCGCGCGCGACGACGCCGATGCGCCCATTCGCCGACAGCGAACGCCTGGAGCCGGAACTGCGGAACGCCCCCGACCCGCATTCGTCCGACCCGCGTTCGCTTCCACTCCAGACGGTCGGGGCAGGGGATGCACGGTCCCGCTCCGTCCGGACCTGGCGCAACCCCTTCGGCTCGGCCCTGACGCGGCGCATCCTGGCGGTCAACGTGCTGCCGCTGCTGATCCTGGTCGGCGGGCTGCTCTATGTCGGGGAGTATCGCCGCGGCCTGGTCCAGAGCGAGCTGGACGCCCTGCGCACCCAGGCCGAACTGATCGCCAACGCGCTCGGCGAGGGCACGGTCGATCATATGGCGGCGGCGGAGGAGGTGACGCTGTCGCTCGAGGCGGCGCGGCACATGGTCCGGCGCCTCGTCGAGCCGACCGGCGCCCGCGCGCGCCTCTTCGCCGCCGACGGCTCGCTCGTCGCCGACACGCGCCTGCTGTCCGGGCCCGGCGGCAGCATCTACATCGAGCGGCTGCCGCCGCCGGAGGACGACCCGCCGCTGCTGGGGGCGGCGGGACGGATCTATGGTTGGATCGTCGGCCTCCTGCCCGACGGCGAGGAACTGCCGCTCTATGTCGAGCGCCCGACCCAGACGGCGTCGGACTATGTCGAAGTGCAGCGGGCGCTGGAGGGTGAACCCCAGCGCATGCGGCGGCGCGATCCGTTCGACCGCACCGTGCTGTCGGCGGCGGTGCCGGTGCAGCGCTTCAAGCAGGTGCTGGGCGCGGTCATGCTGTCGACCGAGGATCAGGCGATCCAGAAGGCGATCCGCTCGGTCCGGTTCGACATCCTGCGCGTCTTCGCCGTCGCGCTCGCCAGCACGGTCCTGCTGTCGCTCTATCTCGGCGGCACGATCGTCCGGCCGGTGCTGCGGCTCGCCCGGGCCGCCGAACGGGTGAAGCGCGGCCAGGGGCGGCCGCCCGAGATCCCGCAGATCGGGCGCCGCAACGACGAGATCGCCGACCTCGCGGAATCGCTGCGGACCATGACCCAGGTCCTGTGGCAGCGCCTGAACGCCAACGAACGCTTCGCGGCCGACGTGGCGCACGAGATCAAGAACCCTCTCACCTCGCTGCGCAGCGCGGTCGAGACGGCGGCCCGCGTCAAGGATCCCGACCAGCAGCGCCGCCTCATGGCGATCATCCAGGAGGATGTCGGGCGCCTCGACCGTCTCATCACCGACATCTCGGACGCCTCCCGCCTCGATGCCGAGCTGTCGCGCGACGCGACGGAGACGGTCGACGTCGCCCGCCTGCTCGATGCGCTGGCGGAACTGCATCAGACGACCGACGACGGCGGCGGACCGGCGATCCGGCTGGACATCGCCCGCCACCAGGATCTCGCGGTGACGGGCCTGGAGAGCCGGCTCGGGCAGGTCTTCCGCAACCTGATCGCCAATGCGGTGTCCTTCAGCCCACCGGGCGGCACCGTGACGCTGCGCGCCGTCCGCCAGGGCGCCTGGGTGGTGGCGCAGGTCGAGGACGAGGGACCCGGCATCCCGCCCGACAATCTGGAGGCGATCTTCCAGCGCTTCTACAGCGAGCGTCCGTCCGGCGAGAAGTTCGGCACCCATTCCGGCCTTGGCCTCAGCATCTCCAAGCAGATCGTCGAGGCCCATGGCGGTACGGTCACGGCCGAGAACCGCCCGCCCCCCGGGGGAGCGCGCTTCACCGTCCGTCTTCCCTCCGATCGTCGCTGACGGCGGCCGCCAGCGTCATCTATGCTGCCGCCGGGCAGGCGGGAACGGAGGGGGCGATGTTCATCAAGGCGATCTTGACCGGGACGGCCTGGTTCCTGGCGCCGACCCTGGCGCAGGCGCACCATGCCATGGGCGGGAGGCTGCCCGAGGACGCGTTCGACGGACTGCTGTCCGGCCTGGGGCATCCCGTGATCGGCATCGACCATCTCGCCTTCGTCGTCGGGATCGGCGTGCTGTCGGCGGCGGCGGGGCTCGGCGCGGCGCCGGTGCTGGCGTTCGTGGGCGGCACGCTCGCCGGCTGCCTCGTCCATGTCGCGGGCGCGGGCATGCCGATCGCCGAGGCCGCGGTCGCGGTGTCGCTGCTGGTCCTTGCGGCCATTCTCGCCGTCGGGCGCGGCGCCATGCCGGGCCGGCTGATGGTGCTCGGCGCCGCCGGCCTCTTCCATGGCTACGCCTATGGCGAGAGCATCGTCGGCGCGGAGGCGGGTGTGCTCGGCGCCTATCTCGTCGGTTTCGCCCTGGTGCAGGCGGCGATCGCGCTGGGCACCGCCCAGCTCGTCCGGTCCCTGGCGGGCGAATCGGCGGCGCGCGCCGCGGCGGCGACCAATCTCTCGGTCCTCCTGCTCGCCCTGATCGGAAGCACCCTGCTCATCACCCAGGCCTGAGCGTTTCGCGGACCGTCTGGACCCTTTCGTCTCAGGAGCCCGGCCGCGCCCGGCGGTGGGCGGCCGGCGCGACCGGTTCGGCGGTGCCGCCATGGTCATGGGTCAGGCAGTGGCCATGGGCGTGGTCCGCCAGCACCTCGATGATGCGGCAGTCGGCCGCCCGGTCGGCGTCGCAGGCGGCGATCATGCGGTCCAGTTCGCGTTCCAGCGCCTGCAGCCGCGCGATCCGGCTGCGCACCGCGTCGCGATGGCTGCTGGCGATCGCGTGGGCCTCGGCGCATGGCCGGTCCGGCTCGTCGGCAAGCGCCAGCAGCTCGCGGATCTGCTCCAGCGGGAAGCCCAGTTCGCGGGCGTGGCGGATGAACGCCAGGCGATGGAGATGCGCTGCGCCGTACCGCCGCTGATTGCCGGACGAGCGGATCGCGGGCGGCAGCAGGCCGATCTGCTCGTACCAGCGGATCGTCTGCACCTTGCACCCGGTTCGCTCGGCGAGCACCCCGATGGAGAGATCGCCCGGCGCGGCGGGCGGCGAGAAATCGAGTGCCATCTGCGGATCGGTCATGGGTCATATCTATGCCCTTGCGGGCGCACCCGGAAGGGTCGCGGGAACCGCCATGCCCGGGATATGGTCGACTGGCCGATCCGACCGGAGGTCCACCCATGCTGTTCGCGCCGCCGCAGCGCATCGCCACCACCGTCTTTGCCCGCCTGCCCGATCACCTGCGACGGCCGCGGCGCAGCGAGTGGGCCGACGCCAACCGCGGCGGGCATCACGTCGACTGCTTCCTGGAAGGCCCGTCCTTCGATCGGCAGGGCGATCTCTGGGTCACCGACATTCCGAACGGCCGCATCCTGCGGGTATCGCCGGCCGGCCAGTTCACCCTCGTCGCGGAGTATGACGGCGAACCGAACGGCCTGAAGATCGCCCGCGACGGCCGCATCGCCATCGCGGACTACAAGAACGGCCTCCTGACGCTCGATCCGGCCTCCGGCACGATTGCGCCCCTGATCTCGCGTCGCCATTCCGAGCGGTTCCGCGGGCCGAACGACCTCATCTTCGCGTCGAACGGCGATCTCTACTTCACCGACCAGGGCCAGAGCGGCCTGCACGACCCGAGCGGCCGGGTCTACCGCCTGACGGCGGCCGGTCGGCTGGAATGCCTTCTCGACCGCGTGCCGAGCCCGAACGGGATCGCGCTCTCACCCGACGAGCGCATTCTCTACGTCGCCGTCACCCGCGCCAACGCCGTCTGGCGGCTGCCGCTGATGGCCGACGGATCGCCCTCGAAGGTCGGCTGTTTCCTGCAGCTGTCGGGCGGCACCGGCCCGGACGGAATCGCCGTCCTCGGTTCCGGTGGGCTGGCCGTCTGCCATGTCGGCCTCGGCGCCGTCTGGCTGTTCGGGCCGACCGGCGAGCCGGAATGGCGGGTCGACAGCTGCGCCGGGCCGGGCACCACCAATCTCGCCTTCGGCGGCGCGGACCGGCGGACGCTCTACATTACCGAGAGCGAGACCGGCCAGATCCTGAGGGCGGAGATCCCGGTCGCGGGGCTGCCGCTCTACTCGCACGCCTGACGGATCAGGCGGAACGGCGCGCGATCTCGCGCTCCAGGGTCTGACGCAGCTCGGCCAGCCGCAACGGCTTGCTGAGATAGGCGTCGGCGCCGGCGGCCAGCGCCGCGACCCGGTCCCGGTCGGACGCGAGCGCCGTGATGCAGAGGATCGGCGCGCCCGACACGGGCGGGTCGAGGGCGCGGATGCGGCGGATCGCCTCCAGCCCGTTGATGCCGGGCAGATTGACGTCGACGAGCAGCGCCGTCAGGTCGGGCCGCGCGGCTGCGGCCGCCACCCCCTGCTCGCCCGTGCCGGCCAGCTCTGCGGTGAAGCCGAGCACGCGCACCATCTCGGCCAGCAGTTCCTGGTTCACGGGATCGTCCTCGATGATCAGCACGCTGCCGTGCTGGCGCGTGCCCGCGGCGGCCGGCGGTGACGGGGGGGCCGCCCGCGCCACCGAGCGCACCGGCAGGTCCAGCCGGAAGCGGGCGCCCTGGCCGGGCCCCGCGCTGTGGGCCGTGACGTCGCCACCCATGCGACGGGCGAGGCCCCGCGCGATCGCGAGGCCGAGCCCGGCGCCGCCGAAGGGCCGGGTGGAACTGGTGTCGGCCTGCGAGAAGCGGTCGAACAGGCGGCCGAGATCCTTGGCGGCGATGCCGACTCCGGTATCGGCGACCGAGATGGACATGGCGATCTGCCCGGCGGGGTCGGGCGCACTCGCCTCGATGTCGACCGTGATGCGGCCCTCGCGGGTGAACTTCACCGCATTGCCGATGAGGTTGCTCAGGACCTGGCGGATGCGCGCCTGATCGCCGACCACGGCGCGCGGCATGCCGGCCGCCACCCGCACCTCGGCGGCGATTCCCTTCTGGTCCATCGTCGGTCGGAACAGGTCGATGATCGAATGCACCTTGGCGACCGGGTCGAAGACGCCGAACTCCAGCCGGACTTCGCCCGCATCGATACGGGCAAAGTCGACGATGTCGGACAACAGCCGCAGCAGGCTCCAGCCCGAGCGTCGGACGGTCGAGATCCATTTGCGCTGGGTCGGGTCGCGGATCTGCTGGTCGAGCAGGTCGATGTAGCCGAGCACGGCCGTCAGCGGCGTGCGCAGCTCGTGGCTCATGTTGGCGAGAAACTCGTCCTTGGCGCGGTTGGCCCGCTCGGCCGCCTCGCGCGCCCGGACCAGCTCGGCCTCGAACCGCTCGCGTTGCGAGACGTCCCGCAGCACGATGGTCCAGGAACTGCCGTCGCCCTGTCCGGTGGGGCTCGAGCGGAATTCGAGTGCCCGTCCGCCAGCGTCCGCGCCGCGCAGCCGTACCTTGGTCGGCGTGCCGTCCAGCAGGCGGAGGGAGCCCGGACCCGCCGGCTCGATCAGAGCGTCGAACGGCTGCCCGACGACGGTCTCGAGCGGCAGGTCGAGCAGCGCGGCAAAGCGCTGGTTGCAGTTCAGAATTCGGCCGGTCCTGTCCGCCAGCGCGATGCCCTCGTCGACGCTGTCGTAGATCGTGCGCAGCTCGCTTTCCCGGCGGCGGATCGCAGCCAGCGCCTCGCGCTCCGTCGCCGCCCGAACGATGTCCAGCACCGCCTGGCGGGCGACCGGCAGCAACGGCAGCAGTCGCTCCGACCAGCCGCGCGCCACGCCGCGGACCCGCTGCACGCCGGCGCCGTCGCCGCCAAGTGGCGGATTCCCCTTCCGGTTTCCCACGGCCACGGCCCAGGGGGGGCCCGAGTCGGAATAGGGTTGCGAGCCATCCTGCGCCCAGACCACCTCCTCGACGATCTCGCCGCGCAGCAGCAGCAGCATCCCGCCGCCCGGGACGGGCAGATCGAGGCTGACCACGCCGCTGGCGATGTCACGCACCGGCGCCATCGACGGCTCGAGCCGGGACAGGGAGTCGGTCGCGAAGACCCCTCCCTCATGTTCGGAGGCGGCCAGCGCCAGGATGCGGTCGAGGAGCGGCCGCGCCGGCAGGGTTCCGGCCGATGCCTCCGCCGTGCCGATCCGCAGCACGGCGGCGGTGGCATCGGCGACGTCGGCCAGATGCCGGACGAACGCGTCGAGCGGCGAGCCGCCCGGACCGGCCCGCTCGATCGCCTCGCCGCCGGCGCGCGCGACCGCGATGGCGCGCCGGGTGCTGTCGGCCGCCCGGGCGGTGTCTTCGAGGGCTGCCAGCGGGGCCGCGATCGACGTGGCCAGCATCCGGCAGGCGGCGCGCCGGATCGCCGACAGCCGGCGCGGCTGATAGTGGTGGGCGGTGGCGATGCCCCAGAGATGACCGGAGAGTTCGATCGCGATGGTCAGGCTGGCGCGAACGCCGATGGCCGTCAGATGCGCGGCATGTTCGGCGGAGGTGGCCCTGAGGCACGAATCGGAAAGGTCGAGCGGCTCGCCGTCCAGCGCCGCTCCGGCGACGCCGACGATGGGGACGCTGGGCAGGCGGACGTCCGGAATCAGCCGGATTCCAGCCCTCTGGTACAGGCGCCGGGCCACCACGGGCAGGGCGTCGGCCGGCACGCGAAGGCCGAGGAACCGTCCCGGCGCCGCGGGCGACCGTTCTTCGGCGACGATGTCGCGGTTCCAGTCGGCGTCGAAGCGGAAGAGGAGCACCCGGTCGAAGCCCGTGATGTCGCGGAAGATCTCGGCGATCTTGGCCAGCATCCGCTGCGGATCGGCGATGGGGCGCAGGATCTCGATCCCGGCTTGAACTCGGCAGACCAGCTCGTAGATCGCCGCGCAATCCTCGTCCGTCGGCTCCAGCTCGAGGATCAGATGGTCGGCGGTGCGCAGGACCGTGACGGAGTGCGGCGTGCCGTCGGGCGCGACGAACGCCTGGCGCAGCAAGGTGCCGCCCGACGGTGTGGCCGGAGACGTCTCGATCTGGTCGATCAGCGCCGACGGCAGCACATCCTCCGGCCGCAGCCCGACCAGCTCCTGCGGCGCTCTCCCCAGCAGATCCCGGATGTTGGCCGAGCATCGCTCGAGGTGGCGGCCGGGTTCCCGGAACGCCAGCAGGAAGCCGAAGGTCTGGATGGACTCGGGCGCGTGCATCGGCACGGGGCCGCCCCGTCCGGCGTCCGTCACTGCCGCCACTCCATTCCGCCGGGGTAGGCGGGAGTCGTCGGCGTCCGTGGGGCCGGGGTGCGCATGCTACAGGCTAGCCGGCGCGCCCTGGACCACTCAAGCCGGATGGCGGGGCCGCTCAGGCGACGCGGTCGCCCTTCTTGATTTCGACGGCCCGATTGTCGACGCCGGGTAGCATCTGGCCCGGATCGCGGGTCACGACGACGTCGATCACGGTCGGTCGGTCGCGCTCGGCGATGCCGGCCGCGAGCGCACCGTCGATGGCCGCCGGGTCTTCCACCCGGATGCCGCGGCAGCCCATCTGCTCGGCGATCGCGGCGTAGTTCATCTCGACGAGATCGCTCGACTGGTAGCGCCGGCCGTACATCGCGTGCTGCAGCGCCTTGACGTAGCCCGAGGCGGCGTTGTTGACGACGACCACCGTCAGGTTCGCGCCGCAGCGCCGCGCCGTCTCCAGCTCGCCCAGGCCCATGTTGAAGCCGCCGTCGCCCGTGACCGCGACGACCGGCTTGTCCGGTACGCCGAGTGCGGCACCCATGCCGCCCGGCAGGCCGTAGCCGATCGAGGCCAGGCCGCGGTCGGCGATATAGTGCCGTCCGGCCGCCTTGGTGTCGTAGATGAGGCCGGTCCAATGGGCGGCAAAGCCGCCGTCGGCGACGACGACGCTCTCGGCCGGCATCACCTGGTTCAGCCCGTGGCAGAGCCGCGCCATGTTGATCGGCCGGTCGGTCGACAGCAGGCGGGGCGATGCCTCCTCCCGCCACTTGGTCATCCGCACCGGGATCTCGGCCAGATAGTCCGCGCGTTCGCCGCGCAGGCGGCGCGCATCGCCCGACAGCGCATCGGCCAGATCGTCGAGGCCGGCGGCCGCGTCCCCCCACAGCGCCACATCGCTCCGCTGGTGGCGGCCGATCTCCTCGGCGACGATGTCGAGGTGGATGATCGGGACGCCGGCGGGGATCAGCGCATAGCGCTTGGTCGCGATCTCGCCCAGCTTGCAGCCGACCACGAGCAGGCAGTCGGCCGCCGCGATGAGGTCGTTGGCGATGCGCGAATAGCGGCCGAACAGGCCGACCGACAGCGGGTCGGTGCAGGCGATCGAGCCCTTGCCGCTCATCGTGTGGGCGACCGGGATGCCGCAGCTCTCGGCCAGCCGCTGCAGCGCCGCCTGCCCGGCGGAGAGGTGGACGCCGCCGCCGACCAGCAGCAGCGGCCGCTTCGAGCCGGCGATCAGCGCCGCCGCCCGCTCGATCGCGGTCCGGTCGGGCCGGCTGCGGCGCGCCGGCGCGGCCAGCGTGTCGGCCGGGATCTGGAAGTCGTCGGCCGCAAACTCGTGCTCGCCGTGGCAGACGTCTTCGGGAACATCCAGCAGGACCGGGCCCGGTCGGCCGGAGGTCGCCACCGCGAAGGCACGGCGCATCAGCTCCGGAATCCGGCTGGTCAGCTCGACCCGGATGAGCTCCTTCACCGCCGGGCGCAGGATGTCCACCTGCCGGCATTCCTGGGTCATGTTCTTCCAGGAGTGCGCACGGTGCGAATCGCCCGCGATCGCCACCATCGGCGTTCCGGCGTTGAGGGATTCGACCAGTCCCGTGACGAGATTGGTGGCACCGGGGCCGAGTGTGCCGTCGCAGACGCCGGGCCGGTTGGTCACCCGCGCATAGGCATCGGCCGCAAACGCGCCATGCCGCTCGTCGTTGATGAGGAAGTGGCGCAGGCCAAGCTGGTGCAGCGCGTCGTAGAACGGCAGCAGCTGGAAGCCGCCCATGCCGAACATCGGGCCGACACCGGCAAGGCGCAGCATCTCGGCCATCGCCCGGCCGCCATTCATGCGGCCGGAAGGTAGGTTCGCCAGTTCGGACATGGTCGGGTCGATCAGCCTTTCTGGTGGGCGGCGAGCACGCGCTCGCAGAATTCCTGGACCGGCATGTCGCGCTGGGCGCCCAGCGCGGCCGCCGCCTGATTGGCGAAGGAGAGGCGGCCCGTCGCCCATGCCGAGCGGGCGTCGCCGATGCGCGCGCTCTGGTTGCTGACCGTCACGGCGGCGATGCCGCGGGCATTGAGGGCCGGCAGCCGCCCGACGCCGGCGCGGTCGATGCCCATGCCGGCATCGTTGAACACCGCCGCCAGGACGTCGGCCTTGATCGCCAGCGCCGGATTGCCGCCCATGAGGCCGCCATGCGAACCGGTGACGACGATGTGGCCGACATCCTCCGGCGTGACGAGCGAAGCGGAGTCCAATCCCCAGACCTTCGGGCCGGCGGCATTGTCCCGCAGCAGCGTGCGGGTCTCCTCGGCCATCGGCGGCGCCGCGTCTTCGGCGGGGGGAAGGGCTGCGACCATGCGCGCGGCGCAGTCGCGGACCTTGAGGCCGGGGACGCAGCCGAGCTGGCGCGCCGGGCCGTTGGCATGGCCGACGAGGCCACGGTCGACCATGTCGCGGGCGTCGCCGATGCGGCAGGACGAATGATAGACGGCGGCGGCGGGGATGCCGAGCCGCTCGAGATAGGCGAGGCCGGCGATGCCGGCCTCGTCGAGGCCGACCCCGGCATCGTTGAAGATCGCCGCCCGCACGCGCCCGCGCGCGGCCAGATAGCCGGAATAGGTTCCGCCGTGGGAGGCTGCGATCAGCACCAGTCCGGCGCAGCGCTCGTCCACCTGGGTGACGCTGTCCAGGGCAAAGATCGGTGAGGTCTGAGTCTGTTGATCCATCGATTTCCCCGCCCGCGGCGCCGCCGATCCGGCTTGCCGACCGCCTGCCGATGGCTGATAAGTGCCCGCACGGGAAAGTGCAAGCGGGCGTTGCGCCGCTTGCCCAAGGGAAATCGAGGAGGGAATGCCGGCACCGCTAGTCGACCGGCCGGGAGAATCGCGCGCCGATGCCACGGGTCCGATCCGTGGCAACGTCGACCGCGCGCGCATCCTCGGTCACTATCGCACCATGGCGCGCGTCCGCGCCTTCGAGGAGGCGGCCGACCGGGCGCTGCAGGCCGGGCACGTCAAGGGCGCGGTCCACCTGTCGATCGGCCAGGAGGCCGTTGCGTCGGGCGTCTGCGTCAATCTCGATCGCGGCGACTTCATCGTCAGCAACCATCGCGGGCACGGGCATACGCTGGCCAAGGGCGCGGACATGGGCGCCATGATGGCCGAGCTCTTCGGCCGCGCGACCGGCGCGTGCCAGGGCAAGGGCGGCTCGATGCACATCGCCGATTTCCAGGTCGGCATGCTCGGCGCCAACGGCGTCGTCGGCGCCGGCATTCCGATCGCGGTCGGCGCGGCGCATGCGATGAAGCTCGCCGGCGACCCGCGCATCGTCACCTGCTTCTTCGGTGACGGCGCCATCAATCGAGGGCCCTTCCTGGAGGGGCTCAACTGGGCCAAGGTGTTCGACCTGCCGGTGCTGTTCGTCTGCGAGGACAACGGATTCGCGGCGACGACGCGGACGCGCGCCGTCACCGCCGGCCCGGGGCCCGGCGCCCGGGCGGAGAGCCTGGGCATCCCGTCGACCCCGGTCGACGGCAACGACGTGCTCGCGGTCGACCAGACGGCGGCCGAACTCGTCCGCCTCGTGCGCGCTGGTGCCGGACCCCAGTTCCTGCACGCCCGGACCTACCGGCTGCGCGGCCATACCGCGGTCGATCCGGCGCCCTACCGGCCGGCCGCCGAGGTCGAGGAGCACTGGCGCGACGAACCGATCCGCCGCTGCCGCGACCTGCTGGTGCTGGGCGGCCTGGATACGGACGAATTGGACCGGGTCGTGGCGGACGCCGAGGCCGAGGCGGCCCGGGCGGTCGCCGACGGGTTGGCGGCGCCGCATCCCGAAGCGGATCTGGCATGGACCGATGTCCAGGACGTCGACATGCCCGGTGCGGGCCGGCCGGAGGCGCGGGCATGAGCCAGCTCAGCTATCTCGACGCCTCGCGACAGGCGATCGCCGAGGAGATGCGGCGCGACCCGCGCGTCTGGGCGCTCGGCGAGGATCTCGGGCGCGGCGGCGTCTTCGGCCAGTATCGCGGCCTCGCCGAGGAGTTCGGCCCCGCCCGCATCGCCGACACCCCGATCTCCGAGGCGACGATCATGGGCGCGGCCGTCGGCGCGGCGATGGTCGGCAGCCGGCCGGTGGTCGAGATGCGGTTCTCGGACTTCGCCCTCTGCGCCGTCGACGAGCTGGTCAACCAAGCCGCCAAGGCACGCTACATGTTCGGCGGCCAGGGGCGGGTGCCGCTCGTCGTGCGCCAGCCGATCGGCATGTGGCGCTCGTCCGCAGCCCAGCACTCGCAGTCGCTCGAAGCCTGGTATGCGCATATTCCGGGTCTCGTCGTGGTCGCGCCCGCGACGCCCGCGGACAATTACGGGCTGCTCAAGTCGGCCATCCGCTGCGACGATCCCGTCGTCTACATGGAGCACAAGGATCTCTGGCCGGCGCTGGGCGAGGTGCCCGCCGATGCCGAGAACGGGCTGGTGCCGCTCGGCGAAGGCCGGCTGGTGCGCCGCGGCGACGACGTCACGATCGTCACCTGGTCGCGCATGGTCCAGGTGGTGGAGGCGGCGGCGGACGAGCCGGACACGCCGTCGCTGGAGATCATCGACCTGCGCACGCTGTGGCCGTGGGACCGGGCCATGGTGCTGGATTCCGTGCGCCGCACCGGGCGCTGCCTCATCGTGCACGAGGCGGTGCAGGCGGGCGGCTTCGGCGGCGAGATCGCGGCCACCGTCGGCGAGGCGCTGTTCGGTGCCCTGAAGGCGCCCGTGCGCCGCCTCGGCGCGCCGCGCATCCCCGTCGCCTACGCGCCGGTGCTGGAGGCGGAGAGCCGCATCATGCCCGCGAAAGTGGCGGCGGCGGCACGCGCGATGGTATGAATGCTCAACAAGATCGGGAGGAGGACCCCATGACGATGTCCAGGAGATGGCTCTTCGCCGCAGCCGGCGCGCTCGCGGTCTCGCTTACGGCCGGCATGGCCGCGGCCCAGGCCTACAAGTCGGAATACAAGCTCTCGACCGTCGTCGGGAAGCCGTTCCCGTGGGGCATCGCCGGCGAGCGCTGGGGCGACCTCGTGCGCGAGCGGACGCAGGGCCGCATCAACATCAAGATGTATCCCGGCACCAGCTTGGTCGGCGGCGACCAGACCAAGGAATTCACCGCGCTCCGCCAGGGCACGATCGACCTCGCCATCGGCTCGACCATCAACTGGTCGCCGCAGATCAAGCAGCTCAACCTGTTCTCGATGCCCTTCCTGATGCCCGACTACAAGGCGATCGACGCGCTGACGCAGGGGCCGGTGGGCAAGAAGTTCTTCGAGCTTCTTTCGGCCCGGGACGTCGTGCCGCTGGCCTGGGGTGAGAACGGCTTCCGCGAGGTGACCAACTCCAAGCGCGAGATCAAGTCGCCCGACGACATGAAGGGCCTCAAGTTCCGCGTCGTCGGCTCGCCGCTCTTCAACGACACCTTCTCGGCGCTGGGCGCCAACCCGACGCAGATGAGCTGGGCCGACGCGCAGCCGGCCCTGTCGACGGGCGCGGTCGACGGCCAGGAGAACCCGCTCACCATCTTCACCGTCGCCAAGCTGCATACGGTCGGCCAGAAATACGTCACGCTCTGGGGCTACGTCGCCGACCCGCTGATCTTCGTCGTCAACAAGCAGGTCTGGGCGAGCTGGAAGCCGGAAGACCAGAAGATCGTCCGCGAGGCGGCCATGCAGGCGGCCAAGGAGAACATCGTCGCGGCGCGCAAGGGGATCGTCCCCGGCGACGATGCGACGCTGAAGGAGATCGCGGGCCTCGGCGTGACCATCACGCGCCTGTCCCCGGCCGAGCTGAAGGCGTTCCAGACCGCGACCAAGCCGGTCTACGAGAAATGGACCAAGGAGATCGGTCCGGATCTCGTGAAGATGGCCGAAGACTCGATCGCCAAGCGCTGACCCTGGGATCGCCCCCCTCGCGCCGGCCGGCGCAAGGGGGCGTCCCGTCGACCGATCCGGCATGACCGAGCACGACCAGGAGGCGCCGGGGCGCCCCGATCCGGGCCCCCGCGTTCCCATCCGCATCGAAGAGGCGCTGACTGCGGCGGCGATGGCCGCCCTCTGCCTCATCACATTCGGCAATGTCGTCGTCCGCTACCTGACGAACATCTCCTTCGCCTTCACGGAGGAGTACTCGATCGCGCTGATGGTGATCGTGACGCTGCTCGGCAGTGCGGTCGCCTTCACCGGCGACCGGCATATCCGCGTCACCTTCCTGCTCGACCGCCTGACGCCCGGCGCGCGGCGCTGGGCAGAGCTGCTCGTGCTCGCCGCCTGCATCGTCATGTTCGCGCTGCTCGTCCGGCTCGGCGGCCGCCTCGC
Source organism: Allostella sp. ATCC 35155 (assembly GCA_006738865.1). Classification (GTDB taxonomy): domain Bacteria; phylum Pseudomonadota; class Alphaproteobacteria; order ATCC43930; family Allostellaceae; genus Allostella. Next base: position 169,922 of record AP019701.1, read on the forward strand.
CTGGGACGAGTACCGCTTCGAGGAGACCTCGCCGGGGTTGGGTATCCCGACCTTCCTCTACACCATGTGGCTGCCGATCCTGTCGGCGGTTATCGTGCTGCGGCTGATCGGCCGCGCCATCCGGGTCTGGCGGGCGCGATGAGCTTCGATACCGTGGTGCTGCTGTTCGGCTTCTTCGCGCTGATGTTCGCGGGCGTGCCGATCGCGGTCGCGCTCGGGCTGGTGGCTTCCGGTGTCATCGCCCATGCCGGGCTCGGCATCATGGCGATCCCGACCGGCACCTACACGGGCATCGCCAAATATCCGCTGCTCGCCATCCCGGTCTTCATTCTCGCCGGCCTCATCTTCGAGCGCTCGGGCGTCGCGGCGCGGCTGGTGACCCTGGCGACGGCGCTGGTCGGCCAGCGCGGGGGCGGGCTCGGCATCGTCGCCGTCCTGGTCTGCATGGTCATGGGCGGCATCTCGGGGTCGGGTCCGGCGGACGCCGCCGCCGTCGCCACGGTCATGACCGCCGGCATGGCCAAGGCCGGCTATCCCCGCGCCTTCAGTGCCAGCCTGATCGCCGCCGCCGGCTCGACCGCGATCCTCATTCCGCCGTCCATCGCCTTCATCGTCTACAGCGTCCTGGTGCCGAGCGCGACGGTGCCCGCCCTCTTCGCGGCCGGCATCTTCCCGGGCCTGCTGGCCGGCCTGTCGCTGATGGTGCCGATCGTTGTCATCTCGCGCTGGTACGGCTTCGGCCGTGATGCCGAGGGCGAGCGGCCCCGGGTCTGGGAGAGCCTCAAGGACGCCTCGTGGGGCCTGCTCGCCCCGGTCATCATCCTGGGCGGGATGCGCACCGGCGCCTTCACCCCGACCGAGGCCGCCGTGGTCGCGGTCTTCTACGGCCTTGCGGTCGGCGTCTTCGTCTACCGCACGATCGATCTGCGCGGCCTCTATCGCCTGCTGGTCGAGGCCGGGGAGATCTCGGCCGTCGTCATGCTGATCGTCGCCCTCGCCAGCGTCTTCGCCTGGGCGGGATCGACGCTCGGCGCCTTCGATCAGGCGGCCAAGCTGCTGCTCGGCCTGGGACTGGGCGAGTGGGGCGTCATGGCGGTCCTGATGGGGCTCCTCATCGTCGCCGGCATGTTCCTCGACGGCGTCTCGATCTTCCTGATCATGCTGCCGATCCTGGTGCCGATCGCGATGGCGTTCGGGTGGGACATGGTCTGGTTCGGCGTGATCCTGACCATGAACATCGCCATCGGCCAGTTCACGCCGCCAGTCGCCGTCAACCTGATGGTCACCTGCAAGGTCGCGGGCGTCAGCATCGAATCGACCATCCCCTGGGTCGTCTGGATGATCCTCGCCATGGCGTCGGCCATGGCGCTCGTCATAGTCTTCCCCGGCATCGCCCTCTGGCTGCCGCAAGCCCTCGGCTACGGCTGAGCCGTCCTTCATCCGTTCGGGAGATCACGCATGGCCGCCGCCAAGAAGGTCATCATCACCTGCGCCGTCACCGGCTCCATCCATACGCCGACCATGTCGCCGCATCTGCCGCTGACCCCCGACGAGATCGCGACCCAGGCGATCGAGGCGGCGGAGGCAGGCGCCAGCATCCTGCACCTGCACGCCCGCGACCCGAAGACCGGCAAGCCGACGCCCGACCCCGCGGTCTTCATGGAGTTCCTGCCGCGGATCAAGCAGTCGACCGACGCGGTGGTGAACATCACCACCGGCGGCGGCCACGGCATGTCGCTGCAGGAGCGGCTGGCAGCCGCGGTCCTCGCCAAGCCGGAGATGACGTCGCTCAACATGGGGTCGATGAACTTCGGTCTCTTCCCCATGCTCGACCGGCCGCGGGAATGGAAGCACGACTGGGAACCCCAGATGCTGGAGAATTCCCGCGACTTCATCTTCCGCAACACCTTCAAGGATATCGAGTACATCCTGAAGGAGCTGGGCGAGGGCGCGGGCGTCAAGTTCGAGTACGAGTGCTATGACGTGGGCCACCTCTACAATCTGGCCCATTTCCTCGACCGCAAGCTGGTGACGCCGCCGCTCTTCGTGCAGACGATCTTCGGCATCCTCGGCGGCATCGGCGCCGACCCCGAGAATCTGATGCACATGAAACGCACGGCCGACAAGCTGTTCGGCGACGACTATCGCTGGTCGGTGCTGGCGGCCGGCCGCCACCAGCTTCCCTTCACGACCATGGCGGCGGTGATGGGCGGCAATGTCCGCGTCGGGCTGGAGGACAGCCTCTATATCGGCAAGGGCAAGCTGGCGAAGTCGAACGCCGAGCAGGTGCGCCTGATCCGCTCGATCATCGAGAGCCTGTCGCTGGAGATCGCGACGCCGGAGGAGGCGCGCGCCGAACTTGCCCTCAAGGGCGGCGACAAGGTCGCGTTCTAGCCGCCGCCCGCCGCTGCGACCCCGCGCACCGTCTTGGAGGCGACCCTCACGGTCGTCCTGCCCGTGTTCGGCCTGCTGGCCGTGGGCTGGGCGGTCGCCCGCTTCGGCATCGTCGACGAGAAGGGCGCGCGCGGGGTCGGACAGGTCGTCCTGCATGTCCTGATCCCGGCGCTCCTCTTCCGCAGCCTCGCGACCGAGCGCGGGCTCGGCCCCAACGAACTCAAGGTCGCCGGCGCGTTCTTCATGGGCGCGTTGCTGCTCTATGGCGTCGGCATGCTCACGGCGCGGCGCTTCTTCGCCGCCCGGCTCGACGGCCAGGCGTTCATGGGCATGAGCGTCACCTTCGGCAACACCGTACAGATGGGCATCCCGCTCGTCGTGCTCGCCTACGGCTCGAAGGGCGAGGCGCCGCTGCTCGCGATCATCACCTTCCACTCGCTGGTCCTGATCTCGCTGACGACGGTCCTCGTCGAGATCGGCCAGAACCGGGGGCGGGGCCCGCTCGCGACGCTGCGCCAGAGCGTGGCGGCGCTCGCGACCCACCCGATCATCATCGCGATCGTGGCGGGCATCGCCTGGGGCCTCACCGGCCTGACGTTGCCGGTCATCCTCGATCGCTTCCTGATGCTGGCGGGCGGCGGCGCCGGGCCGATGGCGCTGCTGGCGCTGGGGGCCGGCCTCAACGGCATGCAGATCGCGGGCGACCTCAGGGAGAGCATCGTCGTCTCGGCGATGAAGCTGGTCGCGCTGCCGCTCATCGTCTGGCTGCTGGCGCGCCATCTCTTCGCCCTGCCGCCGCTCGAGGTCGCGGTGGCCACCATCGCGGCCGCCATGCCGACCGGGGCCAACGTCTTCATTCTCGCCCGCCGCTACGACCTCTATCTGCGGCGCGCGGCCAGCACGGTGCTGATCTCGACCGTCGGCTCGGTGGTGACGATTTCGGTCATCCTGACCCTCCTGACGGGGTAAGGTCCGGGTCGGCTCCGGCGTGCCAGCGGCCCGGGGCCGATCATCGTCATGTATCGGATGCGGATGATCCGTCATGCCCCGCAGCGTCGACCCGAACGACTACCAGCACGTCGCCCGACCGGTCGCCGCGATGCCCAAGGACTTCGCGGCGGGCTTCCGGATCGCGCCGCATTCCCACCCGCGGGCGCAGCTCGTCCATGCCGTCGAGGGACTGATGTGGGTCGAGACGGATGCCGGCGCCTGGGCCGTGCCGACCCGCCATGCCCTGTGGCTGCCCCCCGGGATCCGGCACGCCGTGCGCATGGTGACGACGGTCGCCATGCGCACGCTCTACATCGACACGGCCCGCATCGAGCGGCTGCCCCGGACCTGCACCGTCATCGCGGTCTCGCCGTTGCTGCGCGAGCTCATCGTCGCCGCCATGGCCGAGCCGGTGGAGTATGACGAAGCCGGTCGCGGGGGCCATATCGCGGCCCTGCTGCTGGACGAACTGCGCCGGTCGCCGGCCGCACCCGTCCATCTGCCGATGCCGCGCGACCGCCGCCTCGTCCGCATCGCCGACGGGCTGCTGGCCGAGCCGGCGCGCGACGATACGCTCGATGCCTGGGGCGAGATGGTCGGGGCCAGCGGCCGCACGCTCGCCCGCCGCTTCCGGGAGGAGACCGGCATGAGCTTCGCCGAGTGGCGTCAGCGCGCGCGCCTCGTCCTGGCGCTCGCCCGCCTTGCCGAGGGCGAGTCGGTCGGTGCGCTTGCCTCCGCGCTCGGCTACCGCAGCGCCAGCGCCTTCACGGCGATGTTCCGCCGCACCATCGGCCGGCCGCCGCAATCCTATCGCCCCAAGATCGCCGATGCCCGTCCGTAAGACGACCATCTCCGCCGCCGAGCTGGCCAAGCTGGGAGCCCATCGCCTCGCCGAGATTCTCGTCGAGCGGGCGGCCGGCGACGCGGTTCTGGAGCGGCGGCTGCGCCTGCTCCTGGGGGCCGCCGATCCCGCACGTCTGGTCGCGGAAGTCGGGCGCCGCATCCAGCAGATGGCCCGCGCCCGTTCGCAGATGGACTTCGAGCAGGCGAAGGCGGCGGCGCGGGAGGTCGCCGACCTCCACCGGACGATCGTCGACGACCTCGCCCCGGCGCGGCCCGCCGACGCCGTCGACGGCCTGTGGAAGCTCCTGGGACTGGCGCCGGCGCTGCTGGACCGCGTCGATCACGGCGGCGATCGCATCGGCGCGGCGGTGGCGGCCGCGGTCGTCGATCTCGGCCGGCTGACCGCAGCACTGCCGGATGTCGATCCGGAGGGACTGGCCCGGCGCGTCGCCGCGGCCATCGACGGCGACCGCACGATGGCGACGGACGGGCTGCTCGCTGCGATGGCCGACGCGCTCGGCCGCGAGGGGCGGACCGTGATGCGCGAGGACGCGCTGGCCGCGCTCGACCTGCTGCCGACGGACGATGCCGGCTGGCAGACCCGCGGACTACGCTATGGCCTCGTCGCGCGGCTTCTGGAACTGGCCGACATCGAGGACGACGTCGACGCCTATGCCGCCGCGGCCGCCGCCGGCGGAAGCCCGGAGCTGCATTCGGCCGAGGTGGCGCGGCGCCTGCTGGCGGCCGGCCGCGCGGCCGAAGGGCTCGGCTGGATCGACCGCCATCCGCCGCGTCTCGACCCGGATGCCGCCGTCGATCTGCGCCTGGACCTGCTGACGGCGCTCGGTCGCCGCGCCGAGGCGCAGGCGCTCTGCCGGGGGCACTTCGAACGCACGCTCTCGGCGCGGCATCTGCGCGCCTACCTGAAGTCGCTGCCGGACTTCGAGGATTTCGCGGCCGAGCAGCAGGCGCTCGATCACGTCATGGCCTCCCGCAGCACGGCGCAGGCGCTCGACTTCCTGGTCTCCTGGCCCGATCTCGATCGGGCGGCGCGACTGGCTGCGGAGCGGTTGCCGGCGCTCGGCCTCGGCGATGTACAGGCGATGCTGCATAGCGCCGAAGCGCTCGCGGCACGGCACCCGGAGGCATCGCTGCATCTGCGTCGACGGGTGGCGGTCCTCGTCCTCGAAAGCGGCGCTTCGAGCGCCTATGCCGACGCGGCCCTGGCCCTGGTCGATGCGGGGCAGTCCGCCGTGCGGGTTGCCGGCAGCGTGGAGCCGCACGCCGCGTTCGTCGAGGCCCTGCGCCGCGATCATCGTCGGAAATGGCGCTTCTGGCAGCTCTACGACGAGGCAGGTTAGACGGTCCTCCATGCAGCTCCGCCATCTCCGCTACTTCGTGGCACTTGCCGACGAGCGCCATTTCGGCCGCGCCGCCGACGCCTGCAACGTCAGCCAGTCGACCCTGTCGGCGGCGCTGCGCCTGCTGGAGGAGGAGATCGGCGCGCCGCTCGTGGAGCGCGACAAGCGCTTCAAGGGACTGACCGCCCAGGGCGTGGCGCTGCTCGAATGGTCGCGGCGCATCCTGGCCGAGCGGCGTCGCCTCGACCAGGAGATCGCAGCCCTCCAGGACGGGCTGTCGGGCGAACTCACGCTCGGCGCGGTGCCGGCCGCCCTGCCGACGATCGGCCTGCTCACGACGGCATTCCATCGCCGCTATTCGAACGTCCGCCTGACCGTCGTCTCGCGCACGTCGAACGAAATCCAGCGCGCGCTCGACGAGTTCGCGCTCGATGCCGGCATCACCTATCTCGACAACGAGCCGCTGCATCGGGTGCGCGCGACGACGCTCTACGAGGAACGCTACATCCTGCTGACGCCGGCCGACGGACCCTTCGCCGGACGGCGCGACGTCGGCTGGGCCGAGGCGGCCGATGCATCGCTCTGCCTGCTCACGCCGGACATGCAGAACCGCCGCATCATCGACGGCATCTTCCGCGAGGTCGACAAGACGCCGCGCGTGCTGGTCGAGACCAATTCGGTCATGACGCTCTGCTCGCACATCCGCACCGGTGCCTGGTCCAGCGTCTTCCCGCACAATTTCCTCTGGGTCTTCGGAACCCCCGCAGGGATGCTGACCTTGCCGCTCGTCGCGCCGGTGCGGACCCATGCGGTCGGCCTTGTCGTTCGCGAGGAGGATCCCCCATCCCCGCTCGCCCGGGCGCTGGAAGCGGTGGCCCGGGATCTCGGCATGGCTGCCGAGCTGGAGCGTTCGGCGACGACACTCGCCGGCTGATCGCTTTTTGCGATTGCGGAGTGCGGAAAACTCGCTTGCGGTAGGCTTCGTCCGCTCCCAGAGTCATGGTTCTGGGGATAGCGAAGAGCGGAACCACCGCCGATGGACGGGCCTGCAGCCGCCGCGTCGGGCGCCGCGTTCGACGCCGGCGCCGTGATCGAGATTGCCGAACGCCTTCAGGGGCTGGAAGGGCCGCTCCTGCCGATTCTGCACGCCCTCATGGACCGCTTCGGCCATGTCGACGAGCGGGCGATCCCCGTCATTGCCGAGGTGCTCAACCTGTCGCGCGCCGAAGTGCATGGCGTCGTCAGCTTCTATCACGACTTCCGCCGGATGCCGGCCGGGCGCCATGTCGTGCGCCAGTGCCGCGCCGAGGCGTGCCAGGCGATGGGCGGCGAAGCGCTTGCCGCCGATCTCGAACGACAGCTGGGCGTCTCCTTCGGCGGAACGACGGCCGACGGGCGGGTGACGCTGGAGGCGGTCTACTGCCTCGGCAATTGCGCGCTGTCGCCCGCGGCCCTGGTCGACGGGGAACTGGTCGGCCGGGCCGACGCCGATGGCATCCTCGCCCGGGTCGCGGGAGGAGCGCGATGATCCGGGTGTTCGTCCCGGGCGATGCGGCCGCGCTGTCGGTCGGGGCCGATGCCGTAGCCGCCGCCATCCGGGAAGTGGCGACGGCGCTGGGGCATGCGGTCGAACTGGTGCGGAACGGCTCGCGCGGGCTGTTCTGGCTCGAGCCGCTGGTCGAGGTCGAGCGTGGTGGACAGCGCTTCGGCTTCGGGCCGGTGCGCGCGGCCGACGTCGCCAGCCTGTTCGCCGCCGACTTCCTTTCGGCCGATCGCCACCCGCTGGCGCTGGGCGCGGTCGAATCGCTGCCCTGGCTCGCCCGCCAGCAGCGCCTCACCTTCGCGCGCTGCGGCATCGTCGATCCCGCCTCGCTGGCCGACTACGAGGCCCATGGCGGCCTGGCGGGTCTGCGCCGGGCGCTGGCGATGGCGCCGGCCGACATCGTGCGCGAGGTGACGGAATCCGGCCTGCGCGGGCGCGGCGGTGCGGGCTTCCCGACCGGCATCAAGTGGAAGACGGTCCTGCAGGCGGAGGGCCCGCGCAAGTACATCGTCTGCAACGCCGACGAGGGCGACAGCGGCACCTACGCCGATCGCATGCTGCTGGAGGGCGATCCCTTCCTGCTGATCGAGGGCATGGTCGTCGCAGGCCTCGCGGTCGGCGCGGAGAAGGGGTTCGTCTATGTCCGCTCCGAATATCCGCACGCCTTCCGCCGCACCGAGGCCGCGATCGCATCGGCCCGGGCCGCGGGCCTGCTCGGGGCCGACGTGCTGGGCAGCGGACGCCGGTTCGAACTGGAGGCGCGGCTCGGCGCCGGCGCCTATATCTGCGGCGAGGAAACCTCGCTGCTGGAGAGCCTGGAGGGCCGGCGCGGCCAGATCCGCTTCAAGCCGCCGCTTCCGGCGATTCAAGGTCTCTTCGGCCGGCCGACCGTCGTCAACAACCTCGTCACGCTGGCGACGGTGCCGACGATCCTGGCGAACGGCGCCGCGGCCTATCGCGACTTCGGCTCCGGTCGCTCGCGCGGCACCATGCCGATCCAACTCGCCGGCAATGTGCGCCATGGCGGGCTGGTCGAGCGCGCCTTCGGCCTGACGCTGGCCGAGATCGTCGAGGAGTTCGGCGGCGGCACGGCGAGCGGCCGTCCGGTGCGGGCGGTCCAGGTTGGCGGTCCGCTCGGCGCCTACTGGCCGACGTCGCTGTTCGACACGCCCTTCGACTACGAGGCCTTCGCCGCCCGTGGCGGCATGGTCGGCCATGGCGGCGTCGTCGTCTTCGACGATACCGTCGATCTCGCCCGGCAGGCCCGCTTCGCATTCCACTTCTGCGCCGTCGAATCCTGCGGCAAGTGCACGCCCTGCCGCATCGGCGCGGTGCGCGGCGCCGAGACCTTGGACAAGGTGATCCGCGGTGCGGACCCGGACGCCAACATCGCCCTCGTGCGCGACCTCTGCGAGGTCATGCGCGACGGTTCGCTCTGCGCGCTGGGCGGCCTGACGCCGATGCCGGTCATCAGCGCGCTGGATCACTTTCCGGAAGACTTCGACCGGCCGGCGCAGGCCTGCGCGGCCGATTGAGGCGAGGAGAACAGGCCATGTCGCTCGCGACCGCAGCCGACCTCGGCACGCCCGCCCGCGCGGGCACCGCCACCGTGACGCTGGAGATCGACGGCCGCACGGTTTCGGTGCCCGCCGGAACCTCGGTCATGCGCGCTGCCGCCATCGCCGGCGTCGCCGTGCCGAAGCTCTGTGCGACCGACTCGCTCGAACCGTTCGGCTCGTGTCGACTCTGCCTCGTCGAGATCGATGGTCGCCGCGGCACGCCCGCATCCTGCACGACCCCGGCCGAGCCGGGGATGCGCGTCGCCACCCAGACCGATCGGCTGGCGAAGCTGCGCCGCGGGGTGATGGAACTCTACATCAGCGACCATCCGCTCGACTGCCTGACCTGCGCGGCCAACGGCGACTGCGAGCTGCAGGACATGGCGGGCGCGGTCGGCCTGCGCGAGGTCCGCTATGGCTATGACGGCGCCAACCATCTCGCCGCGCCCAAGGACGAGAGCAACCCCTACTTCACCTTCGATGCCTCGAAGTGCATCGTCTGCTCCCGCTGCGTTCGCGCCTGCGAGGAGGTGCAGGGCACCTTCGCGCTCACCATCGGCGACCGCGGCTTCGGCTCGCACGTCTCGCCCGGCATGGACGAGGGCTTCCTCGGGTCCGAATGCGTCTCCTGCGGCGCCTGCGTCCAGGCCTGTCCCACGGCGACCCTGACGGAGAAGTCGGTCATCGAACACGGCCAGCCCTCGCGCAGCGTCATCACCACCTGCGCCTATTGCGGCGTCGGCTGTTCGTTCGAGGCCGAGCTGCAGGGCAATCGCGTCGTCCGCATGACGCCGCACAAGGACGGCAAGGCCAATCGCGGCCATTCCTGCGTCAAGGGCCGCTTCGCCTGGGGCTACGCCACCCATCCGGACCGGGTGACGAAGCCGATGATCCGTGCCGCCATCACCGACCCCTGGCGCGAGGTCTCCTGGGAGGAGGCGATCGGCCATGCCGCGTCGGAGTTCCGCCGCATCCAGCAGAAATACGGGCGCGGCGCCGTCGGCGGCATCACCAGCTCGCGCTGTACCAACGAGGAGACGTATCTCGTCCAGAAGCTGATCCGCGCAGCCTTCGGCAACAACAATGTCGACACCTGCGCGCGCGTCTGCCACTCGCCGACCGGCTACGGCCTCAAGACCGCCTTCGGCACCTCGGCCGGCACCCAGGACTTCGATTCGGTGATGGAGACGGACGTCGTCCTCGTCATCGGCGCCAATCCGACCGACGGCCATCCCGTCTTCGCCTCGCGGCTGAAGCGGCGCCTGCGCGAAGGCGCGAAGCTGATCGTCGCCGACCCGCGCCGCATCGACCTCGTGCGCACGCCGCACATCGCGGCGGCCCATCACCTGCAGCTGCGCCCCGGCACCAACGTCGCGCTGGTCAATGCGCTGGCCCATGTCGTCGCGACCGAGGGCCTGGTCGACGAGGCGTTCGTCGCCGAGCGCTGCGAGCCCGCCGACTTCGCCCTCTGGCTCGACTTCATCCGCCGGTCCGAGAATTCACCGGAGGCGACCGAGGCGGTCACCGGCGTCCCGGCCGCGGAGGTGCGGGCCGCCGCCCGGCTCTACGCCACCGGCGGGCGGGCGGCGATCTATTACGGCCTCGGCGTCACCGAGCACAGCCAGGGCTCGACCATGGTCATGGGCATGGCCAACCTGGCGATGGCGACGGGCAATCTCGGCCGGCCCGGCGTCGGCGTGAACCCGCTGCGCGGCCAGAACAACGTGCAGGGCGCCTGCGACATGGGCTCCTTCCCGCACGAGCTGCCGGGCTATCGCCATATCTCCGAGGACGCGACGCGCGCGCTCTTCGAGGCCGCCTGGGGCGTGCGGCTCGACGACGAGCCGGGTCTGCGCATTCCCAACATGCTGGACGCGGCGATCGACGGCAGCTTCCGCGGCATCTACATCCAGGGCGAGGACATCGCCCAGTCCGACCCCGACACACGCCATGTGACGGCGGCGCTCGCCGCCATGGAATGCGTCGTGGTGCAGGACATCTTCCTCAACGAGACGGCGGCCTATGCCCATGTCTTCCTGCCGGGCGCATCGTTCCTCGAGAAGGACGGCACCTTCACCAATGCCGAACGCCGGATCAGCCGGGTGCGGCGGGCCATTCCGCCGCTCGCCGGCAAGGCCGACTGGGAGGTGACGCTCGATCTGGCGGCCGCCCTCGGCTACCCGATGTCCTATCGCCACCCGTCCGAGATCATGGACGAGATCGCGCGACTGACGCCGACCTTCGCCGGTGTCAGCTATGATCTGCTGGATCGTGCCGGGTCGGTGCAGTGGCCCTGCACGGCCGCGGCGCCCGAGGGGACGCCGGTCATGCATGTCGGCGGCTTCGCCCGCGGCAAGGGCCAGTTCGTGGTGACCGAATACGTCCCGACCGACGAGCGCACCGGCCCGCGCTTCCCGCTGCTGCTGACGACGGGCCGCATCCTCACCCAGTACAATGTCGGGGCGCAGACGCGGCGGACCGCCAACACCGTCTGGCACGACGAGGACGTGCTGGAGATCCACCCGCACGATGCCGAGCATCGCGGCATCCGCGACGGCGACCGGATCGCACTCGCCAGCCGGTCGGGCGAGACGGCGCTCACCGCCCGGATCAGCGAGCGGGTGCAGCCGGGCGTCGTCTACACGACGTTCCACCATCCGGAGAGCGGTGCCAACGTCGTCACCACCGACTATTCCGACTGGGCGACGAACTGCCCCGAATACAAGGTGACGGCGGTGCAGGTTCGTCCGACCAACCGCTGGTCGCAGTGGCAGGAGGAGGCCGACCAGTTCCGCCGCCAGACGCGCCGCGTCGCGGTCGAAGCGGCGGAGTAGCCGGCAGGGGCATGGATAGCCGATCGGCGGCCGGAGCCACCGGCGAGGAGGAGCGGCCGGCCTTCGCTGCCGCATCGGGCATCGTGCGGGTCCGCGGCGGCCGTGCGGCGGTGGCGAGCGAGGCGGTGGCGTCGGAGCTGCCGGTGGCGATCGCCTATGGCGCCGAAACCCACGTCGTCATGATGGCGACGCCGACCGACCTCGAAGATCTCGCGATCGGCTTCTCCCTGGCCGAAGGCATCGTCGCCAGCGTGGACGAAATCAGCGACCTCCTCGTCGCCGATCTCGACGTCGGCATGCGGGTGGCCATGACCATCCCCCCGGATCGGGTCGACGCCCTCGTCGGACGCGAGCGCAACCTTCCCGGCCGGTCGGGATGCGGGCTCTGCGGCATTTCCAGTATCGAGGCGGCGCTGCGCACCCTTCCCGCCGCACCGCCCGGCACGACCGTCACCGCCGCGGCGATCCTCGCGGCCGTCGCGGCCCTTCCGGGCCGTCAGGACGCCAACCGGGCGACCGGCGCCGTCCACGCCGCCGCAATGGCCGACCGCGACGGCCGCCTGCTCCTGGTGCGCGAGGATGTCGGGCGCCACAACGCCCTCGACAAGCTCGTCGGGGCGGCTGCCCGTGCCGGGCTGCGTCCCGATGCCGGCTTCCTGGTGCTGACCAGCCGCTGCAGCATGGAACTTGTGCAGAAGGCGGCCACCGCGGGCTTTGCGATGATCGTCGCCATCTCGGCGCCGACGATGCTGGCGATCGAACTCGCCCGGCAATCGGGCCTGACGCTGGCGGGCTTCGCACGTCCGGACGGTTTCAACCTCTATGCCCATCCGGACCGGGTCATGCTGGCCGGCGACGAGGATCAACGATGAGCGCCGACCGCATCGACCGCATGGCGAACCAGATCGCCCGCTTCTTCGCCAGCCGCCCCGAGCCCGACGCTATCGCCGCGACGGAGGACCATATCCGCAAATTCTGGGATCCGCGGATGCGGGCGGCCCTGGTCGCGCACCTTGCTGCCGGCGGTACCGAACTGTCACCGATCGCCCGCGGCGCGGCCGGACGACTGCGCGATCAGCCGGTCCTGGCCCGGCACGGTTGAGGCCGACGGCCGGGGCCGTTCAGAGGCTGGGCGGCCGCGCGTCGATCCACCGCCGCAGGGCGTCCAGGCCTTGCAGGGCCGCCTCCACCGCCAGCGGTACCGCGGCTGCCGCCGCGTCCGTCCGGCCGCTGCGGGCGAGCTGCTCGATGGCGCGTGCGGCGTCGGCGGCGCCGATCAGGCCGAAGCTCCGGAGACTGCCGACCAGTGCGTGCGCCGCCTCGCGCAGGGCTGCCGCCTCGCCGCCCTGGCGGACGGCCTCCAGGCGCGTCAGGAGGGGTGGACCCTGATCCAGCATCTGCCGGACGAGGCGGATGAAGCTTTCGCGTCCCAGCGCTTTTTCGAGATCGCGGAGCACGCCCTCGTCCAGGATCGCCGGCGATGCACCCGTTTCGGGGGGCGGCGGTGCGGTGGCCTGGGGCCTTTTCCGCCCGGCCAGCACCCGCTCCACCGAAGACCGGGTGATCGGCTTGACCAGGACATCGGCCATGCCGGCGGCCAGAAACCGCCGGCGATCCTCGGGCGCATCCATGGCCGTCGCGGCGACGACGGGCACGGCCCCGCGTGGCGGCGGCAAGGCGCGGATCTGCCGCGTCGCCTCCAGGCCGCTCATCTCGGGCATCTGGATGTCCATGAGCACGAGGTCGAAGTCGGCGGACGTGGCCTGCTGCAGCGCTTCCCGACCGTCGTTCGCCAGCGTCACTCCATGTCCCAGCCCCTGCAGCATCGTCGCCAGCACCTGCTGGTTGATGGGATTGTCCTCGGCGACCAGGATCTTCAGCCGTCCGGCGTCCTGGGGAGCGTCCGACAGCGCTTGGCGAAGGGCGGCGGGATGCACCGGGCAGAGGGCTCCGGGCTGCGGTCGTTCGGCGATGGCGATCGTCCGCGCGAAGGCCGGGCCGGACAGGGTGGTGCCCGCGTGGATGATGGCCGTGTCCGGCAGTCCGCGACCGTCCTGCTCCATTTCGGTGATCGCTGCAGCCGCCTCGCCGGCGCTCGCTGCGGCCATGCCTTCGATGCCCCAGTCCCGGAGCTGGGCGACCAGCAGATCGCGGACGGCGGGATCCGGCTCCACGACCAGGACGCGCGCGGCCGCCGGGAGCGGTCCGGGAGACGATGCCGGAGGCCCCGTTCCCGCGGGGATGCGGAACCAGAACCGGCTGCCGGCGCCGGGCCGGCTTGCGACGCCGATCGCGCCCCCCATCCGCTCGACGATGCTGCGGGCGATGGCGAGCCCGAGCCCGGTGCCGCCGAACCGGCGGGTGATCGAGGCATCGACCTGTTCGAAGCGCTCGAAGATCCGTTCCAGCGCGTCGGTGGGGATGCCGATACCGGTGTCGACGACCCGGAACTGCACCCCAGCGCCGTCGTCGACCGCCTCGATCGACAGCGTGACCGAACCCCGTGCGGTGAACTTGACGGCATTGTCGAGCAGGTTGAGCAGCACCTGGCGCAGCCGGCCGGCATCCCCCGGTACCGTCTCGGGCACTTCGACCGCCCGTCGCCAGGCCAGCATCAGTCCCTTGGCCTGCGCCATGGGCGCGACCAGATCGATCGCGGCCGTCGCGACGGCGTCGACATTGATCGTCCCGTCCTCGAGCTGGAACTGTCCGGTCTCCAGGCGCGAGAAGTCGAGAAGGTCGTTGATCAGCCGCAGCATCGAGGCGGACGACGACTGGATCGTGGAGAGATAGCGCCGCTGCTCCGCCGACAGGTTCGTCTCCTGCAGGATGGACGCCATCCCCATGATGCCGTTCATCGGCGTGCGAATCTCATGGCTGATCGTGGCGAGGAACTCCGACTTGGCGACATTTGCCGCATCGGCGCGCTCGCGCGCGGCACGCAGATCCGCTTCGGCGCGTCGCCGGTCGGTGATGTCCCGCAGATATGCGGTATAGACCCGGCCGCGTTCCGTCGCCGTCGCGGTCACGGCGACCTCGGCCGGAAATGTCTCGCCGTCGGCCCGGACCGCCTGTAGCTCGATGCGGCGCCCGCCTGAGGAGCCGGCGGCACGGATGAGCGCCTGCAGTGCCTCCGCTTCGTCGCCGGGCAGCAGGACGTCCGCCATCGGGCGCCCCAGGACCGACTCCCGCTCGCGGCCGAAGATCCGTTCGGCCGCCGGATTGAACGCGGCGATCCGCCCGTCCTCGTCGGTGTCGACGATGCCGTCGAGCGCGGAGGCGAGGATGCCCGATTTCAGCGCCTCGCTCTCGGCGAGGTCCCGCTCGCGGCGCTGCGCGGCCGCGATCTGCCGCCAGGCGAAGAACAGTCCGGCCCCGATCAGCGCGACGATGGCGCCCGCCAGGGCAGCGAAGATCGCCGCTTCCTTGCGCCAGTCGTCCAGCGCCTCGGCCACGGACAGCCCCACCGTCAGCACCAGCGGATAGGTCCGCAGCACCCGGAAGGCGGTGATCCGCTCGGTGCCGTCAGGATCGGTCGCGCGATACAGGCCCCGCTCCGACCGCGGAACGCCGGCTCGGAAGAACGGGAGCGTCTGCATCGCCGCACCCGGTACGCCGTCCGCTGCCGCGGTCGAAGCCGCCAGCGGTCCTTCGTAATGGATCAGGCGGATGACGCCTTGCTCGCCGGCTTCGACGGCACTGAAGAAGCTGACGAAGAAGTCCGGATTGATCAGGCCGATGACGACGCCGAGGAGTTGGCCGTCGACTGTCGTCACCGCGCGCGCCATCGGCACATGGAACTGGCGGCTCTCCGCCGCTTCGGCGGTCGTCTCGCCGAGATGCCGTCCGGCGGCGGGCCGGCCGAGGACCACCTGCCCGGGCTTGCGGATCGCCTGCTGCACGTAGGGCAGACGCTCGAGCGCGATCGGCGGCACGGCGTTGCCCGTCACGTCGACGGCCCCGATGCCGTCGGCCGGCACGTAGACGAGGTCGCGAAGCTCCGTGGCGGTGCGTGTGCGGCTGCGCAGGATCTCCCGCACATAGGTGGGGGCGAGCCGGCGGTCGCTGGCCTGGAGGATGGCGTCGGCGACGGCATGCATCGTCAGCGCGACGGCGTCGACCGACCGGAATGCCTGCTCGGCCAGCATGCGCGCGGTCGACTGTGCGGTCCGCTCGGTGCGCATGAGGGCGGACTGGCGGGCGGACGCGAGTTCGAATGCGACCAGCCCGACGGTCGCGGCGATCATGACGGCGCCGCCGGCGACGACCCAGGTCATGAGGCGCGACGTAAAATACCCGGGCGAGGCTCGACCGACCTTCATGTCGGAGGGAATACTAGCACCGTCCGACGATCATGGAGCCGCAATGCCGTTCCAGCTTTCCACCGGCCTGCGGGTCGTGCCCGCCGTCATCGCCCTGTCCCTGCTTTCGGCGATCGCGCAGGCAGGGGCATCGTCCCGGCTCGACCTCGTGCGGGAGCACGGAGTGCTGCGGCCCTGCATCTGGCCCGACTACTACGCCGTCACCTACCGCGACCCGCGCAGCGGCCGGCTGGAGGGCCTCGACATCGACCTCGCACGGGCGCTGGCACAGGATCTCGGCGTGCAGGTGGAGTTCGTCGAGACGTCCTTCGCGAACTTCATGGACGATCTCGAACAGGGGCGATGCGATGTCGCCATGTTCGGGGTCGGCATCACGCCCGCCCGGCGGGAGCGTGTCGACTTCACCCGGCCCTATCTCGTGAGCGGCATATACGGCGTGGCTCCCAAGGCCAGCCGGCGCATCCGCGCCTGGGGCGACGTCGATCGCCCGGGTGTCGTCGTCGCAGTCCAGGCCGGCACCTTCATGGAGCCCTTCATGCGCGACTATCTGAGCCATGCCCGGCTGATGGTGGTGCGCGCACCGCAGTCACGCGAGATCGAGGTGCAGTCGGGACGGGCCGACCTCTTCGTGACGGACTATCCCTACAGCCGCCGCATGCTCGACCAGCACGACTGGGCCCGCCTGATCGCTCCCGAGAAGCCGATCGGGCGCACGGGCTACGCCTATGCCGTCGCCAAGGGGCAGCCGGAATGGCTGGCGCGTCTGGATGCCTTCGTCGCGTCGATCCGTGCCGACGGGCGCCTGGAGGCGGCCGCCCGTCGGCACGCGCTGTCGCCGATCGTCGCCCGCTGAGCGGGCGACGATCGGCGCGTCGACCGCATCAGGCGTCGAGCGCCCGGTTGACCGCGCTGGTCACGGCCTGCAGCGACGCCGCAACGATATCGGGACTGATCCCGACCCCCCAGATCACCTTGCCGTCGCCGCGCTTGGCCTCGATGTAGGTGACCGAGCGGGCGTCGGCTCCGTGGCCGATCGCGTGCTGATGATAGTCCTCGACGCGGATGTCGATTCCGCAGTTGCGCGCGAGCGCGTCGACATAGGCCGCGATCGGCCCGTTGCCGTGCCCCTCGATCGTGCGGGGCGCACCGTTCTCGGTGATGCGGGCTTCGATCACCCGCTGGTGCGGCTGCTTCGCATCGGGAACCGTCGAATGGTCGCGGAAGGCGATCGGGCTGTCGCGCCGGACATACTCGTCCTGGAAGGTGTCCCAGATGAGCTGCGGGGAGATCTCCTTGCTCGTCTCGTCGGCGATCCGCTGGATCACCCGGCTGAACTCGACCTGCAGCAGCCGCGGCACGTCGAGGCCATAGTCGGTCTTCAGGATGTAGGCGATGCCGCCCTTTCCGGACTGGCTGTTGATGCGGATGATCGCCTCGTAGGAGCGGCCGAGGTCGGCGGGGTCGATCGGCAGGTAGGGAACCTCCCAGACCTTGCTGTTGGATGCCCCGAGCGCGTCGAAGCCCTTCTTGATCGCGTCCTGGTGCGACCCGGAGAAGGCGGTGAAGACCAGGTCTCCTCCGTAGGGATGGCGGGGATGAACCGGCAGCTGGTTGCAGTATTCCGTGGTCTGCCGGACCCGGTTGATGTCGGAGAAGTCGAGATCGGGATCGACGCCCTGGGTGTACATGTTGATCGCCAGGGTGACGACGTCGACATTGCCGGTGCGCTCCCCGTTGCCGAACAGGGTGCCCTCGATGCGCTCGGCGCCGGCCATGAAGCCCAGTTCCGCCGCGGCCACGCCGGTCCCGCGATCATTGTGCGGATGCAGCGACAGGATGATGCTGTCGCGGTGCCGGAAATTGCGGTGGCACCATTCGATCTGGTCGGCATAGACGTTCGGCGTCGACATCTCGACCGTTGCCGGCAGGTTGATGATCATCTTGTGGTCGGACGTCGGCTGGAATACGTCGCAGACGGCGCCGCAGATGTCGCGCGCGTACTCCAGCTCGGTACCGGTGAAGCTCTCGGGCGAATACTCGAAGATCCAGCGCGTCTCCGGACGCTCGTCCGCGAGCTTCTTCACCAGTCGCGCACCGCGGACGGCGATCTCGGTGATGCCGGCCTCGTCCTGGCCGAACACGACGCGGCGCTGCAGCGTCGAGGTCGAATTGTAGAGGTGGACGATCGCCTGCCTCGCGCCCTTCAGCGATTCGAAGGTCCGCTCGATCAGCTCGGCGCGCGACTGGGTCAGCACCTGGATCGTGACGTCGTCCGGGATCATGCGCTCTTCGATGAGCTGGCGGACGAAGCTGAAGTCGGTGTCGGAGGCGGCGGGAAAGCCGACCTCGATCTCCTTGAAGCCGAGTTCGACCAGCAGCTTGAACATGCGGGTCTTGCGATCGGCATCCATCGGCTCGATCAGCGCCTGGTTGCCGTCCCGGAGGTCGACCGAGCACCAGATCGGCGGCTTGGTGATGACTGCCGAGGGCCAGCGGCGGTCGGGCAGGTCCACCGGCTTGAAGGGGACGTACTTCTGCGCGGCGTCGGTGGGAAAGCGGGGCATGGGGCACTCCATCGGGCGCGGCCCTCGGTCGGGCGGCGCCGGGTTCGGGATCCGGGAGAGGAAGGGAGGCCGGCGTCGCTTTGCTCGACGCTCGCAGCAGCCCGGCCCGCGGACGATGGGCGCGTCGTGGCGCGCCCGATCAGGCCCGCGAGCCGCCGATAAGTCGCAGCGCGCGCCCCGCGCCGCGCCGCTGGAAGGTCTCGGAATGGAAGAAGTCGATGGTCATCGCGTCCGGTCCTGCTGCTGTCACTTCCCCGGCCGAGCGCGGCTCGGCCCGTCCGTCCCGATCAGAGGGACGGGGCGGTAAGTCGAAGGAGCAGGGTGAAACCGGTGTGGACCATGTCCGGAATATATGCATTGCGGCAGCGGAGGGTCAACCCGGCCAGCATTGCAGACGGCCGATGACGTCCTCGCGGGCGGCGAACACGAAGTTGGCGACGTAGGTTCGACCGGGCAGGGGCCGCTCGCCGGCCGCATCGAGGCTGGCCCGGTCCTGGTGCAACCGGGCGTCGAAGCGCTCGATCGGCTGCAGCCGGCCGTCCAGCAGGAAGAAACCGCGATAGGCGAGCGGCTCCAGCAGCGCGCGGATGGCCGCGAGCGAGCCAGGGCGATGGCGGTCTTCGACCTCCACCAGCAGGTTCGGCCGGTCGCGTTCCAGCAGGCGGCGGGCGCCGGCCAGCACGCTTGCCTCGTGCCCCTCGACGTCGATCTTGATGAAGCCGGTACGCGGGAGATCCAGATCGTCGATCCGCCGCAGGGTGATCTCTTCGTGGCGGCCCGGATAGCTCGTGCCCGCCTCGGCTTCGACGGATGCCAGGGCGGAGCGGCCGGTCGGGATGAAGAGGCGCGACCGCCCCTCGTGGTCGCTCAGCGCGCCCTGCCATACCGTCGCCCGGCCCGCCTGGATGGCGGCACCGAGCCGGCGCCGGAGCACGTCGGCCAGCCGGGGGTTGGGCTCGGCCGCCAGCAGACCGCCGGCATGGCGGATCATGAGCACGGAGTAGGCGCCATGGTTGGCGCCGACATCGATCGCCAGTTCGGCCGGATGGCACAGCAGGGGCACCAGCCGCCGCTCCGGCTCGCCGCGATCGGGAAAGAGCCAGGCCTTGGCCTGCAGCAGCATCACGAAGAGGGCGGGGCAGCGTTCCTCGATGGCTGCGCGGAGGCTGGTTCTCAAGGACATGCCGCGTGGGGGCTCCGAATTCGCTCCGGCAGCGAGAATAGAGAAGTTGGATTGCCGCAGGCGGGAAATCGCGCAACCGCCGCCTGCGGCGTCGCTAGAAGGCCCGGGGCATGGTCCGACGCACGGCCCAGGTCGTCCCGATCGCCCCCTGAGCAACGGTCCAGGAGCCGACGATCGCCGCTCCGATCATGCCGAACGGGGGGATCAGGGCAGCCGAGAGGAGGATCGCGGCGGCGAGCTGGAGGAGGTTGAGGCGCTGCAGGAGGCGGCCATGCCCGGTCATGGCGAGCATCAGGTCCTGGCTGGCCAGGACGCAATTGACGAGCTGGCCGGCGGCCAGGATGACGAGCGCCGTGGCGGCGGTCTCGAAGCCGGCGCCCATCAGGCGAAGCAGGGGCTCGGGCCACAGCATCATGGCGAGGCAGACGGGCGCGCCGAGCACCGCGGTCGCATGGCGGGCCCGCCGGTTCTGGGCGCGGAGGGCGGCCCACTCCTCGCGGCGGTGCAGTTCGGCGAAGTGCGGCGCGACCATGATGCCGATCGACAGGATCACCACCCAGATCATGAGCGACATGCGGTGCGCGATGCTGAAGGCACCGACCGCCGCCGGTGTGGCGAAGGCGCCGAGGACGAGGGCCGGGAGGGAGTTGAGCGAGACCTGGGTGATCTCGACCACGGCCAGCGGGCGGGCCGTGCGCCAGAGCGTGGGGAGTTCCGCCGGGGCATCGAGCGGGGCCGCGGCCCCCTGGTCGACGAAGCGATGGCGATCGCGGAAGACCAGAACCAGGCCGACCGCCGTCGACAGCCACAGGCCGGCCGACAACGCCCAGAGCAGGTGATCGAGCCGGTCGACGCCCAGCGCCAGCGCGCCGAGCGCGATCGACGGCCAGATCGCGTTCTGCACCACCTGCGACGCGATCCCCCGCTTCAGCCCCGTCAGGGCATAGCCGAGCGACACCGACAGCGTCTGCGGCAGGATCAGGACGGGCGACAGGGCGAGCGCATGGGCGAAGTCGGGCTGGCCGAATATGCCGGCGGCCACCGGCTCGGCCGCCAGCCAGGTGGCGATCCCGATCGCGACTGCGCCGAACGCGGTCCAGCCGGTGCCGACGAGAAGGTCGCGGCGCGCGGCGCGTCCGCGTCCCAATCCCAGTTCGGCGGCGATGTGGCGGGTCATCGCGCGCTCGAAGCCCATGCGCCCGATCGTCGCCGCGAGCGAGACCCAGGTGATGCAGAGGAAGAACTGGCCGGCATCGTGGAGGCCGAGCACCATGGCCGCGAGGATGTAGAGGCCGAGTTTGCCCAGCACCTCGACGCCGCGCACCGCAAGGCCGGCCACATACCGGCCATAGGCTGCGATCAGCGCGCGGAGGCGGGCGGTCAACATCGCATTCGATCTCCGGGCGCCTGGCGCCCGGCCGGGGCTCAGGCCCGGGCGGGCTTCGAGACGAGGAAAGGACCGATCGCCAGATAGTTCAGGCCCGAATTGAGGAGCACATGGTAGGCGTCCTCGGGACGGTGGACGAGCGGCAGTCCGTGCAGGTTGAGCGAGGTGTTCAGCACGCCGCCGACCCCCGCGCGCGCCTCGAAGCGGTGGATGAGATCCCAGTAGTCCGCATTGGCCTCGCGGGTCACCACCTGGGGCCGGCAGGTGCGGTCGTAGGGATGGATGCCGGCCTTCAGCAGGCGTCCTCCGGCCTCGGTCGTGTCGAAGGACAGGATCATGTAGGGCGCGGCAACCTTCTTGGGGTTGAACAGATAGTCGCCGGCGCGCTCGGCGATGATCGAGGAGGCGAAGGGCATCCAGAAATCCCGGCTCTTCACCATTTCGTTGATGACGCGGATGACCTCGGGATTGCGCGGATCCGCCAGGATCGCGCGGTTGCCCAGCGAGCGGGCGCCGAACTCCTCGCGGCCGGCAAATCGTCCCACCACTTCGCCCTGGACCAGCAGGTCGGCGACGGCCTCGTTGATCGCCGCCGGGCGCGTCACCGCCAGCGTCCCCCGCTCCAGATGGGGCGCGAGATCGCCCTCGATATCGGCCTCGGTCCATTCCGGCCCGAGATAGAAGGCGTCGATCGGGCGGATGCTGCCGCCGCCGTCCCGTTCGGCGCGGGCGAGATAGGCCGCTCCGATGGCGTTCGTCTCGTCGCCGCAGGACGGGAAGACGAAGAGGTCCTCGACCTCCTCCAGCTCCAGGATGCGCTTGTTCGCCTTCACGTTCATGAAGACGCCGCCCGAAAGCGCGACCCGGTGCACCCCGGTCGACCGCACGGCGCGGCGGACCAGTTCGCACAGCATCTCCTCGGTGAAGAGCTGCAGGCCGCCCATGATGGCGTCGAAGCGCTGCTCGAAGAAGATCTTATCGAGCGCCGGCTGGATGTGCATCGTGTGCGGCACGCCCGGCCGGCGTCGCCAAGTGGGATCGCCGTTCTCGGCCCAGACGAACAGTTCGTGCAGCTGGTCGGCCATCCGGCGCGAGGCCGAAGGCGAGGCGTAGGGCGCCATGCCCATCAGCTTGTACTCGTGCTCGTTCGGCACCATGCCGGTCATGTAGGTGACCACGGCATACATCGTCCCGAAGGAGTGGCTCCAGTCCGTGGCGAAGCGCCGCTCCAGACGGTTGTCCCGGCCGATGCTGACGGTCGAGCAGAGTTCGTCGCCCGACCCGTCGACGGTGATGACCAGGACCGGCTCCTGGCGCTCGCCCTGTCCGAAATAGGCCGTCGCCGCGTGACACTCGTGGTGTTCGAACGTCCGGATCGCGTCGGGGCGGAATCCCAGCGCCTCGTAGGCCTGCTGGCGGCGCCGGCGCTTGTCGCTGCGCACCGCGTGGCGCAGGGGCGTCTGCCGGAGGAAGTTGCGCAAGGCGCCCTGCCAGCGGCCCGAATTGCGGAACAGCGTGATCCAGCCCATGCGGTCGAGCGGTGGGATCGGGAGGTGACCGGCCAGTGCCAGCACCTCGACATCGGCCGCCTTCAGGCCCTGGCGGTCAAGCAGCCAGGCGATCGAGCGCGTGGGAACTTCGTGGTAGTTCTTGATCCGGCGCGGCCGCTCTTCCTGCAGCGCGTCCAATGTTCCATCCGGCGCCAGCAGTGCCGCGGCAGCATTGTGCGAGTCGGATATGCCGAGAATGGTCATGGCGGGGTGGGCGCGGTATCGGAAGGGATCAACGCGTTCAACCTATCGGTATTTCGACCCCCTGCATACTCCAAAGCCCGGTGCCTGGCACCCGCCTGGCCGGCCGATCGGTTGCTACGGCTTGGCAACACGACTATCGTCCGCCCTCGTGATGCGGAACCTTCCAGCCATTCTGCTTGCTCTGCTCGTGCTGGCCGCCGGTCATGCGTCGGCACAGATCCGCGAGAAGCCCGCTGCGAGCCAGACGAGCGACGGCGAGACCACCATTCTCGACAACGAGACCGACCACAACCCGTTCGATGCCCGCAAGGAGATCCGGGAGTATTTCCGCAAGAGGCTGCCCGTGTCCTGGTGGTTCACCGACCCCTGGTTCGAAAACAGCGCCTTCACGGTCACCGTCCATATCCCGGACAATTGGCGTGGCAATCCGACCAGCGCCGTCATGCAGCTCTGCCCCGACCGCCAGAGTGCCGTGTGGCAGGAGAGCATCGATCGCGTCCACGTCCAGGCCTTCTACCGCAACCGGCCATGGCCGGGCGTCGAGTGCCGCCGGGAGCATTTCCTCTTCTGATTCCAGGAATCGACGGGCCGCACAATGATCCGCTGGACGCATGGGTTGATCAATCGTCTGGTGAAGCTGGCGGACGCCGCCTTCCTCATCCTGGCGACGATGGTGACGGCCGCCTGGCTCGGCCATCCCATGCTGGCCCAGACCGTGTTCCTGGGACTGCTCGGGATCGTCGTCTACATCCAGGTTCTCGCGGTTGCTGGACTCTACCGGGTCGAACGCTACCGTCCCGGCCTGCGGCAGGTGGCTGACATCGTCTTCGGCATGGTCGTGGCCGGCATCGCCGTCGGCTTCGCCTATCACGCATTTCTCGTCGACCCGACCGGCGGGCTCGGCTGGGTGTTGACCTGGATCGCCGTGTCGACGGCGGCTGTGCTGGCCGGACGCTTCACGCTCGTCCTCTGGGGCGTGTCGCTCGCCGACCGCAATGCCGTGCTGCTGCGCCAGGTTGCGATCGTCGGTCTGGCCGACCGGGTTCCGGAGGTGCTGCGAGCGCTGAACGGCGCACCGCCCGGGCTCTATCGCGTCGCCGGAATCTTCCTGGACGACGCGGCGGGCGGGGGTGGCGATGGCGAGATGCCGGACCGGATCGACGGCGTTCCGGTCATCGGCACGGTCGATCGCCTGTTCGGGTTCGTCCACACCTCCCCGGTCGACGTCATCATCGTGGCGCTGCCCTGGGAGTCGACGTCGCGAATCAACGCGATGATCGACCGGTTGCACCGGCTGGCGGCCGATGTCGTGGTGCCGTTCGAAAAGGATGCCTTCAATCCGCGCTTCGCGGAATTCGCCGTGGTCGCCGGCATGACGTCGTTGCGCGTCCATTATCAGCCGCTGAAGGGGTCGCTCGGCGTCTTGAAGCGGGTCGAGGACATCGTCGTCGCGGCGACCGCGCTGCTCCTCACCGCCCCGATCCTTCTGCTTGCCGCGATCGCGATCCGCCTCGATTCGCCGGGCCCGATCGTCTTCCGCCAGGAGCGGATCGGCTTCAACAACAAGCCCTTCACCATCTACAAGCTGCGCACCTTCAGCTTCGATCCGACCGACGACGGCTCGCTCGGGACCAAGCGCGACGATCCCCGGGTGACCCGGGTCGGCGCCATCCTGCGGCGGCTCTCGATCGACGAGCTGCCGCAGCTGGTGAACGTGCTGAACGGCGACATGTCGGTGGTCGGGCCGCGCCCGCACGTTCCGAACATGCAGGTCAGCGGGCGCCAGTATTACGACGTCGTGCGCGAATATGCGGCCCGCTATCGTGTCAAGCCGGGGATCACCGGCTGGGGCCAGATCAACGGCATGCGCGGCGGCATCGACACCGTCGAGAAGGCCTCGCGCGGGGTCCGGCTCGACCTCCACTACATCGAGAACTGGTCGATCTGGTTCGATCTCCGGATCATGTTCCTGACCGTCGTCCGAGGCCTCGCCGGCCGCGACGTGTTCTGATGCGCCTCCGCCGGTTCCTACTTGCAGTACTGGGTGTCCTTGCGACCGGTGCGGCGGCCGCGGCGCCGTTGCCCGACAACCCGGTCGTCGCCTATCTCGCCAGCTGGTACGAGCCCGAAGCGACCCGCGGCGCGCAGACGACGCTCGCCCGGTTGCATCCGGCGATCGACGTGCTGATCCTGGGCTTCGCGCGACCGGACGCGATCTACCCGGCGAACGGCGAGTTGCGTGGCAGCGGCCTGGAGTTCCGGTTCCCGACGGCCGTCCTGCGGCAGGGCATCGGGCAGGCGAAGGCACGCAACCCGCGGCTCAAGGTGCTGCTGGCGGTCGGCGGCGCCAACTATCGGCGCTGGGACCGGCTGGATGTCGCGGCCCTGGCCCGCCTCATCGGAGAACTCGGGGCCGACGGGATCGACCTCGACTACGAGCCCGGCGATCCCGACTGCGGCCGGCGCGACGGCCGGATCGCCTGTCGGTCGGATGCGTCCTGGCGCGATCTCGTCCGCCGGTTCCGCGCCGTGCTGCCGCGCCCGCACCTTCTGACCGTGCCGGGCTGGAGCGTGGGGGCCTATGGCGAGGGGCCCTGGACGCAGGCCAGACCGGGCAGCCCCTGGACGGGCTCGATGCTGTCCCTGCTGCGATCGCCGGAAGCGGCGCAGATCGACCTCGTCTCGATCATGGCCTACGACGCCGGCCCGTCCTTCGACCCGGTCGAGGCCTATGCCGCCTATCGTCATCATTGGCGGGGGCCGCTCGCCCTCGGCTTCCAGGTGATGCCGAGCGCCGTGCCGGGCCCGCGGACGACGCTGGACGCGGTCCGCCGGCACATCGCCGGCATCCGGGCGCTCGATCCCCGCGCCGGCGCGATGCTCTACGCCCTCAACGAAACCCTACCCGGCATCGTCGGGCCGGACAATCCGGATGCGCCGCTGCTGTTGCAGCAGATCTGCCGCTCGCTCGGTCGGGCGAACTGCGGCCGGCCGGCGCGCTGACCCTCGCGCGGGAATCCACGGCCTTACCTGCCGCGTAGCGCCGGCCCATCCGGATGGTGGGCGATGACGTTGCCGAACTCGGCGGGCATCGCCTCCACCCCTTGCAGGCGGCCGTCGACCAGCCGCTGGAAGCGATAGCCGAGCGCGGCCAGCCGGTTCCATGCGGTGTCGGGAGCGGCGCCGCTGGCGATGCCGGTCGGGCAGTTGATCTCCATGACGACGATCGGGCGCCAGCGCGCGAGCGACTCCTGCGCCCCTTCGAGAACGAGGTGCTCGGCCCCCTCGACATCGATCTTGATGCAGTCGATGCGGGGCAGCGCCAGTTCCTCGGCGAGGCGATCGAGCGTGGTGGTACGCACCTTCTCGCCCGCCTCGTGCCCGTCGCCGGGAAGGAGGGAGAAGGCCTGGGGATCCTCGCCCATCGGAATGTGATGCAGGGTCGCCTCGCCCTCGGACGCCGACAGCGCCTTGGGGACCACGGTGACGTGGCGCCAGTCGTTCAGCGCCAGGTTCGCCGCGAGCTGCCGGCCGGCGTCGCTGCCGGGCTCGACCGCGACGACGCGTCCGGTGGGTCCGACGAGCCGGGCGCCCTTGAGGGCGTAGATGCCGATGTTGGCGCCGATATCGACGAAGACGTCGCCCGGTCCGACGAAAAGGTCGAGGCGGCGCAGTTCCGGCTCCGTCCAGTCGCGCAGGAGGTAGGTCGTGACCGAGGTGAAGCGCAGGTCGGCCGGTACCCGAACCCGCTCGCCACCCTCCGTGAGCGTGAAGACCGGAGATCGGCGAACCAGGACCATGGCGGCCCATGCCGCCGCGCGCCCCAGAACCCGCAGCGGTTCGGCGCGGAATCCCGGTTGCGCCAGGAGCTTGCGGATGCGCCGGATCATCGGCCTGGCGCCGCCGGGTACAGGAAAGAGGTGGCTGTCACGGCGATCCCGTCTCCGAATCGCGGCCGTACTGGCGCGGCCGGGCATGGGTGATCCAGGTTCGACCCGTTCGCTGCTGAACCGTGTCGACCGCGAGCGGCGAGGGAACCCAGGGATGCGGGCCCTGGCTGCGCAGGTAGGCTGCGACCGCCAGGATCGTCCCCAGTTCGCCCGGCGTGAAGACGAACGAATACACGGTCGAGGTGAGAAACAGGAAGAACATATAGTCGGCCAGCGCCCGGACCAGCGGCGTCCCGTCGAGGCGCGCCGTCTGCCAGGTGAAGAGCAGGCCCCCGAGATAGACCCCGACGACCAGAAGCGCCCCGACCAGGCCATATTCGAAGACGACGCCGAGCCATCCGAGGTCGGCGAGGTAGAAGTTCGGGTTGTTGAAGATTTCGGCCAGCGTGATCGAGCTGAAGCGCGTGGTGGCGCCGACGCCGAACAGCCAGCGCAGCGGGTCGCTGCCGAGAAACTCCGTGGCGGTCGCGAAGGATACCATGCGCACCGAGAGCGAGCCGCCGAGCGAGTCCGCGAACTCGAGGGCGATCGGGCCGCTGACGACCGCGATGATGCCCGACGCGGCCAGCAGCCCGCAGGCGACGAGGAAGCGGCGCAACGTGCCCCGGGTCGACGAGATGACGATCGCATAGACCACGATCACCGCCGCCAGGATCGAGATGCGCTGCTTGTAGATGATCATCTGCGAGGCGAAGATCGCCGGGATCAGAAGGCCGACCCACCACTCCCAGTTCCGGCAGAAGCGTCGCGTGAGATAGAACAGGAAGATCATGCCGAAGAACATCGGCATGTAGATGCGGTTGCCGCGCTCGTACTCGAACATCAGCAGCTTGCCCTTCGCCGGATCGGACCCGTACCAATCCGCGGGAGCGAAGATCCAGAGCAGCCACATGGTGATGTAGGTGAGCGCACCGAGGATCACGAAGGCGCGCGCGATCGTCGCCGGCCGGGGGCGGAGCCAGGCGAGCATGGCAGCGAAGGCGAAATAGTAGGTGAACGACCAGATCTTCACGGTGGTCGTCAGCGAATCGACGAAGCCGTTGCCGAAATAGAGCATGCCCAGCAGCGGCGACAATCCCATCGCATAGGCGAGCAGCAGGGCGAACACCGCCTTGTAGGGCAGCTCGAAGACGAACAGCGCGTAGATGCTGAGCGGCAGCATCAGGAACGGCCATGCCTTCGACAGGAAGTAGGGCACCGGCAGTTCGAGCAGGTAGTAGAAGGTCTGGCCGAAGATCGGCAGAACCAGCAGCAGGATGGCAAGGGCGCGCCGGCGCTCGTCCGGCACTGCCGTTTCCGGGGTCGAAGAGACCACCGCCGACCCGTGGGTTGGGCGGACCACGCGAAGCGAGGGCGTGCGGAGGATCGAGATCATCGCCCGCGCCCGAGGCCGAGCCGCTCGCGCAGGACGAGGCCGAGGACCGGCGGGGAATCGATGAAGGTGCGCCGGGCCAGACGCCGGGGATCCCCGAGGAGCCGGTGCATCCATTCCAGGCCGAGCCGCCGCCAGGCCGGTGGCGCCCGTTTCACCATGCCGGTCGCGAAGTGCAGCGAACTGCCGACATTGAGCCCCACGCCGACGGCGCGGCCGTCCCGCGCGACGGTATGGGACAGCCGCTCGGACGTCGGCGCGCCGACGACGACGAAGACGTAGCGCGCCGGGTTGGCGACGATGAACTCGACGCATTGCGCCTGTGCCTGCGCATTGCCCGCCAGTCCCATGGGGGGAATGTGCTGGGCGACGTGCCGGAGCCCGTATTGCGCCTGTAGCCGCTGCCGCAACTCGTCATTGCCGCCGACGATGGCGATCGGATCGTCCGGTGTGATCGTATGGCGGAGGAGATATGCGGTGAGATCGCTTCCCGCCGCCTGCTTCAGCGGCGGCCCGAGCAGCATCCGGTTGAAGAGCCAGACCACCCGGCTGTCGAGAAGGCGCAGCCATGCGCCGTCATAGGCGGCCTGGAAGTCCGGATCGTCGGCTCGTTCCAGATGCACGAAGTGCTGGGCATTGGGCGTGACGACATAGGCGAACGGCCGGCCGGGCGGGCGGCCGGCGATGACGGCTGCCGCCTCGGGCACGTCGAGCAGCGCGATGCGCTGGCCGAGGAACCTGCGTTCCTCGACCTGCGGCATCCCGCCCGGCGCAGCCGTGCCCATGTGCCTCCTGATCCGCGGTCAGTAGTTCTGCCGTCCGACCGTGTAGCTGAAGGTCCGCTGGAACGGCACCACCCGGTTGATGAACTGCTCGATCCAGAGATTGACCTCGGCGATGTGGCTGCGCGGCACATAGACGATGTCGCCCGGCGCCAGCGGCACGTCGCTCTCGTGGTCGCCCGTCTGGATGACCTCGCGGACGTTGACGGTGCGCAGCATGGGCCGGCTGTTGGCGCTGCGCCGGATCAGCACGACCTCGCCCATCCGCGCCTCCATGTCGAAGCCGCCCGCCAGGATGATGGCCTGCAGCGTGTTGAGGCGGTTGTCGCCCATGCGGTAGACGCCCGGCGTGCGCACGGAGCCGCCGATATAGACCTTCCACGACGCCGCGTCCTCGAGCGAGACGACGACGCTCTGCGGCCGCAGGATGTTCCGGGAGCCGGCGATGATCGCGTCCTGCAGTTCCGGCAGCGTCTTGCCTTCGGCCCGGATGCGACCGGCGACCCGCACTCCGACGAACCCGTCCGGGCCGACCATGACCTCGTCGTCCATCTCCCGGGTGATGAGGAACTTCACCTTCATCTTGTCGCCGACGCCGAGGCGGAACACCGGCACATAGTCGGTCCAGCCCTGGAAGCCTTCCGGCTTGTGCTGCACGATCGTCAGCGACTGGCCCGTCTCCAGTCCCCCGGCACAGGCAGCGAGAAAAAGCAGTGCGGTCAGCGCCGCGGATCGAAGAGCTACAGCCATCGATAGACCCACCTTGGAATGTAGTACTTCCGCCCCGTGAAGACGAAGCCGAGCAGCCCCCCGCCCGCTTCCAGGATCATGTCGCGCAGGCGCGTCGCCGCCGGCGAACGCGTCGCCTCGGCGCGCACCACCATGATGTTCGCATCCACGATCGATGCCAGCCGCTGCATGATCGGGGAAAAGCCCTGATTGGGCCCCGCGACGACCACCACGTCATACTCCTCGCGAAGCTGCGCCATGCGACGGCGGGCTTCGATGAGGGGCGCGCGCAGGTTGCCGAGCGGCGAGTGGGCGCCGTCGGCTCCCAGCCAGAGCTGGGGAACGCCGGAGGAGGCCACCGCCAGGCTGTCCTCGCGCGTCCCGGGTGCCATGGCGGGTACCAGACCGCGGTCGCGTGCATCCCCGAAATCGATCAACAGCGTGCGCAGGCCGCGTCCGGCCGCGAATTCCTCCGCCAGCGCGCGGGTCAGCGGCCGCTTCTGCTCCTCGTTCCCGACGGAGACGATCTGGAACACGCGGAGCGCCCGGGTATCGACGGTCGTGTCGAGCAGCACGGAGGCGAGGTGGGCCAGGGCCTGCCGCGCCTGCGGGGAATCCGCCCGGTCCGCGCTCGCCGGGAACTCGGCCAGGACCGGGAGCTGGATCGACCGCTCGGCCTCCGCCGGCATGATGAAGCTGCGCCGCAGCCATGCGCCGAAGGCGCCCGCGGCCGCGCCCAGCAGCACGCCGCCGGAGATGCCGGCCACCAGCAACGGAATGCGCATGTCGCGACCCGTGATCGGCGCGGCGCCGCGCTGCACCAGGCGGACGTTGGACGAGCGCACCTGGGCCGCGTCCTCCTCGATCTTCGCGGCCTCGGCGCGCTTGACATATTGCCGGTAGGCGTCGTCCAGCACGTCGCGCCGGCGATGCAGCTCGACCAGCTTGCCGTCGGCGATGCGCAGCGCGTCCAGGCGCTTCTCGGCGTCCTCGCGCAACCGGTCCAGTTCCTTGATCTGATTGTCCAGCGCGTCGCGCTCGACCCGCAGGCTCAGGATCATGTTGGTCATGAAGCCGGCGGCGGGATTGCGGACCTCGCGGTCGGTCTGGAAGATCTTCTGCTCGGACTTGTCGCGCATCGAACGGCGCACCGTCGCGATCTTCTTCTCGATCTCGGCCAGCCCGGGATAGGTCGGGGCGTACTGCTGGGCGAGGCGGTCGCGCTCGAGCTGGAGGCGCGTCAGGACGTTGCGGTCGTCGTCGTTGGCGGTCTGGTCGGTGCGCTGGCGGAAATCGAAGACCTGGCGCGGCAGGGCCGCCGCCTGGCGCTCCGCCTCCTCGAGCTGCGCCATGATCGCCGCCTGGCGCTCGCTCACCTGCCGCCGTCGCTGCAGCAGGTTGTCGAGCTGGTTGGCGGCCAGGATGCGATCCTGTTCGATGTCGATGACGTTGGCCGCGGTCTTGAGCGCCTGGATCTCGGCATCGGTCGCCTCCAGCTGCGCCTTGAAGCGCGCAACCTCGGATGCCAGGAACGGTGCGCGCGGATTGTCGAAGATTTCGCGGCGGAGGTCGCGATAGAACGCGATCAGCGTATCGACGGCCTGGATCGCCATCTCGCGATCGGGGTGGCGGAAGCTGATGCGGACGACGTTGGACTCGGATTCGACGTTGGCGCGCAGATCGCGACGGAACAGCTCCATCGCCTTGTCCATGCGCTCGGCCGGCTCGGTCGGCGGCAGCAACCCGTCGAAGCGGCCCTCGATGATCTCGGGGTAGAGCCTCGCCATCCCGAGCTTCTCGATCGTCTGGCGGACGACGCCGGCGCTCGTGATGATCTCGACCTCCGACTGGACCGACTTCAGCCCCTCGATCGAGAGCACCGCAGGGCCGGTGTCGGTGACGTTCTGGTTCCCGGTCACCTCGCGGTTGACCAGGACCATCATCAGCCCGTCCGCGGTGTACTGCGTCTTCGCGAAATAGGCCGCGGCGCCGGCCACCAGGACGGGCAGCAGCGCCGTCAGCAGGATGAGGCGGCGGTGGTAGAAGGCGACGACCAGCAGGTCGCGCAGCGTGAATGCCTCGCGTCGCGTGATGCTGCCCCGCCAGCCGCCGGATTGCGGCCGGTCGGCTCCCGCCACCGCGCCTGCCGTGCCCGCCGGCTGCGGCAGTCCGCCGGCCCCGATACCTTCATTGGAAGCGTTAACCATCGACATCCTCGACCGTGCCCGGCATTCCTGGACGGCGCCCGCGTGTGAGCAGCCCCCGGCGCCGGTACAAGAGAACGGGCGACGGTATCTCCCTCGTTCGTCGGCAGCGCATGGTTGCGTTCAGCTTCAGAGCGATATCTGCCCCAACCTCTTCGACCCGCACTCGAATAGCGACAAACGGGTTGCGAGTCGAATCCTTCGGGACCGGCCCGAAGGCAGAAAAGGCATACAAATCAGAAGCCGCCCTTATTGTCGTGCCGGGCCGCAACATTCGTGCCGCCCGCCCCCGGCACCGTCGGAGACGCCCAATGGCGGATATCCGGGGAAATGCTCCGATCCTGCGGTCGCCTCACCCCGGCCAGGTCGCCGCATTTTGCGAATCGCCCGTCCGATCCTGCGACGCCCGGCCACCGGATTCGCCGATTGCGAATTCGGTGGCCGGTTCAGTTGCGCCAGCCGGGCTGGGTCTCGTCGAGCAGCCGCAGCATCGCCGGCCACATGCGCAGCCCCGTGCGGGTGGGGTCGGTGCTGGTGCTGAACTGGCCGGCGGTATGGCGCGCAACGGCCTCGGGCGGCAACCGGTAGGGACGGCCCGTCGCCAGCACGTCCATCTGCACCCGCGCCGCCTGCTCGAGATAGTACATGAGATAAAATGCGGCGGCCGGCGTATGGCCGACCGTCAGCAGACCGTGGTTGCGCAGGATCAGCACCGGATGGGCGCCGAGGTCGCGACCGAGCCGCTCCTGCTCGTCCATGTCGAGGGCGACCCCTTCATAGTCGTGGTATCCGACCTTGCCGTGGAACTCGAGCGCGAACTGGTTCAGCGGCAGCAGGCCTTCCTCCAGGCAGGACAGGGCGATGCCGGCGCGGGTGTGGGTGTGCACGGCGCAGCTGATCTCCGGCCGGGCCTGCAGCACCGCGCTGTGGATGACGTAGCCGGCCGCGTTGGCGGGATAGTTGGACGGCCCGCGCAACTCGCCATCATAGGACATCTTGACGAGGCTCGACGGCGTGATCTCGCCGAAGAGCAGGCCATAGGGGTTGATGAGGAAGGTGTCGCTCTCGCCCGGCACCCGGACCGAGGCATGGGTGAAGATGGTGTCGTCCATCCCGTAATGGGCGAGGAGGCGATAGACCGCGGCGAGGTGAAGGCGCGCGTCGGCCTCGGTCGCGATGGCGCCGGCGGCGGGCGGCGCGTCGGAAACGACGGTGGTCATGGGCGGGGGATCATCCTGCAGGTCGGAGGCGGTGGGTCCGGTCGGCGATCATGCCGTCCCCGGACGCCGCCGGCCAGCCCGGAGAGTTTGCCGCAGGGGCGCCCTTCCGGTAAGTTGCCGGCGTTCCATTGCAGAAGCCTCCCCGGGAGGGAACCGATCGATGTTGCGGGCGCGCCTCAGCGAGGCCCTGAAGACCGCCATGCGGGATCGCGATCAGACCGCCGTGTCGACCGTGCGGCTGATCCTGGCCGCCCTCAAGGACCGCGACATCGCCGCGCGCGGCAAGGGCAATGCCGAGGGCATCGGCGAGCCGGAAATCCTGCAGCTGCTGCAGTCGATGGTGAAGCAGCGGCGGGAGAGCATCGAGCTCTATGCCAAGGGCGGGCGGCAGGATCTGGTCGACCAGGAAGCGCGCGAGATCGTGGTCATCGAGCGCTTCATGCCGCAGCAGATGGACGAGGCCGCCATGTCGGCCGCGATCGCCGCCGTCGTCGCCGAAGCCGGCGCGACCGGGATCAAGGACATGGGGCGGGTCATGACCCTGCTGCGCGAGCGCCACGCCGGACAGATGGATTTCGCGCGTGCCAGCCAGCTCGTGAAGCAGGCGCTCGCCTGACGCTGCGCACGGGCCGCCGGAGGGGGAGCACGCCCTGGCCTTTCCGCCATCATTCCTGGACGAACTGAAGTCGCGGGTCGGCCTGGCGGCGACCATCGGCCGGCGGGTGCGGCTGGTGCGCGCGGGCACGGTCATGAAGGGGCTCTGCCCCTTCCACCAGGAGAAGACGCCGTCCTTCACCGTCGACGAGCGGCGCGGTTCCTTCCACTGCTTCGGCTGCGGCGCCCACGGCAACGCCATCGACTTCGTCATGCGCGCCGAGAATCTCGGCTTCCGCGAGGCGGTCGAGCGGCTGGCGGGCGAGGCCGGAATGCCGATCCCGGTCGAGAGCCCGGCCCAGCGCGCCCGCGAGGACCGGCTCGCCGGACTGCACGACGTTCTGGAGGCGGCTGCCGATTGCTTCTGCGAGAGCCTCGCGGACCGGCGGAGCGGCGCGGAAGCCAAGGCCTATCTCGATCGCCGGGGCCTCGACGCCGCAGCGATCGAGCGCTTCGGCATCGGCTTCGCGCCCGCCGCCAGGACGCGCCTCAAGGAGGCGCTCGCGGGCCGGTTTCCCGAGGAGAAGCTGGTCGAGGCGGGCCTGCTCGTGCGCCCGGACGGGGGCGGGGCGACCTACGACCGTTTCCGCGGCCGCGTCATCTTTCCGATCCACGACCCGCGCGGCCGCCTCGTCGGCTTCGGCGGCCGGATCATCGGCGAGGGCGAGCCCAAGTACCTCAACTCGCCGGAGACCGAGCTCTTCCAGAAGGGCCGGTTGCTCTACGGCTACCACCGGGCGGCGCCGGCGGCGCGGCGGTCGGCCGAGGTGGTGGCGGTCGAGGGCTACATGGACGTGATCGCGCTGCATCTGGCCGGCGTCGAGACGGCGGTGGCGCCGCTCGGCACCGCGCTGACCGAGCAGCAGCTGGCGCTGCTCTGGCGCTTGGCGCCCGAGCCGATCCTGTGCTTCGACGGGGATGCCGCCGGCGCGCGCGCGGCCGCCCGCGCGGCCGAGCGCGCACTGCCGATGCTGAAGGCCGGCCAGTCCCTGCGCTTCGCGACGCTGCCGCCGGGCGAGGATCCGGACAGCCTCGCCCGCAGCCAGGGCCCGGCTGCGGTGCGCGCGGT
This sequence comes from Allostella sp. ATCC 35155, assembly GCA_006738865.1. GTDB lineage: Bacteria > Pseudomonadota > Alphaproteobacteria > ATCC43930 > Allostellaceae > Allostella. The sequence goes on from AP019701.1 coordinate 204,636, forward strand.
GCTGGACGCCGCCCGCCCGCTGGGAGACGTGCTCCTGGCGGGGGAGATGGCGGGACAGCCCGTCGACACGCCGGAGCGTCGCGCCGGGCTGCGCCGCCGGCTGCGCGAGCTGGCCGGGCGCATCGACGACCGCGACACCCAGGCGGAATACCAGGCCGAGTTCCAGCGCCGCTGCGACGCGGCCTTCGGAACGCGGCCGCAGCGGCAGGCCTATCAGGGCGGGCAGGGCTATCCGGGAGGACGGGCACCCTACCTGCGGCGGCCCGACGGGCCGTGGCGCGGCGGCCCGCGCCCATTCCCGGTGCCGCTGCCCGAGTCGGTCCCGCCGCCCGTTCCGGACCGCTGGCGCGTCCATGAGAGCCGCTTGCTGCTCCTGGCGATTCGCGACGGGCCGACCCTGGCCGAGGTCGCCGAAGGGGCCGGTGCCATGGCCTGTCGCGACCCGGCCCTGGAGGCGCTGCGCCGCGATCTCGTCGCCGCGCTCGGCGGAGAACGGCTTGACTCCCGCGCGATCGAGCGCCATTTGACGGAACTAGGCCACGGCCCGACCCTGGAACGGCTGCGCGGCTCGGCGGCTCGGCATGGCTGGGCCAGCATCGGCTCCGAGACGTCTCCCGAGGAAGCGCTATATCACTGGCGTCATTCGCAGGTCGCGTGGCAACTCGACGAGATACAGAGCGAGATTGCGCTGGCCGAGCGCGACTTCGATGCCGATCCCAGCGATCGGCTGGTGCGGCTTGCGGCCCAGCGGGCCGAACTGCTCCGTTATCGCGTGGAGCTCGAACTGGAACGGGACACGCTGAGACAGGCGGCTGCGGGCGGATTGTGAACCCGGCGGCAGGATATTAGGGGGCCTAATCGATATGGCGACGAAGGCGGCGAGCACGGCGGAACAGGTCGACAACCGCGAGGATTCCGAGGCTCCGCTCATCGATACGATGACGGCGGCCGTCAAGCGGATGGTGGCGCGCGGCAAGGAGCGCGGCTTCGTCACGCTGGACGAGGTCAACTCGGTGCTGCCGGCCGATCAGCTCTCCTCCGAGCAGATCGAAGACGTGCTCGCCATGCTGTCCGACCTCGGCATCAACGTCGTCGAGGGCGAGGAGGCCGAGGAGGCCCCGGCCGCCCCCGAGGGCGAAGAGGAGGCCGAGGCGCGCGGCAATCTCGACGACGAGGATGTCGGCCGCACCGACGATCCCGTGCGCATGTACCTGCGCGAGATGGGCTCGGTCGAGCTGCTGTCGCGCGAGGGCGAGATCGCGATCGCCAAGCGCATCGAGGCCGGTCGCGAGATGATGATCGGCAGCATCTGCGAGAGCCCGCTGACCGTCCGCTCGCTGCTCGAGTGGCGGGAGGCGCTGCTCGCGAACAAGGTGCTGCTGCGCGACATCGTCGATCTCGACGCGATGTCGGGCGCCGCGCCCGGCGCCGAGGCGGCGGGCGAGGGCGAGGCCGCCGCTGCAGCCGAGGGCGACGAAGAGTCCGGCGAGCAGGAGGGCGATTTCGAGTCCGAGGAGGCGGCGCTCTCGCTCTCCCAGCTCGAGCAGCAGTGGAAGCCGGTGATCCTGGCGACCCTCGACCAGATCGCCGTCGCCCAGAAGAAGCTGCACAAGGTGCAGGAGCAGCGCTTCGGCCATCTCCAGAAGGGCGAGGAGGTGCCGAAGCCGACCGAGAAGCGCTACGAGAAGGCCAAGCAGGACGTCATCGACCTGATGAAGACGATCCGCCTCAACAACGGGCGGATCGAGCAGCTGGTCGACGAACTCTACGGGCTGAACCGGCGCCTCGTCGGCCTGGAAGGCCGGCTGCTCCGCCTGGCCGAGAGTTCGGGCGTCAAGCGCGAGGAGTTCCTGCGCCACTATCCCGGCTCCGAGCACGACCCGAACTGGATCGAGCGCGTCGGGCTCCTGCCCGGGCGCGGCTGGAAGATGTTCGCCGGGGCGAAGTTCGCGACCCAGATCGCCGAGACCCGGGCCGAGATCGCGCGCGTGTCGACCGCGGTGCGCCTGCCGGTGCAGGAATTCCGGCGCAACGTGCAGACCGTGCAGAAGGGCGAGCGCGAGGCCGGCAAGGCGAAGAAGGAGATGGTCGAGGCCAACCTCCGCCTCGTCATCTCGATCGCCAAGAAGTACACCAACCGCGGGCTGCAGTTCCTGGACCTCATCCAGGAGGGCAACATCGGCCTGATGAAGGCGGTCGACAAGTTCGAGTACCGCCGCGGCTACAAGTTCTCGACCTACGCGACGTGGTGGATCCGTCAGGCGATCACCCGCTCGATCGCCGACCAGGCGCGGACCATCCGCATCCCGGTCCACATGATCGAGACGATCAACAAGCTGGTCCGCACCTCGCGCCAGATGCTGCACGAGATCGGCCGCGAGCCGACGCCGGAGGAACTGGCCGAGAAGCTGGCCATGCCGCTGGAGAAGGTGCGCAAGGTCCTGAAGATCGCCAAGGAGCCGATCAGCCTCGAGACGCCGATCGGCGACGAGGAGGACAGCCACCTCGGCGACTTCATCGAGGACAAGAACGCCGTCCTGCCGATCGATGCCGCCATCCAGGCCAACCTGCGCGAGACGACGACGCGCGTGCTGGCCAGCCTGACCGCCCGCGAGGAGCGGGTGCTGCGCATGCGCTTCGGCATCGGCATGAACACCGACCATACGCTGGAGGAGGTCGGCCAGCAGTTCTCGGTCACGCGCGAGCGCATCCGCCAGATCGAGGCCAAGGCCCTGCGCAAGCTCAAGCACCCCAGCCGGTCGCGGAAGCTGCGGAGCTTCCTGGACGATTGAGCGGCGGGAAGCCCGATGCCGACGGTCGCGATCTTTTTCGGGATCGTCGTGCAGATGTATTATCGGGACCATCCGCCGCCGCACGTCCACGCCTACTATCAGGGGTTCGAGGCGCTGATAGCCGTCGAGACCGGGGAGACGATCGCCGGCGCCTTGCCTGCCAAGGCCGCCCGCATCGTTGCCGACTGGGTGCTTGCCCGGCGCGTCGAACTCCTGGCCAACTGGGACCGCGCGCGCCGTCATGAGCCGCTTCTCCAGGTTCCAGGGGCCGACATGTCATGATCGAGATCGTGAAGGTGCTTTCGGTGCTGCCGCTGGGACCGTCCCGGCTGCGTATCCGCTTTTCCGACGGATCCTGGGGCGAGCATGATTTCGCGCGGTTCTTCGCCGAGGGCGGGCCGATGGTCCGCGAAGTTCGGGAGCAGGGGACGTTCGCGGCAGTGTTCCTACAAATGGGCACGCTGACCTGGCCGAACGGTTTGGCACTGGACAGTATCGCCCTGCATGCCGAGATGTCGGACGCAGGCGAGTTGGTCCGCCCGGCGGCGTAGACGGCGGACCGTCCGCCGGGCAGCCGCAGGAAGTCGAACTTCTGGACGAACGGTTGCGCCTGTCTTTGTTGGCGATGCTTGTGGATTGAGCGGCGACGATCTTTCCGGCGCTGCTGGAACACCAAGTCTCCCAATCCGGCCAGACGACCCTCCGGCGGCGACGCCGGAGGGGATTCCTTTTTCGGCCCACCCTTCCGTCCCGGTTGACACGCACCCGTCCGGCACCGCCAAATCTGGGCATCCGATCCAATTCGATCGACCGACCGGGAGCCCCGATATGCCCGACGATGCCAAGCCGCTCTATCAGGTAAACGAGTACACGCCCGATCCCGCCGTCGTCTTCGACCGGGCGGTCGCGGCCACCTATGTCCGCTATGCGCGGATGATGGTCGCCCGCGGCTATGTCCAGAGTTCGCTCGGCGGCATGGCCGTGCGCGTCGCCCATCCCGACCATCCGGACGGCATCTGCTACGCCAAGCCGCAGGGCATCTCGCTGGAGGAGATGGAGGAGGACGACCTCGTCATCACCGACATCCCGTTCGGCCGCGTCCTCTCCGGCACCCGGGCGACCACCGTCGGCCACCAGATGAACCGCGAGATCCTGCGCCTCAGGCCCGACGTCAACTGCGTCATCCACCTGCATCACGACGAGACGATCGCCTTCCTGGCCGCCGGCCACGAGGAGATCCGCTCGACGTCGCTGACCTTCTCCTACCTGATGCAGAAGCCGGCCCACTACCTGCCCGCCCACCTCAACGTCGAGGAGGACGTGGCGCCGATCAAGACGTTCATCCAGGACACCAACTGCATCATCATGCGCCGCCACGGCTTCACCGTGCTCGGCCGCACGGTCTCGGAGGCCTATCACCGCACCAACGTCCTGGTGTCGGAGGTGAAGCGCAACGTCATCGTCGAGACGCTGGCCGCCGTGAAGGGCACCACGCCCGAGTATCTCTCCAAGGAGGACATGGAATGGATGTTCAAGCGCGGCGACGCCGTGGTCTATCCCTCGCTCATCCGCCGGGACGGCCGCTGATGCGCGCGTTCGTCCTGCTGCCGCTGGCGGCCCTGCTGCTGGCCGCGCCCGCCGCGGCCGACACCTATCCGTCCAAGCCGATCCGGCTGGTGGTGCCGTTCCCGGCCGGCGGCGGCACCGACGTCGTCGCCCGCATCGTCGCCAACGGCATCCAGCCGGCGCTGGGCCAGACGGTCGTGGTCGAGAATCGCGGCGGCGCCGGCGGCACCGTCGGGGCGGATGTCGTCGCCAAGGCGGCGCCCGACGGTTACACCATCGGCATCGCCACCAGCAGCACCCATCCGGCCTCGGTCGTGCTGCGGAAGAACGTGCCCTATGACCCGGTCAAGAACTTCGCGCCGATCGGCAAGATCGGCACGACGCCCTACATGCTCATCTCCGGCCTCGAGGTGCCGGCCAAGACGCTGTCCGAATACATCGCCTGGACCAAGGCCAATCCCGGCAAGGCCAACTACGCCTCGGTCGGCGTCAGCACGTTGGGCTACCTCCTGTCCGAACAGCTCAAGATCGTGACCGGGATGGACCTGACCCACATCGCCTATCGCGGCGCCTCGCAGGCCTATCCCGACCTCATCTCGAACAACATCCAGGGCTTCCTCGACAACCCGACCGGCTCGGCCGGCCTGGTGCGTGACGGCAAGCTCCGCGCCTATGCGGTGACGGCGAAGTCGGCGGTGCTGCCCGACGTCCCGACCTTCGCCGAGGCCGGCGTGAAGGGCTTCGACACGACCTTCTGGTACGGCTATGTCGCGCCCGCGGGCACGCCGCCCGCGATCGTCGAGCGCCTCTCGAAGGCGGTGGCGGATTTCGTGCGCTCGCCCGCCGGCCGGGCCGAGCTCGGCGCCAAGGACGTGACCGCGGTCGGCAGCACGCCGGCCGAGTTCGCCGAGACCATCCGCAGCGACCGTGCCCGCTGGCAGGCGCTGGCCGACCGGCTCGGCATCAAGCCGGAGTAGACGACCCGAGGGGAAACGGGGGTGCCGGGCGGCGCGGCGATTGCGCCGCGCCGCCCGGCTGCTATTTTGCGCAAAAGCTCCTACCCCTCCCAGAGGTCTCCCATGTCGGATTCGCAGCAGGACGCCGCGCAGCGTCGCAAGAAGATGTATCAGCGCGGCGCCACCACCGTCTTCGCCTGCAAGGCCGATCCGCGCTTTTCCTACTGCATGTATGTGCCGGACAGCTTCGACGAGGATCCGGCCGGCCACACCCTGATCGTCACCGTGCACGGCACCGGCCGCACCATGGGCGTCTATCGCGACGGCTTCGCGGAGTTCTGCCGCTGGAACCGCTGCCTCGTGCTGTCGCCGCTGTTCCCGGTCGGCGTATTGGGCGACGACAATCCCGAGGGCTTCAAGTACATGCGCGAGGGCGACATCCGCTACGACCGGGTGCTGCTCGCGATGGTCGACGAGATCGGCCAGAAGCTCGAGGCGCGCTTCGACCGCTTCATGATGTTCGGCTTCTCGGGCGGCGGACACTTCGTCCACCGCTTCCTCTACCTCCATCCCGACCGGCTGCTGGCGACCTCGATCGGGGCGCCCGGCGCGGTGACGCTGATCGACCCGACGCGGGACTTCTGGGTCGGCACCCGCAACATGAAGGAATTGTTCGGGACCGAGCTCGACCTCGATGCGATGCGCAAGGTCGCGGTCCAGATGGTCGTCGGCGGCGCCGACATCGAGACCTGGGAGATCGACTACAAGCCCGGCAGCGTCAACTACATGGACGGCATCAACGACACCGGGCGGACGCGGATCGAGCGCAACACGGCGCTGAAGAAGAATTTCGAGGCGCACGGCATCGCCGTCCGGCAGGACATCGTGCCGAACGTGCCCCATGACGGCGCCAAGGTCCTGCCGGTGGTGCAGGACTTCTTCGTCGACGTCCTGAAGCGCCACCGCAACAGCTGATCGGGAGGCGGACGGCCGGATCGCTCCGTCCGTCCGCCCGCCAATCGCGCGTCGATCGTTCGCGCCGCCGGCACGTTGTCACCGCCCGACGATCATGCTCTACAAGGGCCGCGATCCCGTCTCGGGCATGGGCCTGTAGTTCAGCGGTCAGAACGCGCCGCTCATAACGGTGTTGTCGCAGGTTCGAATCCTGCCGGGCCCACCATCGCTGCCTCGTCGTCTGCGACCTCGTCCGCCCCAACCTCAGGGGGCTTGCCGCTTATGGCGACCCCTGCGATTCCCGAGGACGACTTCCTCACCGGCGCCTTCCGCCTCGGCGCCCAGCTCTTCGCCCGCGAGGGCGCCGACGTCCAGATCTCGACCGAGGATCGCGACAACTTCATTAAGAACATGGTCACGATCCGCGCCGAGGAACGGCTCGCGCTGGGCGTCTACCGGCCGGAGGCCTTCATCCACGGGGAGTTCCAGTCGGCCGGCTCGGTGACCTGACGGTCGCGGGCGGGGACCGCCGTCCCCGCCCGCTGCAAGATCACTTGTACTTCACCATCGGGCCATTCAGGACGCACTTCGACCAGCCCCGGACACCGATCCTGCGCATGCCGCTACCGGACTCAGCGACGGCTTGCAGGCACACCGTCTTGGGCAACGTGATCCCGGTGCCAGGAATGATCTCCTCCGGGTTGCTGAAGGTGATCGGGCAGCTCCGGTCGATGTCGCCGGCGAGCGGTCCATTCCAGCTCGTTGCATTACGGACGAGCTTGTCCTTGTTGATGACGTAGCCGGCAGGTGCCGTCTGGCAGCTGGGATTTTCTGCCGCACAGCCGTGTCCGCGCCCGCTGGCGCTGACGCCATCCGTTGTGCATTCCGAGGCAAGATTGATTTGAACCATGTCAGCTTGCGCGAAAGCCGGTCCACCTGCGACTGCCGCGATCAAAGCGGCCACCGTTGCAATCGACTTCATCCTTCCTCCTGTGCTACCTTTGATGGTGGTTGAAGGATGTTGTATGCGCGGTGTGTTTTGCGCAACATCAAAATTGATGATGCGCTGAGATCGGATCGCCCCGCAATTATTGTCTATATTTAGAGTTCTGATGAACCGCTAAGAATCCATCTCGGTGCTAAGATGAATTGGGTTTCCGACACCCCGAGATTTGAATATCTCATGGGCCTTCCATTCGCTGCCAGCATCGTCGGACTCAATTTCCTCGATTAAAGATGTCGTGCCATAGTAAGTGCCATCAGGATTTCGGTAGCGAGGAACTATCTCTGTGCCAGACATTTGATATTTAGATACGCTTACGCTCTTCACTGTCTCGGGATTGTTCGGAAACGAGTATGTGGCAGATATCGAGATATCAAATTCCACCGAAGACGGTACGGATATTTCCTCAAGAAACTCCCTCATATTGAATTCATGTCTAACGTACACAGTATTTGGAGTCGTTGCTGCAACGGCAATTGGATGTTTGAAGGCCCAGGTTTCATGTCGGTCGATTGTTTTACGATATCCACGGTCTTGGTGAGAAATCGTGGTCGTGACATGAAAATTAAGCTCGGTAGCTGGGTATGATCCAGATTTATGGTATTCCAGCTTGAGATGGAGTAGCAGATTGAACCCTCGAACTTTTATGCCTCGTCCTGATTCCGGTATCGTGCAAGTAACCCAAGGACGAAGTGCCAAAGTGTGATGCTCCCGATCCTGATCTATCACCTTCCGTGTTTGTGATAGAGATCGGCGAAAGAGCACGATCTGTACGCCGAGCGACAGTAGCGTAGCAAGCGATAGGAAGAGTGCCAGTCGGGCGCTCTCAGCGCTGGATGCCGCTGCCTTCGTAGAATTGATCTGTTGGCAGATCGAAGCTTCGTTGAACGAGCGGGGGAACGAACAGTTTGGCTGGCCCCAGGATTCGACCTCCTCTGCCCTGTCGGCCCGATTCAATGTGCCGCACGAGGAAAGGCCTGCGAAGCCAAGTGCCGCCGTAGCGAAATACACAAGCCAACGAAAAGTGACCATTCCGCGCATTCTAACAAACCGCCGGTTCGTTCGTGAAGGGGACCAAGTTTATGCGGGTAACTTCCAGAAAGGCCTTTCGCGGCCGGCCCGGTGAGGGCATCGCCGGCCGCGTCCGCCGCAACACGATTCTCCACGTCGATGCGCATCGCGCCCGCGCGCTGGAGGCGCGTGGCCTCGTCGTGCGGATGGTCGAGCCGGCGCCGGTGGCAAGTCATTGGGTATCGACGCGTGTTCGCCGGCGAGTTCCTTCGCGCTGACGGGCCTGACGACCTCGTCTCGCCCCTCCTGCCGCCTTGCGAAACTTCGTTGCGGCTGCCGGGCCCTTGGTGCAAGCTTCTGTCGCTGAAAGGCTCCGCCAGAGGGCCGACCGAGGGGCTGAGGAAGGACGCTTTTCATGGATGGTCACGGGCCGGCGGGCGTCGGCGGAGTTCCGCCTACCGATACCGGCAATCCCAACTACTTCCACAAGGTCGTCGACTGCCAGTGGGCGTGTCCCGCCCATACGCCGGTGCCCGAATATATCCGCCTCATCGCGGCCGGCCGGTACTCCGACGCCTACATGGTCAACTGGAAGTCCAACGTCTTCCCCGGAATCCTGGGCCGGACCTGCGACCGGCCGTGCGAGCCCGCCTGCCGGCGCGGCCGGGTCGAGGACGAGCCGGTCGCCATCTGCCGCCTGAAGCGCGTCGCCGCCGACTACAAGGACGATATCCGTGATCGCCTGCCGACGATCCCGGTCGCGAAGAACGGCAAGCGGGTCGCCCTCGTCGGGGCGGGGCCGGCATCGCTGACCGTCGCGCGCGACCTGATGCCGCTCGGCTACCATTGCGTCGTCTTCGACCGCGACCCCAAGGCCGGCGGCATGATCCGCACGCAGATCCCGCGCTTCCGCCTGCCGGAGGAGGTGATCGACGAGGAGGTCGGCTACATCACCGGCATGGGGGTGGAGACGCGGCTCGGCGGCGAGGTCACCAGCCTCAAGGCGGTGCTGGACGAGGGCTTCGACGCCGTCTTCGTCGGCACCGGCGCGCCGCGCGGCAAGGATCTCGACCTGCCCGGCCGGCAGGAGGCGGCGGCCAACATCCATGTCGGGATCGAGTGGCTGTCCAGCGTCTCCTTCGGCCATATCGAGCGCATCGGCCGGCGCGTCATCGTGCTCGGCGGCGGCAACACCGCGATGGATTGCTGCCGCTCGGCCCGGCGCCTCGGCGGCGAGGAGGTCAAGGTCATCGTCCGCTCGGGCTACGAGGAGATGAAGGCCTCGCCCTGGGAGAAGGAGGACGCGACCCACGAGGGCATCCCGATCCTCAACTACATGGTGCCCAAGGCTTTCCTGCACGAAGGCGGCCGGCTGACCGGCATGCTCTTCGAGAAGGTCCGGGCCGAGTACGACGAGAAGGGCCGGCGCCGGCTGGTGCCGACCGGCGAGCCGGACGAACGCGTCGACTGCGACGACGTGCTGATCGCGGTCGGCCAGGAGAACGCCTTTCCCTGGATCGAGGGCGACTCCGGCGTGGAGTTCGACCGCTGGGGCCTGCCCCAGCTCGACGCCGTCACCTTCCAGTCGACCAACCCGCGGGTCTTCTTCGGCGGCGACAGCGCCTTCGGGCCGAAGAACATCATCTGGGCGGTGGCCCACGGCCACGAGGCCGCCATCTCGATCGACCGCTTCTGCAAGGGCGAGCCGGTCGGCGAGCGGCCGCCGCCGGTCGTGGAGACATCGAGCCAGAAGATGGGCATCCACGAGTGGAGCTACGACAACGACATCTCGGCCGCCCACCGCTTCCGGGTGCCCTGGGCCGAGCCCGAGAAGACGCTGCGCTCGATCGCCGTCGAGGTCGAACTCGGCTTCGATCCCAAGCTCGCCTTCGCGGAGGCGCAGCGCTGCCTCAACTGCGACGTGCAGACCATCTTCACCGACCAGCTCTGCATCGAGTGCGACGCCTGCGCCGACATCTGCCCGGTCGACTGCATCACCTTCACCCCGAACGGGCCGGAGGCCGAGCTGCGTGGGCGTCTCAATGCGCCGGCGGCCGACCTCACCCAGTCGCTCTACGTCTCGGGCGATCTCAAGACGGGCCGCGTCATGGTCAAGGACGAGGACGTCTGCCTGCATTGCGGCCTGTGCGCCGAGCGTTGCCCGACCGGCGCCTGGGACATGCAGAAGTTCCTCATCGAGATGACGCACGCGGGGCACGCATGTCGGAGCCACTGACCCACCAGCACCCGGTCCGCCCCTCGGCGACGGACCGGACCAACGACTTCGTCGTCAAGTTCGCCAACGTCAACGGTTCGGGATCCGCCAGCGCCAACCTGCTATTCGCGCGCTCCATCATCCGCATGGGCGTGCCGGTCGTGGCCCGCAACATCTTTCCCTCGAACATCCAGGGGCTGCCGACCTGGTACGAGGTGCGGGTGACCGAACGCGGCTGGCGCGGCGCGCGCGGCGGCGTCGACCTGATGGTCGCGATGAACCCGCAGACCTGGGACAAGGATGTCGAGGGCATCGACCCCGGCGGCTATCTCTTCTACGACTCGACCAAGCCGATGCCGCCGTCGAAGTTCCGGCCGGACATCACCGTGCTGGGCGTGCCGCTGACCGCGATCTGCAACCGCGTCTACACCGACAGCCGGCAGCGCCAGCTCTTCAAGAACATCATCTATGTCGGCGCCCTGTCGGCCCTGCTCGACATCGACCCGGCGGTCATCGAGCAGCTCATCGGCGAGCAGTTCAAGGGCAAGGACAAGCTGATCCGCCCGAACATCGATGCCCTCCACATGGGCCGCGAATATGCCCTGCAGGAGTTTCCCTGCCCGCTGCCGCTGCGGGTGCGCAAGGCCGACGCCGTCGGCGACCGCATCTTCGTCGACGGCAACGCGGCGGCGGCGCTGGGCGCCGTCTATGGCGGGGCCACCGTCTGCGCCTGGTACCCGATCACGCCCTCCTCGTCCCTGGCGGAGGCCTTCCAGCGCCACTGCCGCCGCTTCCGCGGCGAGGAGGAGCGCAACAAGTACGCGATCGTCCAGGCCGAGGACGAGCTCGCCTCGATCGGCATGGTGATCGGCGCCGGCTGGAACGGCGCCCGCGCCTTCACCTCGACCTCCGGCCCCGGCATCTCGCTGATGCAGGAGTTCCTCGGGCTGGCCTATTTCGCCGAAATCCCGGCGGTCGTGTTCGACGTCCAGCGCGGCGGGCCCTCGACCGGGATGCCGACCCGCACCCAGCAGTCGGACCTGCTGGCCTGCGCCTACGCCTCGCACGGCGACACCAAGCATGTCCTGCTGCTGCCCGAGGATCCGCACGAGGCGTTCGAGATGGGGGCGGCGGCCTTCGACCTCGCCGACCGGCTGCAGACGCCGGTCTTCGTCATGCTCGACCTCGACATCGGCATGAACGAATGGCTCTGCCGCCCCTTCCAGTGGGACGATTCCCGCCGCCTGGACCGCGGCAAGGTCATGACGCGCGAGATGCTGGATTCGGGGATGGATTTCGGCCGCTATCTCGACGTCGACGGCGACGGCATCCCCTTCCGCACCTATCCCGGCACCCACCCGACCCGCGGCTCCTACTTCACCCGCGGCACGACGCGCGACCGCTATGCCCGCTACAGCGAGGAGGGGCCGGTCTACGTCGACAACATGGAGCGGCTGACGCGCAAGTTCGACACGGCCAAGGCGCTGGTCCCGGCCCCGGTCGAACGCCGCGCGGCCGAGCCGACGCGGGTCGGCGTCATCCATTTCGGCTCGACCGGGGCCGCGATGGAGGAGGCGCTGGAGGCGCTCGCCGGGCGCGGCATCCATCTCGACACGCTGCGGCTGCGCGCCTTCCCCTTCGCGGACACGGTGGCCGAGTTCGTGCGCCGGCACGAGGTCGTCTTCGTGATCGAGCAGAATCGCGACGCGCAGATGCGCACGCTGCTGGTCTCCGAGCTCGATCTCGACCCGGCTCGCCTCGCCTCGGTGCGCCATTTCGACGGCACCCCGATCACCGCCCGCTTCATCGTCGATGCGGTCGAGGCGGCCCTGCCCGACCACAATGTCGTCCCGCTCCGGAAGGCGGCCCCATGACCTACCTCACGAAGCCCCGCTTCCATCACCCGAAGCTGCCGACCAACGCGCTCGGCTACACCCGGCGCGACTATGAAGGGGCGATCTCGACGCTGTGCGCCGGCTGCGGCCATGATTCGATCAGCGCCGCCATCATCCAGGCCTGCTTCGAGCTCGACCTGCCGCCGCACCGCATCGCCAAGCTGTCGGGCATCGGCTGCTCGTCGAAGACGCCGACCTATTTCCTCGGCGCCAGCCACGGCTTCAACAGTGTCCATGGCCGCATGCCTTCGGTGCTGACGGGCGCCAACCTCGCCAACCGCGACCTCGTCTATCTCGGCGTCTCGGGCGACGGCGACAGCGCCTCGATCGGCCTCGGGCAGTTCGCCCATTCGATCCGGCGCGGCGTCAACATGCTCTACATCGTCGAGAACAACGGCGTGTACGGGCTGACCAAGGGCCAGTTCTCCGCCACCGCCGACAAGGGTTCGCTCAGCAAGCGGGGGGCGGCCAACCACGACCAGCCGATCGACCTCGCCTCGATGGCGCTGCTCCTCGGCGCCAGCTACGTCGCGCGCGGCTTCTCCGGCGACAAGGACCAGCTCGTGCCCCTGATCAAGGCGGGGCTGCGGCACAAGGGGGCCGCCTTCATCGACTGCATCAGCCCCTGCGTCGCCTTCAACAACCATCCGGGCTCGACCAAGAGCTTCGATTTCGTGCGGGAGCACAACGAGGCGGTCAACCGCCTCGACGTCATGGTCGAGCGCGCCCCGATCGAGACCGAATATGCGCCGGGCGAAACCGTGGAGGTGACGCAGCACGACGGCACGGTGCTGCGCCTGAGGAAGCTCGACGCCGACTACGACCCGCGCGACCGGGCGGCCGCCATCGGCTACCTGCAGCAGCAGGAGGCGAAGGGCGAGGTGGTGACGGGCCTGCTCTATGTCGATCCCGACGCCGCCGACATGCACGACGCCCTGGCGACGATCGAGCGGCCGCTCAACGCGCTCGACGACGCGGCCCTGGTTCCCGGAGCAAAGGCGCTCGACAAGCTGAACGCCTCGCTGCGGTAGGGCGCGTCAGGGCCGATCCTCGACGCCGCCGAGCCCGGCGACCCCGATGCCGATCAGTACGATTGCGAGGATCTTCATCGGACCGACCGGTTCGGCAAGCGCCACGGCGCCGTAGATCGCGACGCCGGCCGTCCCGATCCCGACCCAGACCGGGTAGGCGACGGAGACCGGCAGCGAGCGCAAGGCGAGTGACAGCATGGCGAGGCTGAGGGCCGCCGTCGCCAGGCCGACGGCGGTCGGCACCGGTCGGGAGAAGCCCGCCGATGCCTTCAGGGCCGCGGCCCAGACGATCTCCAGCACCCCGGCGGCCACCAGCAGGACCCAGGCCGTCACGCCGTCGCCCCGCCGTCGGCTGCGACCACGGCGCCGGTCACGAATGCGGCCGCCGGACTGGCGAGAAATGCCACGACGGCGGCGACGTCCTGCGGGCGGCCATACCGGCCGAGCGCGAGGAGCGCGCGCTCTCCGTCCGCCTGCGGCCCGTCGGCCGGGTTCATGTCGGTGTCGATCGACCCGGGATTGACGAGGTTGACGGTGATGCCGCGCGGGCCGAGTTCGCGCGCCAGCGACTTTGTCAGACCGACGAGTGCCGCCTTGCTCATCGCGTAGAGCGTGACCCCGGCCGCCGGCGCATGCACGCCGAGCGATGATCCGATCGAGATGATGCGGCCGCCTTCGCCCATGGCCGGGAGGGCTGCCTGTGCCATGCGGTATGGCGCGCGGGCGTGGAGGGCCAGGACTTCGTCGATCGCCGCGATCGTCATCTCCTCGATCGGGCCATAGGGGAAGACGCCCGCATTGTTGACCAGGATGTCAAGGCGGCCGCAGCGCGCGACGACCGAAGCCACCGCGCGAATGCTACTGCCGTCGTCCCGGTGATCGGCCTCCAGGGCGAAGGACGTCGGCCCGTCCTGGCTGATGACCGCGGCCAGTCGCCGGGCGGCATCGGCCGAGGCGCGATAGGTGATGGCAACCGTCGCTCCCCGCTCCGCCAGGGCGCGTGCCGTGGCGGCCCCCACGCCGCGGCTTCCTCCGGTGACGAGCGCCACCTTGCCTTCCAGGTCTCTCATTCCTGCGCCATCCATAATGTACCTATAGGTACGAATCTATGGGCTTGCGGTCCGGCGTCAAGCTATTATTTATCGACCGGTATGAAATGGAGCGGCGATGGCAAGCAGCGGACGGCCGCGCGCGTTCGATCGTCTGCGGGCGCTCGAAGCGGCGATGGAAGTGTTCTGGGAGCGTGGATACGAGGGAACGACGCTGGCCGACCTGACCGCGGCCATGGGCATCAACAGACCCAGCCTCTATGGCGCCTTCGGCAACAAGGAAGACCTCTTCTGCGAGGCGTTGGCCCTGTACGAGGCGCGCGAGGGGGCAGTCATCACCGCGGGCCTGACGGAAGCGCCGACCGCTCGGGCAGCGATCGCGACAACGCTGGGTCACAATGCGAAGGTCTATGTCGAGGAGGGTCGGCCGCGCGGATGCATGATCGTCCTGTCGTCACTGGTCGGCACCCCGGAGAGTGCGCCCGTCCGCGCCCTCCTGGCGGCACGGCGCCAGGCCGGTGAGGATGAATTGCGTGCCCGGATTGCCCGCGGTCAGGGCGAAGGCGACGTGCCGGCCGAAGCGGACCCGGCGCAATTGGCCGCCTTCTACAGCACGATCCTGCAAGGCATGTCGGTGGCGGCCCGTGACGGCGCCGACCGCGCACGGCTCGACGGCATCGTGGCGAACGCGATGGCCTGCTGGCCGGCTGGCCGCGCCGGGACGGACGGCTGATCCGGCGGCGGATCAGCCGTTCCAGCCGGCCGGCGCCTGCTCGTTCTCGGCGAAGTCGAATTCGACCTTCGCGCCGGCGGGATCGCGGGTGAAGAGTTGCCAGGTGCCGCCGCCGGCGAGGCGGCGCAGCTCGTAGTCGTGGCCGGCCGCCGTCAGCCGCTCGGCCACCCCCGGCAGGTCGACCGCGGAGAAGGCCATGTGGTCGAGGAGGCCGTCCTTCTGGTCCAGCTTGCCCCGTGCGATGACGTGCAGGATCGCGGTGTCGCCGGAATAGAGCCAGGCGCCGGGAAAGGTGAAGGGCGGCCGCCAGCCCGGGTTCAGCCCGAACATGCCGTAGAACTTGACCGTCGCGTCGAGGTCGTCCGTCAGCACGGTGAAGTGGTTCATCGCGGTGATGCCCATGCGCCTCTCCCTGGTCCCCAGTGACCTGCGGCGAGTCTACGCCGAACGCTCGACCCGATCGACCCGGCTGATGGTGCGCAGCTGCGGGAACCAGCGCTGCCACAGCCATGCCACCGCCACCGTCCCGACGCCTCCGGCGACGACGGCGGGCACCACCCCGATCGCGGCTGCCATGATGCCGGCGCGGAAGGCGCCGAGTTCGTTCGAGGCGCCGATGAAGACCATGTTGACCGCATTCACCCGGCCGCGCAGATGGTCGGGCGTCCAGAGCTGGATCAGCGTCTCGCGGACATAGACGCTGACCATGTCGCCGGCACCCATCAGGAGGAGCGCCACCACCGACAGCCAGGTCCAGGTCGAGAGGCCGAAGACCGCGGCGAAGAAGCCGAAGGCGGCGACACCCGCGAACATCAGGATGCCGGCCCGTGCCCGGATCGGGTGGCGCGCCAGCCACAGCGCCATCAGCAGGGCGCCGATGCCGGGTGCCGCCCGCAGCACGCCGAGGCCGAGCGGCCCGACATGCAGGATGTCGCTGGCGTAGGCCGGCAATAGCGCCACCGCCCCGCCCAGCAGCACCGCGAAGAGGTCGAGCGAGATCGCCCCCAGCACGACCTTCTCGTGCCAGATGTAGCGGAAGCCGGCGCTGAGAGCGCGCCAGTCGGCGCCCGGTGCCAGACCGGCGCGCGGCATCGCCGGTATCAGCATGGTCAGCAGCACGGCCGCCAGCATCAGCCCGGCGGCGGCGGCGAACGGCAGGCTCGGGGCGAGCCCGTAGAGAAGGCCGCCGGCGACCGGCCCCAGGATCGTCGCCACCTGCCAGGAGGAGGTGGACCAGGCGACCGCAGTCGCCAGCTCGGCCGCCGGGACGACGTTGGGGATGATCGACTGCGAGGCCGGCCCGAAGAAGGCGCGCGCCGTGCCGAAGAGGACGAGGAGCGCGAAGATGGGCCAGGTCCGCCCGTCCCCCGCGAGGATCAGCCCGAGGAGTCCGCCGACGCAGAGCACCTGCGCCAGGATGCAGATGGCCATGACCCAGCGTCGGTCGAAACGGTCGGCGACCGGGCCCGTGACGAAGATCAGGGCCGGGAAGGGCAGGAACTGGAACAGGCCGACGAGCCCGAGGTCGAGCGGGTCGCGCGTCAGGCTGTAGACGTACCAGCCGACCGAGACGCTGACGAACTGGGCGGCGAAGGCGGTGAGGAAGCGGCCGGCCCAATAGACGGTGAAGCCGCGGTGGCGGAAGACGCCGAGCGATCGCCCGCCCGGCTCGGCAAGGTCGGACATGGGGACGGGCTTAGTGGGTGCCGGCGAACTCGGCGGCGGAATCCGTCAGCCACTCCAGGAACGGCACGGCATAGCTGGAGCCGACGACCAGCTCGTAGGCGGGCGTCGCGTCGCGCTGCAGCAGGACGGCCCCGACCTGCGCCATCGGGGTGACGGCCGCCTGCCCGGGGCCGAACTGCGCCGGATGGAGGTCGAGGCGGCAGCCCTTGGCCAGCACCCGGGGTGCCGCGGCACCGGCGAGGCGGACCCGCGTCTTGCCGTGCGACTGGTCGACGACCGAGGCGGCGCCGGCCGCGGTCTCGACGAGGCGGCGGGCGAGCGCACCCTCGGCCCCGCGCGGGGCCATCACCAGCCAGGTCTCCGGCCGGATCCAGACGGCGGTCGTGTCGCCCGATGCGGCGAAGCGGCCGGGTGGGGGGAGGTCGAGCCCGAACTCCGCGCGGATGGCGGCGGCGAGATCGCCGGCGCGTCCGCGTCGGGCGGCGATGTCGACGATCGCCGATGGCAGCTCGGCGATCATCGGGTGCGCCGGCACCGCCACGACGGAAAGGGGCGAGCGCGGCTCAGCTGCGCACACGGGCGTTCTCCGGGTCGACGAAATGCGGGCTGGAGATCTCGACCTCGACCGCCTCGTTCATCAAGGGAAAGGCGGCGACGAGGCGCTGGCCGTGGCGGTCCGCGTCGCCCGACAGCATGGCGAGCCCGATCCAGCCGCCGGGCTCGACCGAGCGGGTGACGCTGGTGATCCAGCCCAGGCTGCGGTCCGAGCCCGGCTCGACGAGGTGGGCGCCCGGCCGGATCTGGCGCTCACGATCGACCGCGCGCACGCCGACGAGGCGCGGGCGCGCGGGGTCGGTCAGCCCCGGCCGCCCGGCCAGCACCTTGCCGACGAAGTCGCCCTTCTTGGCCATCTTCCCCAGCCCGACGTCGCGCATCGTCGTCTGGCCGTTCAGCTCCGCGCCGGCGACATGGCCCTTCTCGATGCGCAGCAGGCCGAGCGCCTCGACCCCGTAGGGCTCGATGCCGAACTCTGCGCCGGCGGCCAGGATCGCCTCCCACACGGCGAGCGCATAACCGGCCGGCGTCGCCACCTCGAAGGCGAGCTCGCCCGAGAAGCTGATGCGGAAGACGCGGACCGGGCAGCCGGCGAGCGTCGCGTCCGCCACGCCCATGAAGGGCAGGCCGGCATCGGAGATATCCAGGCCCGCGATGACCTTCGCCAGGGTTCGTCTCGCCTCCGGCCCGGCGACCGACATCGACGCCCACTGGTCGGTCACCGATGCGAACTGCACGTCGAGTTCGGGCCAAACGGTCTGGGCATGGAACTCCATGTGTTCCATCACCCGGCCGGCATTGGCGGTCGTGGTGGTGACGAAGAAATGGTCCGGGGCGAGGCGGCTGGTGGTGCCGTCGTCCATGACCATCCCGTCCTCGCGCAGCATCAGCCCGTAGCGCGCCTTGCCGACGGGCAGGGTCGAGAAGGTGTTGGTGTAGAGCCGGTCGAGGAAGGTGGCGGCGTCGCTGCCCTGGACGTCGATCTTGCCGAGTGTCGAGACGTCGCAGATGCCGACCGCCTGCCGCACCGCGCGGCCCTCGCGCAGGATGGCGTCCCAGGGGGCTTCGCCGGGCCGGGCGTAGAAGGCGGGGCGCAGCCAGAGCCCGGCCTCCATGAACTCCGCACCGCGGCGGGCGTGCCAGTCGTGCAGCATGGTCCGGCGGATCGGCGCGAAGGCCCGGCCGCGATGATGGCCGGCGACCGCACCCCAGGTGACCGGCGAGACATAGGGGCGATAGGTCGGCATGCCGACCACGGCGACCGTCTCGCCGCGCGCCTCGGCCAGCACGGCCGCGCCGACCAGCCCGCCGGTCTTGCCCTGGTCGGTCGCCATGGCGTGGGTCGTATAGCGCTTGGCGTGCTCGATATGGCGATAGCCCTCGCGATGGGCGAGGCGGATGTCGGCGGTGGTGACGTCGTGCTGCAGGTCGACGAAGGACTTGCCGCGCGCCCGCACCTCCCAGAAGGGGGCGACGGTCGCGTCCGGGTCGTCGCCCTCCGGCAGGGCGAAGGCGGCCTTGGCCGCGAAGCCGGCCGCGGATGCCGCCGCCTGGCCGGCGGCGAGGCCGTCGCGGGCGGCGGCCGCGATGCCGAAGCAGCCGCGGGCGCCGCCGGCCGAGCGCTGGCCCGGCGCATCGCCCGGCACGAAGGCGGCGATGCGATCGTCCCAGCGCATGGCCGTGCGCGACTGGCTGGCGAGCTGGATCGCCGGCCCGTAGCCGCCGGAGACGCAGAGCAGGTCGGCATCGATCTGGAAGGCGCCGGCGCTGCCGATCGCCCGCGCCTCGACGCTGTAGATGCCGCGGCCGCCATGGCCGCCGGTCACCTCGTGCCCGGCCAGGACCTCGAACCCCTGCCGTCGGGCGGCGGCGGCGGCCGGTCCCAGCGGCCGGGGGTCGACCACGGTCACGCGCTCCGCGCCCGCCTCGGCCAGGGCGGCGAGGGTGCCGTAGGCTTCGTCGTTGTTGGCGAAGAGCACGGCGCGGCTGCCGGCGAGCACGCCGAAGCGGCGGGCATAGGTGCGGGCGGCACCGGCCAGCATCACGCCCGGCCGGTCGTTGCCGGGAAACGCGATCAGCCGCTCGTCGGCGCCGGTCGCCAGAACCACCTCGCCGGCGCGGATCGTCCAGTAGCGCTGGCGCGGCTGGTGCGCCGGCGGCACCGGCAGATGGTCGGCCACCCGCTCCAGCGCCCCCAGCATGTTCTGCTCGTAATAGCCGAAGACCGTCGTCCGCAGCGTCGTCGTGACGTTGGGCAGGGCCGCCAGCGCCGCCAGCGCCTCCTGCCGCCAGGCCTCCTGCCCGGGCTCGCAGAGGAGGCCGCCGCCCGCCAGGAAGTCCTGCTCGGCCAGGATGACCCGCGCACCCGCCTCGCCGGCGGCGCGTGCGGCGGCGAGGCCCGCGACGCCGGACCCGACGACCAGCACGTCGCAATGGGCGTGGCAGGCCTCGTAATGGTCGGGGTCGGGCAGGGCCGATGCTCGGCCCAGACCCGCGGCGCGACGGATCGCCGGCTCGTAGACCTTCTCCCAGAAGGCGGCTGGCCACATGAAGGTCTTGTAGTAGAACCCGGCCGGCAGGAAGCGCGACAGGGCCGAGTTCACGCACATCAGGTCGAGCGCCAGCGACGGCCAGCGGTTCTGGCTCCGGGCGACGAGCCCGTCATGCAGCTCGACGGTCGTCACCTTGCTGTTCGGCGTCGCCCGCGCACCGGTGCCGATGCCGGCCAGCGCGTTCGGCTCCTCCGGCCCGGCGGTGTAGATTCCGCGCGGCCGGTGATACTTGAAGCTGCGGCCGACGATGCGCACGCCTGCCGCCAGCAGGGCCGAGGCGAGCGTATCGCCGGGATGGCCCTGATAGGCGCGCCCGTCGAAGCGGAAGGTCAGGCTACGGTCGCGGTCGACATGGCCGCCCTTGCGGGTGCGCAGGCGCGGCCGGCGGGGCAGCTCGATCATTCCGCAGGAACCGGCAGGGAGTCGCCGGCCTTGCCGGTGCCAGCGATCTCGTGGGTCATGGTGTGGCGCACCACCTTCACGAACTGGCGGCAGCCGCCGGCATGGTGCCACCATTCGGTATGCCAGCCGCGCGGGTTGGCGCGCGTGTAGACATAGTCGTAGAAGGCGTCGATCCCCGCGTCGTGGGCCGGGCGGCGGACGGTGGCGTCGCCGCGATAGGCGAATTCCGCCTCGTCGCGCGGGCCGCACCAGGGACAATCGATGCGATGCATGGCGGCGGCCTCCTCACTGCGCCCAGGGCCAGGGGCCGACGCCGCGCTCGTCCATCAGGCGGCCGTCGCGGAAGCGCTCGATGGTCATGCTGGCGTTGAGCCGGTGCGGCTCGTCCTTCGCGATGGTGTGCGCGAAGCACCAGCCCGAGCCGGGGGTCGCCTTGAAGCCGCCGTAGCACCAGCCGCCATTGAGGTAGAGGCCCTCGACGGGGGTGCGGCAGATGAGGGGCGAGCCGTCCATCGTCATGTCCATCACCCCGCCCCATTGCCGCAGCACGCGCAGGCGCGACAGGCAGGGCATCATCGAAACGCCGGCGGCGAAGACATGCTCCACCATCTGCAGCGTGCCGCGCTGGGCATAGGAATTGTAGCCGTCGAGGTCGCCGCCGAAGACGAGCCCGCCCTTGTCCGACTGGCTGATGTAGAAGTGCCCGGCGCCGAAGGTGACCACGGTGTCGACCAGCGGCTTCAGACCTTCGGTCACGAAGGCCTGGAGGACGTGGCTCTCGATCGGCAGGCGGAGGCCCGCCATCGCCGCGACGCGCGAGGTGTTGCCGGCGACCGCCATGCCGACCTTGCCGGCGGCGATCGGCCCGCGCGTCGTCTCGACCCCGGTGACGCGGCCGCCCTCGCGGCGGATGCCCGTCACCTCGCAATGCTGGATGATGTCGACGCCGAGCCGGTCGGCCGCGCGCGCGAAGCCCCAGGCGACGGCGTCGTGCCGGGCGGTGCCGCCGCGCCGCTGCAGCAGGCCGCCCATGACCGGGAAGCGGGCATTGTCGAAGTCCAGCAGCGGCACCATCGCCCGCACCTGCTCGCGGTCGAGCAGTTCGGCATCGACGCCGATGAGGCGCATCGAGTTGCCGCGACGGGCGGCGGCGTGCTTCTGCGCGTCCGAGTGGAAGAGGTTGAGGACGCCGCGCTGGCTCATCATGACGTTGAAGTTGAGATCCTGCTCCAGCCCCTCCCAGAGCTTCAGCGACCATTCGTAGAAATGGTTGTTCTCAGGCAGGAGGTAGTTGGAGCGCACGATCGTGGTGTTGCGCCCGGTGTTGCCGAGTCCGATCGGCCCCTTCTCGAGCACGGCGACGTTGGTGATGCCGTGCTCCTTGGCGAGATAGTAGGCGCTGGCGAGGCCGTGGCCGCCGCCGCCGATGATGATGACGTCATAGGACGGCTTCGGCGCCGGGTCGCGCCATGCGCGGCCCCAGCCGGCATGGCCGCCCAGCGCCTTGGTCAGAAGGCCGAAGGCCGAATATCGCGTCATGTGGTGCCGGAAGCGCTTCCGAATGCCCAGTGTCCGCGACACGCTAAGGGCGATGGGCGACGCGCGCAATCGGGGTCGCATCGCCTCGCGCGGCGCATTGCCGCATCGCCCGCTGCTACTGACAGTCATAATCACTTGCACTATGGTCCGCCTCTGCCAGCAGCCAGGAGGAGTAGCCAGACCGTGACCATCGCACAGCCCATCTTCGCCAAGCCCCTCGCGGCGATCGGCATCCTGGTCGCGTTCGCTGTCGCGGCCCCGGCACAGGCGGCCGACAAGCGGCAGATCGCGGCGACCTATGGCGACATCGCCCAGGCGATGTACCAGGACGCCCATGCCGGCGCCGTGACCTTGAAGACGGCCGTCGATGCCCTGGTGAAGGAGCCGGGTGAAGCCGCCATGACGGCGGCCCGGAAGGCCTGGATCGACGCCCGCGTCCCCTACCAGCAGACCGAGGTCTTCCGCTTCGGCAACGCCATCGTCGACGAGTGGGAAGGCAAGGTGAACGGCTGGCCGCTCGACGAAGGGCTGATCGACTATGTCGATCCCGCCTATGGCGAGGAGAGCGACGCCAATCCCCTCTACACGGCCAACATCATCGCCAAGCCGAAGATCCGGTTCGGTGGCAAGACCATCGATGCGACCCGCATCACCAAGAAGCTGATCTCGACCCGGCTGCACGAGCTGGGCGGCATCGAGGCCAACGTCGCGACCGGCTGGCACGCGGTCGAGTTCCTGCTCTGGGGGCAGGATCTGAACGGCACCGACGCCGGCGCCGGCAACCGCCCCTGGACCGACTATGCGAAGGGCAGCGCCTGCACCAACGGCAACTGCGAGCGGCGGGCCCGATACCTCACGGTCGCGACCGACCTCCTGGTCGACGACCTTGCCTGGATGGTCAAGCAATGGGCGAAGGGCGGCAAGGCTCGCAAGGCGCTCCTCAAGGGCGGGCCGGACGGCGCCGTCTCGACCATCCTGACCGGCATCGGCAGCCTGTCCTATGGCGAGTTGGCCGGCGAGCGGATGAAGCTCGGCCTCATGCTGCACGACCCCGAGGAGGAGCATGACTGCTTCTCGGACAACACGCACAACAGCCACTACTACAACGTCGCCGGCATGCGCGCGGTCTGGTTCGGCGAGTACCGGCGGACCGGCGGCACGGTCGTCAAGGGACCGTCGCCGGCCGACCTCGCCCGGGCGACCGATCCCGCCCTCGCCGACGAGATGAAGGCCAAGCTCGACGCCACCGAGGCCGCGATGCGCACGCTGAAGGAGCGCGCCGAGACCAAGGAGGCCTACGACCAGATGATCGGGCCGGACAATCGGGAGGGCAATGCGGTCGTCCAGGCGGCGATCGACCGGCTGACCGACCAGACCAAGTCGCTGGAGCGGGTGGTGGCGGCCCTCAAGCTGAAGCCGATCCAGTTCGAAGGCTCCGAGAGCCTCGACGATCCGGCGAAGGTCTTCCAGAAGAAGTGATCCCATGATCCGGCGTATCGCCTTCGCGATCGGACTTCTGTTTCCGGCCGCCGCCGCTCCGGCGGCGGCCGATCCGATCGACTTCTCCCGGCCCGAACCGGGCGAGGAGGATGCCGGCGGGGCTGCGACCGGCCGGCATCCGCTGACCACCAGCGTCTTCTCCCATCCCTCGGCGAACATCTCCTTCGAGCGCCAGCTCGACTTCAAGGTCGGCGACGGCATCTTCCGCAAGCTCTGGGTCTCCGCGCCGAGCTCGACCCGCTCGTCGGACGGGCTCGGCCCGCTGTGGAACGCCCGGTCCTGCCAGTCCTGCCATCTGAAGGACGGGCGGGGCCGCGTGCCGGCGCCGGGCGAGGCGGCCGTCTCGCTGTTCCTGCGGCTCTCGATTCCACCCCAGACGGACGAGCAGCGCCGAGCCCTCGCGCAGCAGGAAGCGTCCCTCGTGCCCGAGCCGACCTATGGCGGCCAGCTGCAGAACTTCTCGGTCCAGGGCCATCTGGCCGAGGGCACGATGGATCTGTCCTACCGGGAGGAGCCGGTGCGGCTCGCCGACGGGACGGTCGTCTCCCTGCGGCACCCGACCTACGGCGTTTCCGGGCTGAACTACGGGCCGCTGCACCCCGAGACGATGCTGTCGCCGCGCCTCGCGCCGCCGATGATCGGCATGGGGCTGCTGGAACTGATCGAGGAGCGGGACATCCTCGCCGGGGTCGACCCGGACGACCGCGACGGCGACGGCATCACCGGCCGTGCCAACCGCATCTGGTCGCGCGAGTTCCTGCGCCCGATGCTCGGCCGCTTCGGCTGGAAGGCGGGGCAGCCGACCGTCGCGCAGCAGGTGGTCGAGGCCTTCGCCGGCGACATGGGGCTGTCGACGCCGTTGTTCCGCGATCCGTGGGGGGACTGCACGGCGGCCCAGGCGCGTTGCCGCGCGGCGCCGCACGGTGCCCATGGCGAGGGCGCCGTCGAGGTGGTGCCGAAGATGTTCGACCTCGTCGTCTTCTATTCCCGCCATCTCGCGGTGCCGGCCCGCCGCGATGTCGCCGCCCCCGAGGTGCTGGCGGGCAAGCGTCAGTTCCATGCGGCCGGCTGCGCTGCCTGCCACCGGCCGAGCTTCGTCACCGGCAGCCATCTCGACCGCCCGGAACTGTCCGGCCAGCGCATCTGGCCCTACACCGACCTGCTGCTCCACGACATGGGCGAAGGGCTGGCGGACGGCCGGCCCGAGGGTCTGGCCGACGGCCGCGAGTGGCGCACGCCGCCGCTCTGGGGCCTCGGGCTGACCGAACGCGTCAACGGCAACAGCTTCTATCTCCATGACGGCCGGGCGCGCTCGCCGCTCGAAGCGATCCTGTGGCACGGCGGCGAGGCCCAGGCGGCGCGCGATCGCGTCGTGGCGATGAGCCGTCCGGAGCGCGAGGCGCTGCTCGCCTTCCTCCGATCCCTCTAGCACCCGATTCCAAGATAGGAGGCGTCCCCATGGTACGCCGGCTCTTCCTCCGCCTGTTCCTGATCCTGGCCTTTGCGCCCGCCGCATCGTCGGCCGCGGAACTCGACGAGGCCGGTCATCGCCGCCTCGTGGAGGCGGTCGCGACGCACTATGTCGTGCCGCGCTACGCGGCGCTGGAGACGGCGACGGCCGATCTCGATGCGGCGGCACGCGCCTTCTGCGCCGGTCCGGAGCGGACGCGGCTGGTCGAACTGCGGCGCCGCTACGGCGAGGCTTCGGATGCGTGGCAGCGCATCCAGCATGTCCGCTTCGGGCCGGTCGAATATTTCTCGCGTTCGGCCCGCTTCGCCTTCTGGCCCGATCCGCGCAACAGCGTCGGCCGTGCCCTGGCGGACCTCCTGAAGGCGGATGCCGGGCGGCTGGCGCCCGAGGCCTTCGGCCGCGGCAATGTCGCCGGGCAGGGCTTTCCGGCGCTCGAGCGCCTCGTCTTCGCCGATGGTGCCGAAGACCGGCTCATGGCGGGGAACGCGGACGCCGGTCGCCGCTGCGCCGTCCTTGCGGCGATTGCGGCCAACCTCGCCCGCATGGCCGCCGACGTCCATCACGAGTGGGTCGGGGGCGACCGGCCGTTCCTGGAGGTGCTGCGCCATGCCGGCACCTCGGACTCGCCCTACCAGCATCCGCGCGAGGCGACCCTCGACTTCGTGAAGGCCCTGCACATGGCGGTCGAACTCGTCTCCGACCACAAGCTCGCGCGGCCGCTCGGCGCCACGCCGGCGGCGGCGCGGCCGCGCCTGGCGGAGGCCTGGCGCAGCGACCGCTCGCTCGCCAACGTCCGCATCGATCTCGCCGCCGGCGCGGAACTCTACGAGACCGGCTTCGCCGACGCGGTCCGTTCCCTCGGCGACGCGGCGCTCGACGACCTGATCCGCCGCGCCTTCGCCCAGAGCCGCGCCACCGCCGATCGCATCGCGCCGTCGCTCGAGGCGGCGGTCGCGGATGCCGGCGGCCGCGCGGAGGTCGAGCGGCTGGTGCAGGAGACGGCGGCGCTGAAGGCCCTGGTGGCGCAGCGGCTGACCGCGACCCTGGGCATCCCGCTCGGCTTCAACGCCCTCGACGGCGACTGATGCCGGTTCCGAAGAGCGATGACTCATGGCGCTGGCCAGCGACTGTGCGTCCCTCGACTTCGCTCGGGATGAGGTAGGCCATTGTTCAGATTAAGGATTTCCGCTCATCCCGAGCGAAGTCGAGGGACGCGACGGCATCAATGACGGGCCGTTCCGCTCCCACCGGATTTGGAATCAGGAGGCTCCCCGTGAATCGCGATCGTCGACGGATCCTCGCGGGCGGCCTCGCCGCCTGCTTCCTGCCGCGGCTCGCCCGGGCGCGCGCCGAGGCCCCGATCCGGCTGCTCGGCGCCCGGGTCGCGGCCGGCCGGCGCTTCTTCGCCACGGCCTTCGACGCCGAGGGCGAGGCCGCCTTCGACCTGCCGCTGCCGGCCCGGGGGCACGGCTTCGCCCAACGGCCGGGGCATGCCGAAGCCGTCGCCTGCGCCCGCCGGCCGGGAACCTGGCTCGCCGTCATCGACACGGCGTCCGGCCGCATCCGGCATCAGGTGCCCAATGCGGGCGAACGCCGCTTCAACGGCCACGGCGCCTTCTCGGCCGACGGCAGCCTCTTCTTCGCGACCGAGACCGACCACGCGGCGGGGCGCGGCGTCGTCGGCGTCTATGCGGCCGACCGCGGCTACGCGCCGGTCGGTGCCTGGCCGTCGGGCGGGCTCGACCCGCACGATCTGCGCCTGTTGCCCGACGGGCGGACGCTGGTCGTCGCCAATGGCGGCATCGTCACGGATCTCGCGGCACCGCGCATGAAGCTGAACACCACGGGCATGGATTCGAACCTGACCTATCTCGACGCCGGGACCGGGCGAATCCAGGACACGGTGCGGCCGCCGCCGGAACTGCGGTCGCTCGGCCTGCGCCATCTCTCCATCGCCGCGGACGGCAGTGTCTGCTTCGCCGCGCAGTACGAGGGGCCGGGCATCGACCTCGTGCCGCTGGTCGGAACGCATCGTCCCGGCGAGCGCGAACTGCGCTTCTTCGCGGCGCCGGCACCGGAGGTGCGGGCCATGCGGCAGTATTGCGGCAGCGCCGCGATCGACCATGGCGGGCGGGTTCTCGGCGTCTCCTCGCCGCGCGGCAACCGCGCCACCTTCTGGGACGTGGCCGACGGTCGCATCCTCGCCTCGGCGGAGATCGCGGACGGCTGCGGCATCGCGTGGCTGGCGGCGGGCCGCTTCGCCGTCGCCAGCGGCCTCGGCGGCGTGCGCGACGTGGAGGCCGCGAGCGGCGAGGGCGGGATGCTGCGCGGTGGGGCGGCCGTCGCCGGCCGCTGGGACAACCACCTGCTGACGCTCAGCGCCTGACGGCGGCCGCCGTCGCCTCCAGGATCTGCTCGGCCGCCTCCACGGCGACGGCATCGCCGCTGTCGGCGCCGAGCTGGCGCATGCGTTCCGCCAGGCGGCGCAACGGACCGCGCGGCTGCGGCACGCGCTCCATCAGGTTGTGCTGCTCCCGCGGGTCGACGCGCAGATCGAAGATGGCCGGGGGGCGACCCTGGCGCAGGATCAGCTTGGCATCCGCGGTCCGCACGGCGCGATGGACCCGCACGCGTCCGTCCGGGTCCTGGTCGCCGCGTGTCTGGTTCTGCAGCAGCAGCGCGCTCCGCCAGGGATGGTCGTCGCCCTCCAGCAGCGGCAGCAGGCTGGCGCTCGGCCCGTCGCCCGCAGGGGCCGGCAGGCCGACCAGGGCGCGCATGGTGGGCGCCACGTCCATCAGCCCGACCAGATGGCGCGAGCGGCGACCGCCGTCCGGCAGGCCGCCCGGGGGGACGAGGATCATCGGAATGCGGACCGTCTCGTCGAGCAGGTTGCGCTTCAGGTTCTCCTCGTCGTCCAGCTGCATGCGCTGGCCGTGGTCGGAGCAGAAGACGACGGCCGTCCGCTGGGCGCGCCCGGAGCGATCGAGCGCGTCGAGCAACCGCCCGACGCAGTCGTCGATCGCACGGACGGCACCGAAGTAGCCCGGTCGCGGTGCCCCGCCGTGCGCAGCGCGATAGGCGCTCGGCGGATCGAACGGCGGATGGGGCGGGTAGTATGAAACCACCATGCAGAGCGGCCGGCGGCCGTCGTCGCGCTCCAGGACATCGATCGCCTGGGCGGTCTCGGCGAAGGGGCGATAGGTCTTGGGCCCCTCGGCGCCGCCGAGCCAGTGCGGCAGCTTGGAATTGTAGCCGCCCCAGACCTCGATGCCGGGCGGGGCTTCCTCCCCGAGGTGCCACTTGCCGATATAGACGGTGCGGTAGCCGGCCTCGGCGAGGTCGGGAAAGACCGAACGGCTGCCGGTGACGGCCAGGGCGTCGGGTACCCGGTAGACGTTGTCCCTCACCCCGTGCTGGTGGGCGTAGAGCCCGGTCCACAGGGACGCGCGGGCGGGCGAGCAGATCGGCACCGGCGTGAAGGCCAGGGGAAAGAGCACGCCCCGCTCGGCGAGGCGGTCGAGATGCGGGGTCTGGACGTGGACGGCGCCGAGGCAGCCGAGCGTATCGGCCCGCTGCTGGTCGGTCATGACGACGAGGATGTCGGGACGATCGGGCATGGCGGCCATGGGTACGGGCAATTGCCCGCACTATAGCCCGGGAGTGCGGGCGGCGGGCGTCTTCCGCCCGCCGCCCGCTCTATTCCGGCGTCAGGCGACCCACTCGGAGACCGGTGCCTTGGCGTCCTGCAGGGGCTGGGCGTGGATGTCGACCAGCGTCGGGCCGTCGGCTTCCAGGGCCTTGCGCAGCGTGCCTTCCAGGTCGGCTGGGTCCTTCACCGTCCAGGCCTTGACGCCGAACGCCTCGGCCACCTTGGCGTGGTCGGTGCGCGAGAAGTCGACCGAATAGTAGCGCGCGTCGAAGCCGGTCTTCTGGCCGGCCTTGATCCAGCCATAGACGCTGTTCGAGAAGACGATCATCGTCAGCGGCACCTTCTGGCGCACGATCGTCTCCATCTCGCCGACCGTGAAGCCGAACGAGCCGTCGCCCATGATCGACAGCACCTTCGAATGCGGCCGGCCGTACCAGGCACCGACCGCGGCCGACATGGAATAGCCGAGCGCGCCGTGGGCGCGGTTCGAGATGAAGTGGCGCCCCGCCTGCTTGAACTCGTAGTAGCCCGAGAAGTAGGGGCAGGGCGTGCCGGGATCGCAGACCAGCACGGCGTCGTTCGGCAGCAGCTTCTGCAGGGTGGCGACCACCCGCTCGGGCCGGATCGGGGTCTCGTCCGAGGCGGCGAGCGCGGCGAAGGCGCCGAACTTCTCGCGCTTGGCCTTGGCGACGGCGGCGGCGTCGAGCAGCCGGCCCATGGCCGGGCGCGGCGCCGTCTTGACCGCGGCCAGGATCGCCTCCAGCGCCAGGCGCGCGTCCGACAGCATCGCCACCTCGGTCTTGTAGGTGGCGCCGAAGACGCCGGGGTCGGCGTCGATGTGGATGACCGGTGCCGAGCCCGGCAGCGGGTGCCGCCAGCGCTCGGTCGTGACCGAGCCGGCGCGGCAGCCGACGAAGACGACGAGGTCGGCCATGTCGACCAGCGCGCGCGTCATCGGCGTGCCGCCGTTAGAGCCGACGACGCCGGTCGCCAGCGGGTGGTCCTCGGGGATCGAGCCCTGGCCCGAGATGGTGGTCGCGACCGGCGCGCCCAGCCACTCGGCGAGCTGGGTCAGGGCCGCCTCGCCGCCGGCGATGACGACGCCGCCGCCGCAGATGAAGAGGGGGTTCTTCGCCGCCAGCAGGGCGTCGGCGGCGCGCGCCACCATCTCCGGGTCCGGTCCGAAGCGGCGCGAGGGGAAGCTGCCGAGCGAGCGGTCGGCCCAGACGTCGGCCTCGTCGACCGGGTCCTTCTGCACGTCGAAGGGCAGGCCGATATGGGCCGCGCCCGGCTTGGCGCTGGTCATGTGGGTGAAGGCCGAGCGCACGACCTTGGGGATGTCGACGGCGCGGTTGAGGACGCGGTTCCACTTCGCCAGCGGGCGGAACATCGCCTCCTGGTCGAGCTCGGTCAGCGTGTAGCGGCCGCGGCCGCCGACCGAGATGTCGGTCGTCACGGCGAGGATCGGAATCGAGGACTCGTTGGCCTCGACGACCCCGGGAAGAATATAGGTGGCGCCGCCGCCGGACGGGCCTTCGCAGATGCCGACCTTGCCGGTGACGCGGGCATAGCCGTCCGCCATGTAGCCGGCCGAGCGCTCGTCGCGCGTCAGGATATGGGTCATGCCATGGTCGAGGCGGTAGAGCGCGTCGTACAGCGGCAGGCTGGTATCGCCGCACAGGCCGAAGACGTGCTTGACGTCATGCCCCTGCAGCAACCGGACGAAGGCTTCGGCGCCGGAAAGCTGGTTGCTCATGTTGGTCCCTTCTGCGAACGGCAGCTTGCTCGTCATACGTCTCTGTATACAATGCGGCCGGCAATGGAAAGACAACCCCTCGGCCGCCCCCGGCCCCGACCCCAGCGTCGAGCCCGCCCGCAGGCGAACCTGTCGGAACGCGCCTACGAGCAGCTGCGGACGATGGCCATCACCTATCAGTTCCGGCCGCTGGAGCGCCTGGCGGAAGCCGATCTGTGCCGCCGCCTCAAGGTCAGCCGCACCCCGATCCGCGAGGCGCTGAACCGTCTCGTCACGGAAGGCTTCCTCGTCTTCACCCCGAACCGGGGCTTCCAGTGCCGCCCGCTCGACGCCAAGGAGATCTTCGACCTCTACGAGGTGCGGCGCTCGCTCGAGGTGGCGGCGGTGCGCCTCGCCGCCGAGCGCGCGACCGACGCCGAGCTGGAGGAACTGGACCAGTTCCTGCGCGCCAGCCGGGCCGCGCCGGCCGAAGCCTCGGTGGTCGATCTCGTCGGCCTGGACGAGGCCTTCCACGAGCGCATCGCCGGCTTCTCGCGCAATTCCGAGCTGCTGCACATCCTGCGCAACATCAACGCCCGCATCCGCTTCTGCCGCTGGATCGACATGGAGAACGGCCGCCGCGCCGCGACCCAGACCGAGCATGCCGAGGTGCTGGCGGCTCTCGTCGCCCGCGACGCGGAGCGCTGCGCGGAGATCATGACCGGCCATATCACCCGCCGGCTCGACCAGATCGTCGACGTCATCCGCGAGGGCTATGCCCGCATCTACATGGGCGCCTATGCCGGCGCCGAAACCGGCCGCTCGCGCGCCGGCTGAACGATCTCTCCCTATTCACTAGACCCCACACGCTTGACATCGGAGTGCACGACATGGCGACGCGCGGTTCCGGTCCGCTGACCGAGGCTTGGGCCAAACTGGTGGCGGGCTTCTCCGCCGATTCCGTGCCCGCCGACGTGCGGGCGCGGGCGATTCAGATGATCCTCGACGGCAGCGGTGCGCTGCTCGCCGCCTCCGACCCGAAGATCTCGACCGGCCGGCGCATCGCCGGCTTCGTCGAAGGGCTGGGCGGGGCGCCGCAGGCCAGCATCGTCGGCCACGGCTTCCGCACCAGCGTCGTCAATGCCGCGCTCGCCAACGGCACCATGGGCTATGCCTGCGACGTCGAACCGCACCACCCGGAGGGCGTGCTGCACCCGATCGCGGTCATGGTGCCGGCGGCGCTGGCGCTGGCCGAGCATCTCGGCAAGCCGGGCAAGGATCTGGTCGCGGCCGTCATCCTCGGCTGCGAACTGGAGTACCGGCTGTCGATGGCGCTGGGCCCGGTCGAGCAGTACAATCTCGGCTTCCATCCGTCGGCCGTCTGCGGCTGCTTCGGCGCCACCGCGGCGGCGGCCTTCCTGCTCGGCCTCGACGCCGACCAGACGACCAAGGCGCTCGGGCTGGCCGGCTGCCAGGCCTCCGGCCTGATGGCGTGGGAGTCGGACGAGACGGAGAACTCGCGCCCGTTCCAGATGGGCATGGCGGCGCGCAACGGCGTCACCGCGGCGATGCTGGCGTCCCAGGGCTTCGGCGGCCCGCTCGGCATCTTCGACCACGGCCATACGGTCTTCGGCGCCTTCAGCCGCAATCCCGCGCAGCACCACCTGACCGACGAGCTCGGCACGCGCTGGGACGGCATCATGGAGCTGGCGATCAAGCCCTACTCCAGCGTCTCCTTCCTCCATCCGGGCCTCGACACGCTGCTCGGCATCGCCCGCGCGAACAAGCTGGCGATCGAGGATGTCGATTCGATCGTCCTGCGCTTCCCGTCGTCGGGCACCCACTGCATCGACGACAACCCGCTGAAGAGCCACTGCGCGCAGTACATCCTGCCGGTGGCGCTGTCGAAGGAGGGGCTGCGCGTCGCCGACCTCTTCACCGACCGCCGCCTCTCCGACCCCGAGGTCGCACGCCTGTCGGGGCGCGTCACGGTGGTCAAGGACGACGAGCTCGATAAGGGCTTCCCCAACCTCTACGACACGATCGTCGAGGTGAAGACCAGGGCCGGCCAGACCTACTCGGAGAAGAACGGCATCGCCCGCGGCTATCCCGAGGCGCCGCTGAGCGAGGCCGAGGTGCGGGCGAAGTTCGACCGCCTGACCGCGGCGGTCGCGGGTCCCAAGCGCAGCGCCGACCTTGCGGCCGCGATCGAGGGCCTGTGGAGCGCCCCCGGCGTCGGCACCTATGCCGCGCTCATGGGCGCCAAGCCGGACCACGCGTGATGGCGCGGCTCCGGGTCGGGCTGGCGGGCTTCGGCAGCGTCGGGCAGTTCCTCGCCCGGCGCCTCGACGAGGGCGCCCTGCCGCAGGTCGAGCTGACGGCGATCACCGCGCGCGACCTCGAGAAGGCGGCGGCGAACGCGGCCGGCCTCGCGATCAAGCCGCGCATCGTGCCGCTCGCCGAGCTGCCGGCGCTGGCCGACGTCGTCGTCGAGTGCGCCACCGCCGACTCCTTCCCGGAGGTCGCGCGCACGGTGCTCGAGGCTGGGCGGACGCTGGTGGCGCTCAGCGCCGGCGGCGTGCCGGCCTTCCCGGACATGGTCGATTTCGCCGAGCGCCATGGCGGCCGCATCCGCATCGCCAGCGGCGCCCTGCCGGGCCTCGATTCGATCCGATCGGCGGCGGAAGGGACGATCCGCGAGGTCCGCCTCTTCTCGCGGATCAAGCCCGGCTCGTTCATCGGGGAGGAGTATCTCGAAAGCCGTGGCTTCGACTTCCGGCAGCCGCCGGCGGCGGCGGTCAAGGTGTTCGAGGGCTCGGCCGGGGAGGCGGCGGCCGCCTTCCCGCGGCACTTCAACGTTGCCATCTCACTCAGCCTCGCCGGCATCGGCTTCGACCGCACGCGCGTCGAGATCTGGGCCGACCCCGATATCCCGGGCGCCATCCACACGGTCGAGGTCGAGGCGGACGAGATCGTGCTGTCCCTGACGAGCCGCAACCGGCCGTCGGCCACCAACCCCAAGACCAGCCGCATCATCGCCCCCAGCGTGCTGGCGGCGCTGCGCTCCATGGTCGCGCCGCTGCACGTCGGGAGCTGATGAGGGAGGCGGGGGTCAGCGCAGGCTGACCTCCGCCACCTTGTCGCGATACTCCTTCTTCGGATCGGCGCCGAACAGCATCTTGATGCCGGCGATCAGGCTCGATGCGTCGAGCCAGATCTCCGCCCGCTCGGGGTCGAAGCGCAGCAGGGTCAGCTTCGGGTCGTCCTTGCCGCCCTCGTACCAGGCGGCGACGAAGCGGTTCCACAGCCGGTCGATGACGGCCCGGTCATTGTCGACCGACAGGCTGCCATGGACCGTCGCGAAGAGGTCGTGCCCCTTGTCGGCGAAGGTGGCAATCGCCCGGTTGCCCTTCGGCAATGCCTGGACGATGCCGTTGTCGCGGGCGGTGAAGAACCAGATCGGGCCGCTTTCGTCCTCGAACTGCGCGGTCATCGGGTGCGCATGCCCGTCCTCCACCCCGTCGATGCCGAGCATCATCGTTCGGTCCGAGGCGAGCGCCTTCCAGAACTTCGCCTCGATCTCCTGCGGTGTCGCCATGGTGCGGAACTCCTTGATCGTCGTTGCCGACTGAACCGGCCGCGGCGACCAGGAGTTCCGACCGATGGCTCAGGCGTACTCGTGCAGCGGCGCGAAGCGGAAGGGCAGGCGGGCCAGGTCGACGCCGGCCGGACCGGGCGTATCGACCTCGACGAAGGCGCGG
The DNA here is from genome assembly GCA_006738865.1 of Allostella sp. ATCC 35155. Lineage (GTDB taxonomy): Bacteria > Pseudomonadota > Alphaproteobacteria > ATCC43930 > Allostellaceae > Allostella. The sequence continues at coordinate 238,691 of AP019701.1, forward strand.
CAGACCGGCCCGTAGGCGGCGCGGAAATGGTTCTTCGCCTTGATGCAGAAGAGCCGGACCTGGGCGAGGTCGATCCCGTGCAGGTCCATGTAGCCAAGGTCGTTCACCGGCTCGCGCTTCTCGGTGACGATGATGTCGACCTGCCCGACGCGCAGCACGGCGGTATGGCCGAGCCGCGTCTCGACGCCGCGCAGCATCGGCCCGCGATTGACGAAGACGCCGTCCGTCAGGCGCACCACTTCGGCGTCGATCGGCACCGGCGGGCCGAAATCCCCCGTGATGCGGCCGCCGAGCGTGCCCCGGACGCGGCCGCCCACACCGGCCTCCCGGGCGCGGGCGACCGTCGCCGGGTCGAAGAAGAAGGCGAAGATACTGGGCTCGGCGGGGGCGAGGTCGAGCAGCGCCTGCAGCAGGCCGGGCGTGTCGGCGATCCCGCCCGAATAGATGTTGTCGGCGGCCTCGACGACGGCGACCGGGCCGGTGCCGAGCGCCAGCGCCTGCCGCAACCCTTCCTCCGGGCCCGGACGGACCACGGCGAATTCGGGCGCCTTGCGCCGGATCGCCTCCGCCATCGTCTCGGCGGCGCGGCGGGCCGCGTCATGGTCGCCGTCGGCGTAGACCATGACCGAGGCGCCGGTGTTGGGCGTGTCCGCCCAGGGGAAGCCGCCGAAGGGCGTGACGTCGAGGATCGGGCCCTGCGTCAGGTCGCGGGCGATCGCCTCCAGGTCCTTCATCGGCCCGTCGGCCGTCCGCATGTTGTGGCTGTGGATGATGCGGCCGGCCCGCAGGATGACGCCCGTCGGCTTCAGCCGCCCCTCGACGGTGGCGACGAGCATCCCCAGCACCTTCTCGCCGACCTCGAACATGTCGATGTGGGGCAGCGTCTTGTAGCCGGCCGCGACGTCCGCGATGTCCGCGATCTCGGGCGCCATGTTGGCGTGCATGTCGAAGCTGGCGCCGATCGGGACGGGTCCGACGGTCGCGCGCACCATCCGCAGTACGTCGAGGTCGGGCGTGCGCCGCCGTTCGGTCGCCAGCGCCCCGTGCAGCGACAGGTAGACGGCGTCCCAGCGCCGCGCCGCCAGGCCCGCACGCACCTCCTCCAGGAAGGCGTCGAAGAGGCCGTCATCCATCGGGCCGCCCGGCTGGGCCGCGGCGCAGCGGAGAACCTCGACCTGCCAGCCGGGGTTGGCGTCGGCGAAGGCCGCGACGGCGCCGAGTTCGGTCGGCGTGCCGCGGAAGCGGTCGAGGACGGCGGGGCCGGCCGCCCATTCGCTGTTCTCGAAATCGGCCAGCACGCTCGGCACCGGCGAGAAGGAATTGACCTCGAGCCAGATGCGGGCGACGGCGAGTGTGCGCGGCATGGGATCTCCCGGGTCCATACGATCGAGCCCGATCGCTCGACCAACGCATATTGCATTCTGTTCCGTATACAATCTACGCTGCCGTTGGCGGATGGCCGCGAGACGCGGCCGGCAACCATCTCGAAGGGGGTCTCGATGGCGCGCTTGCGTACGTTGGTGGCCGGCACGGCCGGAATCCTGTTGGCTTCGGCACTGGCCGGAGAGACCCTGGCGCAGGCGCCGACGCCTGCGCGCGGCGGCACGATGAACATCATCATCTCGCCCGAACCGCCGACCCTGATGCTCGGCATCAACCAGACGACGCCCGCCGCCATCGTCGGCGGCAAGATCTACGAGAGCCTGCTGCGCTACGACCTCGACCTGAAGCCGATGCCGGGCCTCGCCAAGTCCTGGACGGTATCGCCGGACGGCAAGACCTACACCTTCAAGCTGCAGGAAGGGGTGAAGTGGCACGACGGCAAGCCCTTCACGGCGGACGATGTCGTCTTCAGCGCCAAGACCTACCTGACGACGACGCATCCGCGCTCGCGGCCGATCTTCCAACGCGCCGAGGAAATCTCCGCACCCGACCCGCTGACGGTCGTCTTCAAGCTGAAGGGGCCGTTCGCACCCTTCATCATGGCCTGGGAGCCGAGCACGGCGCCGATCGTGCCGAAGCACATCTACGAGGGCACCGACTTCCGCGCCAATCCCGCCAACGCCAAGCCGATCGGGACCGGGCCCTTCAAGCTGAAGGAGTGGGTGCGCGGGTCGCACATCCATCTCGTGCGCAACGACGACTACTGGCAGAAGGGCAAGCCCTACCTCGACGACATCTACTACCGGGTGCTGCCGGACGCGAGCGCGCGCGTCGTCGCCATGGAGACCGGCCAGACCCACCTCTCGGCCTTCGCCGACATCGAGACCTTCGAGGTGCCGCGGCTGAAGGCGATGCCGCACCTGGAGATGACGACCAAGGGCTACGAGTACCTCGCCCAGATGGTCTGGCTCGACTTCAACCTGCGCAAGCCGCCCTTCGACGACCGGCGCTTCCGCCAGGCGGTCTACCATGCGATCGACCGCAACTTCCTGCGCGACCGGGTCTGGTTCGGGCTCGGCAAGCTGGCGACGGGGCCGATCCATTCCAGCATCCCGCACTACGACGCCAACGTGCCGGAATACCCCTTCGACCCGAAGAAGGCGGAGGCCCTGCTCGACGAGATGGGCCTGAAGCGCGGGTCGGACGGCGTGCGCGCCCGGGTGACGATGGACCAGCTGCCCTATGGCGACGTCTATGTCCGCGCGGGCGAGTACATCCGCCAGGCCCTCGGCCGCGTCGGCATCCAGGTGTCGCTGCGCAGCGCCGACGTGGCGACCTGGGGCGACCGGGTGCGGAACTGGGACTACGACATGACGCTCCAGGTGCTGAGCCAGCTCGGCCATCCGGCGCTCGGTGTCTCCCGGCTCTACATCTCCAGCAACATCCGCAAGGGCGTGCTCTTCAGCAACGTCAACGGCTACACCAACCCGCGGATCGACGAGCTCTTCGACAAGGCGGCGGTCGCCGCCGACCCGAAGCAGTCGCAGGCGATGTACAGCGAGATCCAGCGCATCCTCGTCGGGGACGTGCCGGTCGCATGGCTGCTCGAGCTCGAATTCCCGACCTTCGTCGACAAGCGCTTCCGCAACGTCGTCACCTCCGCGATCGGCGTGCGCGACGGCTTCGCCGACGTCTACATGCAGCGCTGATGCCGGCAGCACAGGCGGGGCGGCGGGCGGCGACGCCCGCCGCACTCCGAGGGAAGAGGGGGTCGTGGAGCGGCTGGAATACATCGCCCAGCGGTTGTTGAAGGGCGTCCTGGTGCTGATCGGGATCGTCGTCCTCAACTTCCTGCTGATCCGGCTGGCGCCGGGCGACCCCGCGGCCGTGATGGCCGGCGAGGCCGGCGCGGCGGACGAACTATTTCTCCAGCAGCTGCGGCAGCAGTTCGGCCTCGACCGGCCGCTGTGGGAGCAGCTCTGGGCCTACCTGTCCAACATCCTCTCGTTCGATTTCGGCTTCTCCTACCGGCAGCAGCGGCCGGTGATCGACCTGCTGGCGGAGCGGCTGCCCCCGACCCTGCTGCTGACGGGCACCGCCTTCGTGCTGTCGCTCGCGGCCGGCGTCACCCTGGGGGTGATGGCGGCACGCCGCGCCGGGCGCTGGTCGGACTCCGCGATCACCGTGGTGGCGCTCTTCTTCTATGCGACGCCGCTCTTCTGGGTCGGGCTGATGGGCGTCTTTCTCTTCTCGGTCACGCTGGGCTGGCTGCCCGCCTTCGGCATGGCCTCGGTCGGCGTGACGCTGACCGGCTTCGACCACGTGGCCGATCTCGCCCGCCATCTCCTCATGCCGGCGCTGACGCTGGCCCTCTTCCACATGGCGGTCTACGCCCGCATGACGCGCGCCTCGATGCTCGAGGTCCGCGACCAGGACTTCGTGCGCACGGCCCGGGCCAAGGGGGTGGGGGAGGGGCGCATCCTGCGCCGCCACGTCCTGCGCAATGCCATCCTGCCAGTCGTGACCATCGCCGGCATGAAGGCGGGCTATCTCCTCGGCGGCTCGATCGTGGTCGAGACGGTGTTCGCCTGGCCCGGCATCGGGCGGCTCGCCTACGAAGCGGTGCTGCAGCGCGACTACAACGTGCTGCTGGGGGTCTTCCTGGTGACGTCGGCGGTCGTCATCGCCGTCAACCTGGCAACCGACGTGGTCTATTCCCTCGTCGATCCGCGCATCGAGCTCGGGGCCTAGCCGGCGATGACCGAGTTCTGGCGGCGCTACCGCCGCAACAAGGGCGCGGTGGCGGGGCTCGTCGTCCTCGCGCTCATCCTGCTGGTGGCGGCCCTGGGGCCGCTCGCTTGGCCCGGCAGCCCCTGGGACATGGCCGGGGTACCGTTCCAGCCGCCCTTCTCGGCCGAGCACCCGCTCGGCACCGACACGCTCGGCCGCGACGTCGCCACCGGGATCGTCCACGGCGCCCGGGTCTCGCTCCTGATCGGCTTCGTCGCGACCTTGGCGGCGCTCGGCGTGGGGGTGGTGGTCGGCGCCGTCGCCGGCTATTTCGGCGGGCGGGTCGACGATGTCGCGATGCGCCTGACCGAGTTCTTCCAGACCATCCCGAGCTTCGTCTTCGCGGTCGTGCTCGTTGCCATCTTCACGCCCGGCATCGGCTCGATCGTGGCCGCGATCGCCACGGTGAGCTGGCCGGCGGTGGCCCGGCTGGTACGCGGCGAGTTCCTCACCCTGCGGACGCGCGAGTTCGTCCAGGCCTCGGTCGTGCTCGGGCGCTCGGCGCGGCACATCATCTTCGTCGAGATCCTGCCCAACGCCATCTCGCCCATCATCGTCTCGGGCTCGTTGATGGTGGCGACGGCGATCCTCGTCGAATCCTCGCTCAGCTTCCTCGGCCTTGGCGACCCCAACATGATGAGCTGGGGCTACATGATCGGCGCCTCCCGGTCGGTGGTGCGGCTCGCCTGGTGGTGCAGCTTCTTCCCCGGCCTCGCCATCCTCCTGACCGTCCTTGCCCTCAACCTGGTCGGCGAGGGGCTGAGCGACGCGCTCAACCCGCGCCTGTCGCGGGAAGGCCGATGACGACCGAGCCGCTGCTCCGCGTCCGCGACCTGCGGGTGGCGCTGCCGGCGGGCGGCGACCGGGCGAACGCGGTCGACGATGTCGGTTTCGACCTGGCGGCCGGCGAGATCCTCTGCATCGTCGGCGAGTCCGGGTCGGGCAAGTCCCTCACCGCCTCGGCCATCATGGGCCTCCTGCCGCGCTCCGTCCGGGTCGCGGGTGGCTCGGTCGAACTCGGCGGCACCGACCTCCTGCGCCTCTCGGAGGACGAGATGCGCGACCGCCGCGGGCGCCTCGTCGGCATGATCTTCCAGGAGCCGATGACCGCGCTCAATCCGCTGATGCGGGTCGGCGACCAGATCGACGAGGTGCTGGCGGTCCATACCGACCTGCCGGAGGCCGCGCGCCGGCAGCGGGTGGTCGAGCTGATGGCCAGCGTCAACCTGCCCGACCCCGAGCAGCTGCGGCAGGCGTTCCCGTTCCGCCTCTCCGGCGGCCAGCGCCAACGGGTGATGATCGCGATGGCCCTGGCGCTGGGCCCGTCGCTGCTGATCGCCGACGAGCCGACGACCGCGCTCGACGTCACGACCCAGAAGCAGATCCTGGCGCTCATCAGGCAGGTCCAGGCCGAGCGCGGGATGGGCGTGCTCTTCATCACCCACGATTTCGGCGTCGTCGCCGAGATCGCCGACCGGGTGGCGGTGATGCAGCATGGCCGGCTCGTCGAGATCGGCCCCGTCGCGCAGGTCCTGAACCGGCCGGAGCATCCCTATACGCGCTCCCTCATCGCGGCCGTGCCGCGGCTGGAGCCGCGCGCCGCGCGCGTGGTCGACGGCGTCCCGACCCTGGTCGCCCGGGCACTGACCAAGACCTACCGCACCGCGGGCGGCCTCTTCGTCCGCCGCCGCGTCGTCGAGGCCGTGAAGTCGGTCGATCTCGAGATCCGGCAGGGCGAGACCCTGGGCGTGGTCGGCGAGTCCGGCTCCGGCAAGTCGACGCTGGGGCGGCTCCTGGTGCGCCTGCTGCCGGCCGACGGCGGGTCCGTCGCGTTCCGCGGCACCGACCTGCTGACCGCGCCGCCGGGTCGCCTTCGGGCGCTGCGGCGTGACGTGCAGATGGTGTTCCAGGATCCCTATGCCTCGCTCAATCCGCGTCGGCGGATCGGCGCCATCGTCGCGGACGGGCTCCTCGCCCAGGGGCGGCCGCGGGCGGAGGCGCTGGCGCGCGCCGCCGAACTGCTGGGGCTGGTCGGCCTCGATCCCGCGGGCGTCGACCGCTATCCGCACGAATTCTCCGGCGGGCAACGCCAGCGCATCGGGATCGCGCGGGCGCTGGCGCTGGAGCCGAAGCTGCTGATCGCCGACGAACCGGTATCGGCGCTCGACGTCTCGGTCCAGGCCCAGGTGCTGGACCTTCTCAACGACGTCCGGCGGCGCTTCGACCTCGCGATGCTGTTCATCACCCACGACCTCCGCGTGGCGGCCCAGGTCTGCGACCGGATCGCCGTCATGCGCCGGGGCGAGATCGTCGAGACCGGCCCGACCGCGGCGATCTTCGGCGCCCCGCAGCATCCCTATACCCGCGAGCTGCTCGATGCCGTTCCGGGCCGCGGCTGGGTCGCTCCGGCCTGATCGTCGTCCGGTCGGTATACAATCGCGATCCTGGTCAGATGATCGGCAGATTCGTCTAGAGCCCTGTATTTTCGGCCCCGGAGAGTCGTTTCCGCTTTTCGACCGATCAGATTCGTATACGATCTTGTCCCGAAAGGTGGGGCATGGCGCGATCCATCCATCCCGATATCCTGGCGGCCCTGTTCTTCGCGTCGGTCGGCGGCGTCGGGATCGCCGCGGCCGGCAGCCTCGAGCGCGGCACCACGATGCGGATGGGACCGGGCTACCTGCCGACGGCCGTTGGCGTCCTGCTGCTCCTGCTTTCGACGGGCCTTGCGCTCCGCGCCGTCGCGGCGCGGTCCGGGGCCGGCGACGACGAGGGGCCGGTCGTCTGGCGCCTCGGCCCGATCGCGGCGATCCTGGCCGCGCTCGGCGCATTCTCCCTGCTGATCGACCCGGTCGGCCTGATCGGGGCGACGCTGGCGCTGGTGGTGGCGGCGCGCTTCGCCGAGCGCCCGCTGCGTCCGCTCGAGACCGGGGCGCTGGCCGTCGCCGCCGCCGGCTTCAGCGCGCTGGTCTTCGTCGAGCTGCTGCAGCTGCCGATCGCCCTATGGCCCGACTGACCCTATGACCGGGCTGGAGGACATCGCGAGCCATCTCGGGCTCGGCCTCGGCGTCGCCCTGACGCCGGCCAACCTGCTCTATTGCCTGCTCGGCGCCCTGCTCGGGACGCTGATCGGCGTGCTGCCGGGGCTGGGGCCGGCAACCACCATCGCCATGCTCCTGCCGGTCACCTTCCACCTGTCGCCGATCGGCGGCCTCATCATGCTGGCCGGCATCTACTACGGCGCCCAGTACGGCGGCTCGATCACCTCGATCCTGGTCAACATCCCGGGCGAGTCCTCGTCCGTCGTCACCTGCCTCGACGGCCATGCGATGACCCGCCAGGGGCGCTCCGGCGCCGCACTGGCGACGGCCGCGCTCGGCTCCTTCTTCGCCGGCTGCGTCGCGACGCTGCTGGTCGCACTCTTCGCGCCGCCACTGACCGACCTGGTGCAGCTCTTCGGCGCGGCGGAGTACTTCGCGCTGATGACGCTCGGGCTGGTGGCCGCCGTCGTGCTGGCCCAGGGCTCGGTGCTGAAGGCCCTCCTGATGATCCTGCTCGGGCTCATGCTGGGCTTCGTCGGCACCGACGTGAACAGCGGCGCCCACCGTCTCACATTCGGCCTGGACGCGCTGGCCGACGGCATCGGCTTCATCCCCCTCGCGATGGGGGTCTTCGGCATCGCCGAGATCGCGAGCCATCTCGAGCGCTCGGGCGGCGGTGGGCTCGCGGCGGCGATCACGCGCCTGTGGCCGACGAAGGACGACTTCCGCCGCGCCACCCCGGCGGTCGTGCGCGGCACCGGTGTCGGCGCCCTGCTCGGCATCCTGCCGGGTGGCGGCGCCATCCTCGGATCCTTCGCGGCCTACACGCTGGAGAAGCGGCTTGCGAAGGAGCCGGCGCGCTTCGGCAACGGCGCCATCGAAGGCGTCGCGGCGCCGGAATCGGCCAACAATGCCGCGGCCCAGACCTCATTCATCCCCTTGCTCACCCTCGGGATCCCCTCCAACGGGGTGATGGCGCTGATGGTGGGCGCGATGATGATCCACGGCATCACGCCGGGCCCGACCGTCATCGACGAGCAGCCGGAGCTGTTCTGGGGGATCATCGCCAGCATGTGGGTGGCGAACCTGATGCTGGTCGTCATCAACCTGCCGCTGGTCGGCGTCTGGGCGCGTCTGACGCGCGTGCCGTACCGCTTCCTGTTCCCCGCCGTGCTGCTGTTCTGCGCCATCGGCGCCTACAGCTACGCCCACAGCGTCTTCGACGTCCTGCTGACCATGGTGTTCGGCCTGATGGGCTACGCGCTGCTGAAGCTGCGCTGCGAGCCCGCGCCGCTGCTGCTGGCCTTCGTCCTTGGCCCGATGATGGAGGAGCATCTGCGCCGCGCGCTGCTGATCGGCCGCGGCGATCCGGCCGTCTTCGTCACCCGGCCGCTCAGCGCCGCGATCCTGGCGCTGGCCGCAGTGCTGCTCGTCGTCACCGTCCTGCCCGCGATCCGCGGCCTGCGCCGGACCGCATTCCGCGAGGAGTAGTTTCCCGGACCATCGAGAAAGAGGAGGGCCCGAACATGCCGTCGCCGACGCTCAAAGCCGTATCCGCCGCCCTGGGGGCGCTTCTCGCCCTCGCTGCCCCGCCGGCCGCCGCCCAGGCCTGGCCGGCCAAGCCGATCACGCTGGTCGTGCCCTTCCCGGCCGGAGGCACCACCGACGTGCTGGCGCGCATCTTCGCCGAGCGCATGAGCGCCGATCTCGGCCAGCGCGTCGTCGTGGAGAACCGCGGCACGGCCGGCGGCACCACCGCGGCCGCCCATGTCGCGCGCTCGGCGCCCGACGGCTACACGATGTTCATCAGCAACGTGTCGACCCACGCGCTGGCGCCGAACCTCTACAAGAACCTGACCTATGACACGCTGACCGCCTTCGCGCCCGTGGCGCTGATGACGACCTCCGCCGGCGTCCTGGCCGCCCATCCCGGCTTTCCGGCGAAGGACGTCAAGGAGATGGCGGCGCTGGTCAAGGCGAACCCGGGCAAGTTCAACTATGCCTCCCCGGGCAACGGCACGGGCGGCCATCTCGGGATGGAGCGGTTCCGCAGCATGGCCGGCCTCGACATGGTGCATATTCCCTACAACGGCTCCGGCCCGGCGCGGAACGCCGTGCTCGCGGGCGAGCCGCCGGTGATGTTCGAGAACATCCAGACGACCATCTCGCTGCACAAGTCGGGCAAGCTGCGGGTACTCGCCGTGGCGGCCGACAAGCGCTCCGCCGCGCTGCCCGACGTGCCGACGATGGCCGAGCAGGGCTTCCCGCTCAACGTCTCGTCCTGGACCGCCTTCTTCGTTCCGGCCGGCACGCCGCAGCCGGTCATCGACCGGCTCCACGCCAGCGCCCTCGTCGCCCTGCGCCACGAGGACACCCAGCGCCGCCTCAAGGATCTCAGCACCGACAGCGTCGGATCGACTCCGGCCGAGCTCGCCGCCTTCGTGAAGTCCGAGTACGACGGCTGGGGAGCGGTCATCCGCGCGCAGGGCCTGAAGATCGACAACTGAGCGCCCGGCGCAAAGGAGATCCGCCATGAATGCCATCGAGGGAGTCCTGGAGCGCGAGCCGACGCTCGAGGAATACGGCCGCATGACGCCGGCGGAGGTCCGCCAGGTCATGCGGGAGAACCGCTTCACCCTGCGCACCACCCGGAACGTCGCGCTGGGCCATGTGCAGTGCGCGCTGGTCGTCCTGCCGAAGTCGCTCGCCTTCGACTTCCTGCTCTTCTGCCAGCGCAACCAGCGCCCCTGCCCGGTGCTGGACGTGACCGATCCGGGCAATCCCGAGCCGAAGCGGATTGCGCCGGGCGCCGACCTGCGGACCGACAGTCCCGGCTACTCGGTCTATCGGAACGGCGTGCTGGAGGGGTACCGGACCGACATCGTCGATCTGTGGCGTAACGATTCGGTCGCCTTCTGCATCGGCTCCAACACCTCCTGCGACCTCGCCCTGCGGCGGGCGGGCGTCCAGACCGAGCGCAATCGCTGGGTCTTGCGGACCTCCGTCCCGACCGAGCCCGCAGGGCCGTTCCATGGGCCGCTCGTCGTCACCATGCGCTGGCTGAAGCCCCAGGAGGCGCTGATCGCGACGCAGCTCACCGGGCGGTTCCCATTCAACCACGGGGCGCCGATTCATATCGGCGACCCGGCGGCCCTCGGCTGCGACCTCGAGCGGCCGATGATGGGCGATCCGGTGCCGCCCATCCCGAAGGACGTGGTGCCCGTCTTCTGGGCATGCAGCATGACCCCGCAGGCGGTCGCGGAGGTGTCCGGGATCGAGCTGATGATCACCTCGGCGCCGTCCAAGGGATTGATTTCGGACCTCGTGTCCGACCGCGTCTGCGCGCCCTGAAGGGTGTAGCCGCACGCGGCGATTGAGGAGCGGGCGGGCCTCGTCCCGATTGCGGTGCGGGGCCCGCCAGTGCTGAAAAAACGTGCAGGATGCGAACGAAATTTCACTGTCATAATTTCGTCAGAAATATGTAGGCTGACGCTGATAAGAGGCGGTCACCGCCGCAGCCGGGAGAGGCAACGCATCCATGGGCCGACCGAAGAACGTACTGCTGATCGTGGTCGATCAGTGGCGCGGGGATCATCTCGCTTGCCTCGGAATGGAGAACCTGCGCACGCCGAATCTCGACCGGCTGTGCCGTGAAGGGGTCACCTTCCGCAACCACTTCACCCAGACCGCGCCTTGCGGCCCGGCGCGCGCCTCGCTGCTGACCGGCCTCTACCAGATGAACCATCGGGCGGTGCAGAACACCATCCCGCTGGACGATCGCCATGACACGCTGGGCCGGGCGCTGCGCCGCATCGGCTACGATCCGGCGCTGGTCGGCTATACGACGACGACGCCGGACCCGCGCACGACGGGCCCGGACGATCCCCGTTTCAAGATCCTGGGCGACCTGATGGACGGGTTCCGCTCGGTCGGGCCGTTCGAGCCCGCGATGGACGGCTACTTCGGCTGGGTCGCCGGCAAGGACTTCCCGCTGCCGCAGCCGCGCGCCGACATCTGGATGCCGGAGGGCGACGATGCCGTGCCGGGTCCGACGCCGCGCCCCTCGCGCATCCCGGCCGAGCTCAGCGACACCGCCTATTTCACCGACCGCGGCCTGACCTACCTCAAGGGCCGGCGCGACGGGAACTGGTTCCTCCATCTCGGCTACTACCGGCCGCATCCGCAGTTCATCGCGCCGGCGCCGTACAATGCGATGTACGACGCGGCCGACATGCCCTCGCCGGTCCGCGCCGCCTCGCCGGCCGAAGAGGCGCGGCAGCATCCACTGCTCGACTTCTACGTCAACCATATCGGCCGCAGCGGCTTCTTCCAGAACGCCAAGGGCCTCGCCAAGGATCTGAGCGACGCCGAGGTCCGCCAGATGCGCGCGACCTATCGCGCCCTGATGACGGAGATCGACGATCACCTCGGCCAGGTCTTCGCCTTCCTGGAGGAGACGGGGCAGTGGGAGGACACGCTGATCCTCTTCACCTGCGACCATGGCGAGCAGCTCGGCGACCATCACATGCTGGGCAAGATCGGCTATTTCGACGAGAGCTTCCGCATTCCGATGATCCTGCGCGATCCCTCGCCCGAGGCGGATGCGACGCGCGGCACCATCGTCGACGATTTCTCCGAGACGATCGACACCTTCCCGACGATCATGGAATGGCTCGGCGCGCCGAGCCCGCGGCAGTGCGACGGGCGCAGCCTGCTGCCCTTCGCCCACCAGGGTCGGCCGTCCGACTGGCGGACCGAGGTCCATTACGAGTTCGACTTCCGCGACATCTTCTATTCGCAGCCGGAGACGGCGCTCGGGCTGCACATGGACGAGTGCTCGCTCGCGGTGGTCCAGGACCACGACTACAAGTACGTCCATTTTCCGGCGCTACCGCCGCTCTTCTTCGACCTGAAGCGCGATCCGGGGCAGTTCGAGAACCGGGCGGACGACCCCGCCTACGCCGCACTGGTTCGGGACTATGCGCAGAAGATGCTCAACTGGCGGATGCGCTATGCCGAACGGACGCTTACGCATTTCCGTGCCACCCCCAAGGGGCTGGAGGAGCGCGTCGTCCGCTGAATGCCGTCCGGCCCGTCGGGGAGCGGCGGCCGGCCAGAATTTGCAGAGAGAGGAGCCCGATATGACCCGTATCACCCGGAGGACCGTCCTCAAGGCCGGTGTCGCCGCCAGCGCCGTCGGCGTCCTGCCGCGCTTCGCCGTGGCCCAGGCCGACGACCGCCCGTCCATCACGATCGCCGTCCAGCAGATCGTCAACGCCAACACGCTGGAGCCCCTGCGCGAGCAGTCGAACGTCGGCACGCGCCTGATGACGAGCGTGTTCGAATGCCTCATCGAGCAGGATCTGCAGCGCGAGCTGCAGCAGATTCCGGGCCTTGCGACCGAATGGAAGCGGATCGACGACCGCACGGTCGAGCTGTCCCTGCGCCGCGGCGCCAAGTTCCACAATGGCGACGAGGTGACGGCGGACGACGTCGTCTTCTCCTTCGGGCCGGAGCGCATGTTCGGCAAGAGCGGCGCGCCTGAGGGCAAGCTCTTCACGGGCATCATCGGCGGCGAGACGAAGGATCTGCCGCCGGAGGTTCCGGCCGTCGCCAAGCGCCTCTGGCCGGCGCTGGAGCGGATCGAGGCGGTCGACAAGTACACGGTCCGCTTCGTCAACAAGCAGCCGGACGTGACGCTCGAAGGGCGCATCGCCCGCGGCGGCTCGCAGATCATCTCCCGCCGTGCCTTCAGCGAGGCGAAGAGCTGGCTCGACTGGGCGCGCAATCCGGTCGGAACGGGCCCCTATCGCGTCGTCGAGTTCCGCCCCGACACCTCGCTGACGCTGGCCGCCTTCGACGAATACTGGCAGGGCCGCCCGCCCATCAAGCAGATCCGCTTCGTGGTGGTGCCCGAGGTGGCGAGCCGCATCAACGGCCTCGTCTCCGGGCAGTACGACTTCGCCTGCGACATCCCGCCCGACCAGATCCCCGAGGTCGAGAAGCACGCCCGGTACGAGATCTCCGGCGGCCTCATCGGCAATCACCGGCTGCTCTGCTTCGACAAGGCGCATCCGGAACTGAAGGATCCGCGCGTCCGCCTGGCGATGTGCCATGCGATCGACCGCCAGCTCATCGTCGATGCGCTGTGGGCCGGCCGCACCCGGGTGCCGAAGGGCCTGCAGTGGGAATTCTACGACCAGATGTTCCATGCCGACTGGTCGGTGCCGGCGTACGACCCCAACCTCGCCAAGAAGCTGCTGCGCGAGGCGGGCTACAAGGGCGGCGTCATCCCCTACCGCGTGCTCAACAACTACTACACGAACCAGACCTCCACGGCGCAGGTGCTGATCGAGATGTGGCGCGCGGTCGGGCTGAACGTCGAGATCCAGATGAAGGAGAACTGGGGCCAGATCTTCGACCGGAACAGCCAGCGCGGCGTGCGCGACTGGTCGAACAGCGCGCCCTTCAACGACCCGGTGTCGTCGATCGTCAACCAGCACGGGCCCAAGGGCCAGCAGCAGCAGATCGGCGAATGGACCAACGCCGAGATGAACACGCTGTCGGTCGAACTCGAGACCTCCACCGACCGGCCCCGGCGCCGCGCCGTGTTCCGGCGGATGTTGGAAATCTGCGAGCGCGAGGATCCGGGCTATACCGTCCTGCACCAGACCGCCGTCTTCACCGGCAAGCGCAAGGACATCGAGTGGAAGCCGGCGCCCTCCTTCGCGATGGACTTCCGTTCCCGCAACTTCAAGATCAAGCGGGCCTGACCCAGGCATGGAAACACTCGTCTCGATCCGGGGGCTGACAGTCGATTTCGACCTCGGCCACCGGGTCGTACGCGTGCTGCACGGCGTCGACCTGACGATCGGGCGCGGGCAGGCGGTCGGGCTGGTCGGGGAATCCGGGTCCGGCAAGAGCGTCACCTGGCTGGCCGCGCTCGGCCTGCTCGGCCCCCGCGCCCATGTCGGAGGATCGGTCACGTTGGGCGGCGAACCGCTGCTCGGCGTGCCGGTTCGCCGGCTGGAGGCGGTGCGCGGGCGGCGGATCGCCATGATCTTCCAGGACCCGGCCAGCGCCCTCAATCCCGTGCACCGCATCGGCCGCCAGCTTGGCGAGGCCCTGCGCCTGCATCGCGGGCTGGAGGGGCAGGCGGCCCGCGCCGAGGCGAGAAGGCTGCTCGACCGGGTCGGCATCGCCGACGCCGGGCGGCGGCTCGACGATTATCCCCACCAGCTGTCCGGCGGCATGAACCAGCGCGTGATGATCGCCATGGCGCTGGCGGGTGAGCCCGACATGCTGGTGGCGGACGAACCGACGACCGCGCTCGACGCCACCATCCAGGCGCAGATTCTCGACCTGCTGCGCGAACTGCGCCGCGATGGCGGGATGTCCATGGTGCTCATCAGCCACGATCTCGGCGTCGTCGCCGAGAACAGCGACCGCATCGCGGTCATGTATGCCGGGCGCATCGTCGAGGAGGCGCCGACCGCCGACCTCTTCGCCAACCCCCGCCACCCCTACACCAGCGGCCTGCTCGCCGCCCTTCCCGACCTCGAAGGGCCGCGCCGACGCCTCGTCGCCATTCCCGGCACGGTGCCCGATCCGGCACACCTGCCGCCCGGCTGCGCCTTCGCGCCGCGGTGCCCGCAGGCGATCGACGCCTGCATCCGGGCAGTGCCGCCGCTGGAGCATGTCGGTTCCGACCACCGGGCAGCCTGCATCCGGGTCCAGACCGCGGTGGCCGCATGACCGATACTCCGATCGTCCCGCCCGCGGACCGCCCGCTGCTCCAGGTCCGCGACCTCGCGCGCGCCTTTCATGTCCGGCGCGCAGGCGGCTTCTTCGGCCGGCCAGCGACGCTGCACGCCGTCGACGGCGTATCCTTCGACCTCCGGCGCGGGCGGACGCTCGGCATCGTCGGCGAGTCCGGCTGCGGCAAGACGACCACGGCCCGTCTCGTCCTCGGCGTCCTGACGCCGACCGGCGGCCGGGTCGAGTTCGAGGGCGAGGCCGTGCCGGCGCCGGGGACGGCCGCGTGGCGGGCCCTGCGGCGCCGGATGCAGATGGTCTACCAGGATCCGCTCGGCGCCCTCGACCGCCGCATTCCGGTCGGCCAGCAGGTGATGGAGCCGCTTGCCATCCACGGCATCGGCGCCAGAGCCGAGTGGCGCAGCCGCGCCCTCGAGCTGCTCGATGCCGTCGGCCTCGGCGCGACCTTCTTCGCACGCTACCCGCACGAGCTGTCGGGCGGGCAGCGCCAGCGCATCGTCCTCGCCCGGGCGCTGATCCTGGAGCCGTCGCTGCTCGTCTGCGACGAGCCGATCTCGGCCCTCGACGTCTCGATCCAGGCCCAGGTCATCAACCTGCTGCTCGACCTCCAGGCGCGCTTCGACCTCGGCTTCCTCTTCATCAGCCACGACCTCAAGGTGGTGCGGCAGATCTGCCACGAGGTCGCGGTCATGTATCTCGGCCGCATCGTCGAGCAGGGCGATCCGGACCAACTCCTGGTCGAACCGGCGCACCCGTATACCCAGGCCCTGGTGTCGGCGATCCCGATCGCCGCCGCCGCCCGGCGGCGGCCGCGCCTCATCCTCAAGGGCGACCCGCCCAATCCCGTCGACCGGCCGGCGGGCTGTTCCTTCCACCCGCGCTGCCCCGCCGCGACGGCACGCTGTCTCGTCGATATCCCTGCATTGAAGCCGCTGCCCGACGGGCGCCTCGTCGCCTGCCACGTCGCCCATGGCGAGGCGGGCGCCCGGCCGCGGGCGGCGGCATAGGAGCCGGCCGATGCTGCGCTATCTCTCGACCCGGCTGGTGCGGGCGCTGCTCACCATCTGCTTCGTCGTCACCTTCGCCTTCGTCATATTGCGGCTGTCGGGCGATCCGGCGTTGCTGATCCTGTCGCCGGACGCCCCGCCCGAGGCGATCGAGGCCTTCCGCAAGTCCTGGGGCCTCGACCGGCCGCTGTGGGAGCAGTACTTCCACTATTTCGCGGCGATCGCGGAGGGCAATCTCGGACGCTCGATGCGCGACGGCCGGCCGGCCCTCGATCTCGTGCTGGAGCGCGTGCCGGCGACGCTGGCGCTGACGATCCCGGCGCTCATCCTCAAGATCGGCATCGGGATTCCGGCGGGCATCTATGCCGCCCTCAATCGCAACAAGCTGGCCGACCGCCTGACGATGCTCTTCTCGGTCGCCGGCTTCACGGTGCCGAGCTTCGTGCTGGGCCTGGTGCTGGTGCTGATCTTCGCGGTCAATCTCGGCTGGTTGCCCTCCGGCGGCAGCGACTCCTGGGTCCACGGCATCCTGCCGATCATCACGCTGGGGACCGCCGGCGCGGCCGTGCTCGCGCGCTTCACCCGCAGTGCGATGCTGGAGGTGCTGGGCCAGCCCTATATCCGAACCGCATCGGCCAAGGGGCTGGCATGGCGGCGGGTCGTCGTCGACCATGCGCTGCCGAACGCCGCGATCCCCACGGTCACGATCGTCGGCTTCATGGTCGGCAGCCTGGTCGCCGGTGCGGTCGTGGTCGAGAGCGTCTTCTCCTGGCCCGGCGTCGGCCGCCTGCTGGTGGTGGCCGTCGCCAATCGCGACCTCGCGGTCGTCCAGACCATCCTGCTGTTCGTGGCCCTGACGATGGTCTGCGCCAACCTGACGGTCGACATGCTCTACGGATGGATCGACCCGCGGCTGCGCACGCGCCGCGTCGCGGGAGCGGGGTGAGCCATGGCCATCACCACTGGAAGCGGCCCTTCGGCCGGCGAGGACGCGACGACCCGCGAGCGCAACCTGCCACCCGGCGAGATCGTCGAGAAACGCGCGCCGCGCGGACGGACAGCGCGCTTCTTCGAGGCGTGGCCGCCGTCGGTCCTGCTGGCGCTCGGCTGGATCCTGGCGATGCTCTTCATCGCCGCCTTCGTCGAGATCCTCGCCGCCTATTCCTATACCGCGATGGATCTGCGGGCGCGGCTGACGCCGCCGGTCTTCTGGGGAGGCACCGACGTCCGCCACCTGCTCGGCACCGACGAACTCGGCCGCGACGTGCTCTCGCGGCTCCTCTACTCGATCCGCATGAGCCTGCTGATCGCCTTCTTCGGAACGCTCATCGCGGCCACGCTCGGCACCTTCCTCGGCATCCTCGCTGCCCATTTCCGCGGCTGGGTCGAGGATGTCGTCCTGATGGCGATCGACTTCCAGGCGTCGATGCCGTTCCTCATCATCGCACTCGCGGTGCTGGCCTTCTTCGGCAACTCGCTCATCCTCTTCATCTGCCTGATGGGGTTCCATGGCTGGGAGCGCTATGCGCGCATCTCGCGCGGGCTCGCCATCTCGGCCAACGAGCAGGGCTATGCCGGCGCGGTGCGCCAGCTCGGCGCACCCGCCTGGCGGATCTACGGCCGGCACATCCTGCCCAACATCGCCTCGACCCTGATCGTCAGCATGACGCTGGCCTTCCCGGAAACGATCCTGCTCGAATCCGGGCTGTCGTTCCTCGGCCTGGGCGTGCAGCCGCCGCTGACCTCGCTCGGCAACATGGTCGGGTACGGCCGCGAGTACATCACCCGCGCGCCCTGGATCATGCTGGCACCCAGCGTCATCATCATCCTGACGACGCTCTCGATCAGCATCGTCGGCGACTGGCTGCGCGACCGTCTCGATCCTACCCTGAAGTGATGGCCGACCCCGAAGTGAAGCCCGCAATGCCCGTGAAGCCCGCAATGCCCGTGAAGACCGAGATCGCTTCGCACCGCGGCGGTGCGCTGGTGTGGCCCGAGAACAGCCCGACCGCCTTCCGCAACACGGCCGCCCTGCCGGTCGAGCAGGTGGAGTTCGACGTCCACCCGACGACCGACGGCCGGCTCGCGGTCTTCCACGACCCGACCCTGGAACGCACCTCCGACGGCACCGGCCCGATCGCCGGCTACAGCTGGGACGAGCTGCAGCGCTTCGCCCTCAAGGGCACCGAGGGCGAGCGGATGCCGTCGCTGGAGGATGTGATCGCGACCTTCCGGCCGACCGCGATCAAGCTGCGGCTCGAGATCAAGCCGGACCACGAGCGCCGCCCCTATCCGCAATCGCCCGCGATGGTCGCGGCGGTGCTGGCGGCCGAGGGCGTGCTGGACCGGACGACCGTGACGAGCTTCCAGGTCGAGACGCTGGCGGCGCTGCTGCGCCATGCCGCCCCGCTCGGCACCATCTGGATCCTATCCAACTATGTCATGACCGACGTCGGCATCGCCGGGGCCATCCGCACGGCGCAGCTCCACGGCATACCGGCCCTCTCGGTCCATCGCACCATGCTGACGGCCGATGTCGTGAAGACGGTGCGCGACGCCGGCCTCGGCATCGGCGGCTTCGCGGTCAACGAGGAGGCCGACATTCGCCGGATGTTCGAACTCGGGGTCGATGTCTTCACCACCGACCGTCCAGACCGGGCGGTGGCGATCCGCGCGGCGTTGGGGTAGGGATAGCGACCTTCCCTCCCTAGCGACCGGCCGCCCGCCATCCGGCGGCGCGGCCATGGGTTCCCATGCAGAACGGCAGTTGGGTCGGCGCCCTCGGCGTCACCTTCGCGATCCAGGTCGCCATCTCGTTCCTGTCGAGCGCGGTGGCGGTCACCGCGCCGATGATCACCGCGGCCGCCGGCGTCCCGGTCGAGCGCATCGGCTATTTCTCGGCGCTCTCGACGCTGGCCAGCATGTGGTACCTGATGGCCTGCGGGCCGTTGCTCGGCCTCTTCGGGCCACTGCGCCTGCTTCAGGCCGGGCTGGCGCTGGCGGCGGCGGCGCTGCTCTTCGTCACCGTCGGCGAATGGACCGTGATCATGCTCGCCGCCCTGGCCTTCGGCCTCGGCTACGGGCCCGTACCGCCGGCGAGCAGCGACATCCTGGCTCGGCACACGCCCTCGGGGCGCCGCGGCCTCGCCTTCTCGGTCAAGCAGTCGGGGGTGCCGATCGGCCAGGCGATCGGCGGCCTCGCCATCCCGGTGCTGGCGCTGGCCCTCGACTGGCGCTGGGCGCTCGCGGCCGCCGCCGCGATCGCCGTCGCCATCGTGCTCGCGACCCAGCCGCTGCGCGGCGCCCTCGATGCCGGCCGGTCGGGCAGCGCGCTGCGCTTCGAGCCCTACCGCCGCATCTTCGCGCCGGCCAATTTCGCGCAGCCCTACCGCACGCTGCGCGCGGTGCCGAACATGGCGTTGCTGACCTATGCCGGGTTCGGCTTCGCCTGCGCCCAGGGCAGCCTCTTCTCGTTCTATGTCCCGTATTTCACGGCCGACCTCGGCTTTGCGGTGACGGCCGCCGGCACCGCCTATGCCGTGCTGCAGATCGGCGGCGCCACCGGCCGCATCTCGGCCGGGTGGCTGGCCGACCGCACCTCGGCGATCACGACGCTGCGCATCCTCGGCGCCACCTCCACCATGGCGCTCTGCCTCACCGCGGCCCTGTCGCCCGCCATGCCGTGGTGGGCGATCCTGGCGGCGGCGACCGCCACCGGCGTTGCCGCGGTGAGCTGGAACGGCGTCTATCTCGCCGAGGTCGCCCGGATCGCGCCGCCGGGCCGCGTCGGCGAGACGACCTCGGCCTCCAGCTTCTTCACCTTCATCGGCTATGCCGCCGGCCCCGCCGCCTTCTCCTTCCTGGTCGAGACGACGGGGCGCTACGACGTGGTGTTCCTCGTCTTCGCGGCGCTGCCCGCGTCGGGCTTCCTATCCCTGACGCTGGCCCGCCGCCGCAGCCTCCGCGCGGGGTAGGGCCGGCTCCAGCGCCAGGCCCTCGTCGAGCCAGCCCGTCACGCCGCCGATCATCAGCTTGACCGTCCGGCCGAGCCGCGCCAGGGCCAGCGCCGCCTTGTCGGCCCCGTTGCAGTGCGGCCCGGCGCAATAGACGACGAAGAGGGTGTCGGCCGGCCAGGCGGCGAGACGTTCGGCATCGATCTCCCGCCGCGGCAGGCTGACGGCACCCGGCACATGCCCGCGGGCATACAGCGCCGCCGTGCGGACATCGAGCAGCACGAAGTCGGCGCGGCCGTCGCGGGTCGCCGCATGGACGTCCCAGCAATCGGTCTCCAGTTCCAGCTTGCGGGCGAAATGGGCAGCCGCCACGGGCGGCGAAGCGGCCGGCGTCTCGGAAACGAAGCTCATGCGGGGATCCTCCGTCGGGATCGCGGCGGGTGTGCCGCGGTCCGGCCAACCTGCCGTTTCGGCCGCTTGCGGAAAACTGGCGGAATCGTCAATCATCGAAAACATGCCGCCAAATCGGAACCCGCCGCAGAACCCCGACGTCGCCGTCGTCGCCTATGACGGGTTGTGCACGTTCGAATTCGGCATCGCGGTCGAGCTGTTCGGCCTGCCGCGGCCGGAGATGGGGGGCGGCTGGTACCGCTTCCGCGTCTGTGCGGCCGAGCCGGGGCCGATCCGCGCCGTCGGCGGCATCCGGGTCGCGACCGACCATGGGCTGGACGGGCTGGCCGGGGCCGGCACGGTGATCGTTCCCGGCTGGCGCGGTGCCCGCGAGGCGCCGCCGGCGCCGCTGCTCGATGCCCTCCGGGATGCCCACCGCCGCGGCGCGCGGCTGGTGTCGCTCTGCTCCGGCGTCTTCGTCCTGGCGGCGACGGGCCTGCTCGACGGCCGCCGGGCCACCACCCACTGGCGCTATCTGCCGACCCTGGCCGAGCTCCATCCGGCGGTCCGCATCGCGCCCGACGTGCTCTATGTCGACGAGGGCGACATCCTGACCGCCGCCGGCAGTGCCGCCGGAATCGACCTCTGCGTCCATATCGTCCGCCGCGATCACGGTAGCCGGATCGCCAACCAGGTCGCGCGCCGGCTCGTCCTGCCGCCGCACCGCGAGGGCGGGCAGGCGCAATATGTCGAGCGGCCGGTGCCGCAGCACGCGGGGTCGCGCCTCGCCGGGCTGCTCGATCGGTTGCGCGGCCGGCTCGGCGAACCGCTGGCGGTGCCGCGGCTGGCGGCCGAGGCGGGGATGAGCGAGCGCACCTTCCTGCGCCGCTTCGCCGAGGCGACGGGGACGACGCCCGGCGAATGGCTGGTGGGCGAGCGTCTCGCCCATGCGCGCACGCTCCTGGAGGAGACGGACCTGCCGGTGGAACGGATCGCGACCGAGTGCGGCTTCGGTACGGCGGCGACGCTGCGCCACCATTTCCGCCTGCGGCTCGGCACCGCGCCGCGCGACTATCGCGACCGCTTCCGCGCCGCCTGAGCGCCGCCGCCCGTTTCCATGGGCGAGGCGCATCGCCGCCACAAAGTCGCCGCGGAATCAGTCCATCCGATCGGCCGGCGCCGCCGATTGGGGCCGGCGCGATCCCTCCGAGACGGAAGAAGACATGTCGATCCTGGTGACGCGCCGCACGGCGCTGGTCGGCTCGTTCCTCGCGGGCGCCGGGCTGGCGTTCGGCGCCCCTGCCGCCCGCGCGGTCGTCGGCGACGCGACCGCCGCGCGCCTCGCCGACCTCGAGGCCCGTCACGGCGGCCGGCTCGGGGTCTCTGCCCTCGATACCGGCACCGGCCGGCGCATCGAGCATCGCGCCGACGAGCGGTTTCCCATGTGCAGCACCTTCAAGCTGCTGGCCGCCGCCTGTGTGCTGTCCCGGGTCGATCGCGGCGAGGAGCGGCTCGACCGGCGGGTCGTCTTCCAGGCGTCCGACCTCGTCGCCTATTCGCCCGCGACCGAAAAGCGGGTCGGCGGCGACGGCATGACGATGGCCGAGATCTGCGCCGCCGCAATGACGCTCAGCGACAACACGGCCGGCAACCTGCTGCTCGCGAGTTTCGGCGGTCCGCCGGCGCTGACGGCCTATGCCCGCTCCCTCGGCGACCGGGTGACCCGCCTCGACCGGATCGAGACGGCGCTCAACGAGGGCGCGCCGGGCGATCCGCGCGACACGACGACACCGGGTGCGATGCTGGACGATCTCTGTGCGCTGGTCCTCGGTACCGCGCTCTCCGAGCCGTCGCGGGCGCAGCTCACGACCTGGCTGCTCGACAACCGGACGGGCGATCGCCGCTTGCGTGCGGGTTTCCCCGGCGGCTGGCGGGTCGGCGACAAGACCGGGACCGGCGGCAACGGCGCGGCGGCCGACGTCGCCGTGGTCTGGCGGCCCGAACTGCCGCCGCTCGCCGTCGCGGTCTATTGGGCCGAAGCGGACGTGCCCTTCGAGGGGCGCAACGCGATCTTCGAGGCGGTGGCCCGGATCCTCTCCGCCGCTTCCTGAGGTTTCAGCCGATCGGCCAGGGCAGGCGGACGGCCTCCTGAAGCAGGCCGCGGGGAAAGTCGAGCACGAAGAGCCAGGCCATGCCGACCAGGAACGCCGTCGCCGCGGCGGTCAGCGTCAGGATGCGACGGGCCGGGGCCCGTGCCTCGACGGCCAGGAAGGCGACGAAGAACATTGCGAGGCCGATGAGGAACCCGACGATCGCCGAGACGGCGAAGAGCCCCGCGAGCCAGGCGAGGTAGTGCTCCATCGTCCGGGGATGGCGATGGATCATGTCCTCGGTGTCGAACAGGACGGGATGCTTCCTGGCGAATACGAGGATCGCCAGTACGGCGACCATGCCGGCAAGGGCCGGAGCGGCCACGCCCAGCGGGAACACCTGCCCGAGGAAGGACCAGCCCAGCGACTGCTGCAGGGCGTAGGCGAAGGCGGCGGCGAGCAGCGCTGCGAAGAGGATCTGCGGCCAGCGCCCGCGCTGGGAAGCGGCCGACGCGCCGCCCTCGTCGATCCCCTTTCCGGCCATCCGCGTCCCGGCCCAGACCGAGAGCAGGATCGCCGCCGTGATGATGACGACGCCCGGCCGCCACAGCCAGCTCCAGCCGTGGAACTGGACCGCCTGGTAGAGGTAGGTCTCGGCGCCGGGGGCGAGGACGAAGCCGATCAGCAGCGGCGGCCGCGGCCAGCCGAAGCGCCGCATATAAATCCCGAGCACCCCCAGCGCCATCAGCGCCAGGATGTCGCCCCAGTCGCGCGTCGCCTGATAGGCCGCGAACAGGACGATCATGAGCATGAAGGGCGCGAGATAGACGTAGGGGATCGTGGTCAGCCGCGCCACGTGGCGCGCAACGAGCACGCAGAGCCCGGCCCCCAGGATGTTGGCGATCGCCAGCGACCAGATGATCGTGTAGGTGAGGTCGAGGCGCGTCTCGATCATGGTGACGCCCGGCTGCAGGCCGAGCAGGACCATGCCGCCCAGGAAGATCGCCATGCTGCCCGAACCCGGGATGCCGAACAGCAGCGTCGGGACGAGCGCACCGCCCTGGACGGCATTGTTGGCCGATTCCGGCGCGATGACCCCGCGGACGTCGCCGCGGCCGAACTGCGAGCGGTCGCGGCTGGTCTGGACGACATGGCCGTAGGCGACCCAGTCGACCACCGAGCCGCCGAGCCCGGGGAGGGCGCCGATCAGGCAGCCGATGCCGGAGCAGCGCAGGACGAGACCCATGTTGCGCAGCGTGTCGCGGATGCCGTCGCGCCAGCCGCGGCCGAGCGCGGCCACGCTGGCGATCGCCCGGTTGGCGCGCAGCAGGTCGACGATCTCCGGCAGCGCGAAGATGCCGAGGCCGACGACGACGATCGGCAGCCCGTCCGTGAGATAGTCGAACCCGAATGTCAGCCGCCATTCGCCGGTCGCGGGGGCGGCGCCGACCGATCCGAGCAGCAGGCCGAGCGCACAGGAGAGCAGCCCTTTGAGCAGGCTCGAGCCGGAGAGCACGCCGACCATGCTGAGGCCCAGCACGGTCAGCATGAAGAGCTCGGCCGAGCTGAAGGCGAGGATGACGGGGCGGGCGACGACGACGAAGACCGTCAGCACCAGGGCTCCGATCACCCCGCCGATCATCGAGGCCAGGAAGGCCGCCGCCAGCGCCCGTGCGGCCTCGCCGCGCTGGGCCATCGGGAAACCGTCCAGGATCGTCGCCTGCGAGGCGCTGGAGCCCGGAATCCCCATCAAGATGGAGGTGAAGGTGTCGCCGGTCGGCACCACCGCCACCATGCCGATCAGCATGCCCAGCGCCGAGACGGGGTCCATGCCGTAGATGAAGGGCAGCAGGATCGCCATGCCGGCGATCCCGCCCAGCCCCGGCAGGATGCCGATCACGAGGCCGACCAGCACCCCGACCGTCATCCAGGCGAGGTGCCAGCCGGTCAGCAGCCCGACCAGCGCACTCCAGAGGGTTTCCAGCATCGGTGGTCGGCCCGCCTGTCCGGCTGCCGCCGTCCGCCCGGTCGGCGTCGACCCGTCGCCGTCAATTCGCCAGCTTCACTCCGTGCTTCTCGGTGAGCCATTTCTTGACCCAGGCCTTGGCGTCGTCGTCGATGTCGAGCGCGACATTGATCATCTTCTGCGCGGCGGCGCCGGTCGCCTGGCGGTACTCGCCGATCTCGTCGCCCGCCTTCTCCTTGAAGCCTGGCGCCGTGACCACCGCCTGGAACGCCCGGGCGAAGG
This sequence comes from Allostella sp. ATCC 35155, assembly GCA_006738865.1. Classification (GTDB taxonomy): domain Bacteria; phylum Pseudomonadota; class Alphaproteobacteria; order ATCC43930; family Allostellaceae; genus Allostella. The sequence goes on from AP019701.1 coordinate 263,369, forward strand.
TCTCGACGATGTCGGCAGGCGTCCCCTTGGGCAGGAAGACGCCCTTCTGGACGGCGAAGCCGGCGGTGTTGAAGGCCTTGAAGGCCTGGAAGGCGATGCCCGACGGCTTGGCGCCGGTCGCCTGCTCGTAGAACTCGATGAAGTGCGGCAGATCGGGGAAGGTCGGATCGCGCACGAACGCGCCCTTGTCGTCCAGCACGCCCCAGGAGAAGAGCGGCACCGCCTTGCCCGCCTTCACCAGCGGCACGACGTTGCGCAGATAGGCCGAGGAGGTCTGGTAGTCGATGGCGGCCTCGCCGCGCTCGAAGGCGAGCCGGCCGTCGCCGCGCCCCTTCATGCCGAAGACCGGCTTGACGTTGAGGCCGAGCATCTCGAAGGCGAGCAGCGGCACGAGGTCGAGGGAAGTCGCGCCCTGGCTGCCGTACTTCATCTCGTGGCTGCGCAGCTTGGCGAGGTCGCCCGGGCCCTTCACCCCGAGATCGGGGTTGACGTAGACGACGCCGCCGGTCGGCGTCGCCAGTACGGCGGACCAGTCCTTGTACTGGTATTTGACGCGGGGATCGTCGAGCAGATAGGGGAACTGGGTGGAGCCGGAGGTACCGAGGATGGTCAGTCCGTCCGGCCGGGCGCGGGCCTGGAACTGGTTGGTGCCGGTGATCGAGCCGCCACCAGGAACGTTCTTGACGACGACGGTGGGGCGGCCCGGCAGTTGTTCGGCCAGCAACGGCGCGAAGAAGCGGGCCCAGACATCCGAACCGCCGCCGACGGAGAAGGGAATGACCCATTCGATGGTCTTGCCGGCGAAGTCGGCGGCCTTGGCGGCGGGCGCGACGGCGGCAAGAAGGGCAGCGGCAGCGGCGAGCCGCAGGCAGCTGCGACGGGACGACAGGACGGATGACATGATGGAACCTCCCCAGGTTCGTCGCTCGGGCCCCGGTTGCGGGCGTGCCGGCTCGATTGCGCGTCATGGTAGCCGATCGGCGGTGCGCGCGGAACTGCCTGCGGAAAGGGCTGCGCGATGGCCATGATCCCCGTCACGGGCCGGATCGCCCTCGACGAGCGCGAGATCGTCGAGAACTTCGTCCTGGCCACGGGGCCGGGCGGTCAGAACGTCAACAAGGTGTCGACCGCCGTCGAGCTGCGCTTCGACGTCGCGCGCTCGCCGTCGCTGCCGGAGCCGGTGCGCGAGCGGCTGATGCGGCTCGCCGGCCGGCGCCTGACGCAGGACGGCGTGCTGGTCCTCTTCGCCCGCGCCCATCGCAGCCAGCTGCGCAACCGCGAGGCGGCGCTGGAGGCGCTGCTCGATCTCATTCGCCGCGCCGCGGTGCCGCCGGTGCCGCGCCGGGCGACACGTCCGACGCTCGCCAGCAAGAAGCGGCGCCTGGAGGCCAAGACCCGCCGGGGTGCGGTCAAGCGCGGCCGGACGAGCCCGCCCGACGACTGACCGCCGCCCCTTCGTGGGCGAGCAGCCAGCGCTTGCGCGCGATGCCCCCGCCATAGCCGGTCAATCCGCCGTCGCTGCCGACCAGCCGGTGGCAGGGCACGACGACGGCGATCGGGTTGCGGCCGTTGGCGGCGCCGACCGCACGCTGCGCGGCGGCGTGGCCGATCTCCTGCGCGAAGCCGGCGTAGGTGCGGGTCTCCCCGGCGGGGATGCCGCGCAGGCGGGCCCACACCCGCTCCTGGAACGGCGTGCCGCCGGCGGCGACGGGAATGCCGTCGATGGCGTCGAGCGTACCGGCGAAGTAGGCGCCGAGCGCCGTCGCGACGCCGAGCGGATCGCGGGCCTCGACGAACTCCGGGCGGCCGAGGCGCCGGCCGACCCAGTCCTCGACGCGGTCCATCGCGTCGGCGAATTCCAGCAGCCGCAGGTGCCGCTCGTCGGCGAGGACCACCATCGGGCCGATCGGCGTTTCGACCTGATCGCGGAAGAGGCGCATGGCTCCATCATGGATCGCCGTCGCAGGATTCGGGAAGCCGCGGCGGCCCGCGCGCGGCATGCTTCCCGCGATGCGAACGGGAATCTATCACGGCTGGCGCGTGGTCATCTGCGCCTTCGCCGTCGCCTTCTTCGGCTGGGGCCTGGGATTCTACGGGCCCGGCATCTACATGGTCGCGCTGCAACGGCAGCATGGCTGGCCGACCGACGTCATCGCGTCGGCGATCACGCTCTACTACGTCGCCGGCGCCCTGATGATCGCCGGCATCGGCCGCGCCTTCGACCGCTTCGGCCCGCGGCGAACCGTGATCGGCGGTGCCCTCGCCATGGCGGCCGGCGTCCTCGTCCTGTCCCGGGTGACGGCGTCCTGGCAGCTGCCCTTCGCCTTCCTGGTCATGGCGGCGGGCTGGGCCGCGATGGGCACGGCGGCGGTCAACGGCATCGTCGCACCCTGGTTCGACCGCCGCCGCGGCCTCGCCGTCAGTCTCGCGCTCAACGGGGCGAGCTGCGGCGGCGTGGTCATGGCGCCGCTGCTGGTGGCGCTCGTCGATGCGCTCGGCTTCCGGCTGGCGCTGCCGGTCGCGGCGGCCGCGATGCTGGTGCTGCTCATCCCGCTGGCGGCGGCCGTGCTGCGGCCGCGGCGGCCGGACGAGCGCGAGGGCGGCACGTCCGCCCAGGCGGCCGCCGGCCCGGCGCCCCCGGCGGCGCCCTGGCGCACCTTCGCCACCCTGCGCTCGTGGGCCTTCGTCGGCGTCAGCCTGCCGTTCGCGCTCGGCCTCCTGGCCCAGGTCGGGCTGCTGACCCACCAGGTGGCGCTGCTGTCGCCGGCGCTCGGCGTCACCGGTGCCGGCTGGGCGGTCAGCCTGACGACGGCGGCGGCGGTCGCTGGCCGGGTCGGTCTCGGCTTCGTCGTCGACCGCCTCGACGTCCGCCTCGTCTCGGCCGGCAACTTCCTCGTCCAGGTGGCCGGCATGGCCTGCCTGGCCGCGGGGACGCCGTGGCTGCTGCTCGCCGGATGCGTGCTCTTCGGCCTCGGCGTCGGCAACCTCATCACCTTTCCGGCGCTCATCGTGCAACGGGAGTTCCCGCCGGCGCATTTTGCCCGCGTCGTCGGCCTCGTCGTCGCCGTGAACCAGTTCGCCTTCGCCTTCGGCCCCGGCCTGCTCGGGTTGCTGCGCGAATGGACGGGCGGCTACGGCGCGGCGCTGGTCGTCTGCATGGCGTTGCAGGGAACGGCGGCGGCGATCGTGCTGGTGCGGCCGCGGCCGGCTCAGCAGGCCTCCTTCACATAGCGGACGACGTCGGCGTGGGTCGCGAACCAGACGCCGGTGTGCGAACGGGCATGGCGGATCAGCTCCTCCAGGATCCACATGCGCGAGCGGTAGCCGATCATGTGCGGGTGCATGGTGAGCTGGAAGAGGCCGCCCTCGGCATAGGCGGCGTCGAACTCGCGCCGGAAGATGTCGTAGACGCCTTCGGGCGGCGTATAGGGCCGGAGCGCGCTGAAGCGGTTCATGGCGAAATAGACCGCGTCGTCGCGGATCCACTCGACCGGCAGCTCGACGACGCCGGTCGGCTCGCCGTCCATCTCCAGCTCGTAGCAGTCGACGTCGGCCATCAGCGAACTGTCGTAGAGGAGGCCCATCTCGCGGGTGATCGCCAGCGTCTCGGGGCTGAAGTCCCAGGACGGCGTGCGAATGCCGACGGGCCGGACGCCGGTCACCTTCTCCAGTACGTCGGCCGAGCGCATCTGCAGGTCGCGCTCGTCGGCTGCGGGCAGGATCGAATTGCGCTCGTGGATCCAGCCATGGATGCCGACCTCGTGCCCCTCGGCCACCACCCGCCGCTGCTCGTCGGGATAGAGGGTGGCGACGACCGCCGGGACGTAGAAGCTGGCCGGTACGGAATGGCGCTTCAGCACGTCGAGGATGCGCGGCACGCCCTGGCGGGCGCCGTACTGCCCCTGGCTCATGCGCCCGATCGACTTGCCGCCGTCGCGCAGCTCGTTGGTCTCGTGGTCGGAATCGAACGACAGGGCGACGGCGCAGCGGGCGCCGCCGGGCCAGGTCTCGGGCCGCAGTGTCCGCCCGGCACGGACATGCTCGACGATCGCCCGCCATTGCGGCTCCGGCCACTGCCAGGGTTCGAGATCGGCGGGCGGGGTGACGGGAACGGGACGTAGCGCCATTGGGGGTCTCCCGGGTTGGAGAGGGCAGGCCGACGGCCCCATTGTTATGGCAGACTTGGGAGACAGGGTAGCCGCTGACGCGGGGCGCGATCTTGATCGAGCGGGTGTGTGCCACCATAATGGTGGCGCAGTCTGGAATGGAAAAGTGGCGCCCGACCTACGATCTGGCGGCCGTGCAGGGTGCGTTTGCCAGCCCCGCACCCTGGCGATCACCGTCAGCGCTTTCCGGGATGCGACGGCCTTGGGATTTGATCGCCCCGCCATCGTCCGGGTCATCCAATCGATGGATCGGAGCATGTTCGTAGAGTCGATGACCACCTACGCCGACAGCCGCCTCTGGCAGGATGTCTACCATGTCCCCGCCGATGAACGGGTGCTGTACGTGAAGTTCCATGCGGATGTCGTGACCGAGTTCCGCGTCATGGCATTCAAGGAGAAGTGAGGATGGCTGCGCAGCCGATACCGGACGGTCCGGCGATGACGTCTCCGGAAACCGGCGAGCCGCTGGCACGCGGCGTCCGACCCTTCACGGTGACCTACAAGGGTCACTCCATCACCGTCGATCTGCCGGGCTGGTATCCGGAGGGAGACGGCGAGGGCGTGCTTGTGGGCGATGACATGGCGGCGGCCGATCAGGCCCTGCGCATGCTGAAGGAACGCGTCGACGGGTTGCCGTCTCCCGCCACCATCCGCCGCATCCGCACCAAGCTGAAGCTTTCGCAGCGCGCGGCCGGGGCGGCATTCAAGGTCGGGCCGAATGCCTTCGACAAGTACGAACGTGGGCTGGTCGAGCCGAGCGGGCCGACCGTTCAGCTTCTGCTGCTCCTTGACCGCCACCCCGACCTGATCCGCGACCTGTCGCAGCCGGCCTGAACGGCAGGTGGTCAGGGGAAGGGCGCGCCCGACACCGGCAGCACCTGGCCGGTGATCCAGGACGCATAGTCGGAGGCGAGGAAGAGGGTGGCGTGGGCGATGTCCTCGGGCTCGCCGAGGCGGCGCATCGGGATGCGGGCGACGAGTGCGCGCTGGCCCTCTTCGCCATAGCCCTGCCATTGCCGCTCATAGTCCGGACTGGTGCGCAGGAAGCCCGGCGCCACCGAATTGACCGTGATGCCGAACGGCCCCAGTTCCTGCGCCAGCTGCCGCGTCAGGCCGACCAGGGCGTGCTTGGAGGAGCAGTAGGACTGGATGCCGGTGAGGCTCGGCCGCAGGCCGGCGCCGCTGGAGATGGTGACGATGCGGCCGCGCCCGGCCGCCTTCATGCCGGGAACGACGGCGCGCGCGGCGTGGAAGGCGGTCACGACGTTGGCATCGTAGATCGCCCGCCAACTCGCCTCGTCGACGGCCTCGAAGGGCTGCGGCGTCTGCCCGCGCACGCCGCCTGCCACCGTCACCAGCACGTCGATCGGGCCGCCTGCCGCGGCTTCGGCGACATGCGCCTGCACGGCCGGGCCGTCGGTCAGGTCGAGCGCGCGCACGGCGAGGCTGCCGCCGCGGCCGGGCACCGTCGCAGCCGCCAGCGCCTGCAACTCGTCCTCCAGCAGATCGCAGGCATGGACGGCGGCGCCGCGTTCGGCGAAAGCCCGCGCAATCGCCTGCCCGATGCCGCGGGCGGCGCCGGTGACGAGGACACGGCGATTCTCGAAATGGATGTCCAAGGCGGCTCTCGTGGAAATGTGTAGGCGTCAAAGAGGGCTGACTGCGACGGCGCGCCGGACCATGCTATCAGCCCTGTCCCCGGCCTGACCCCAGGAGAATCGAGCCATGCGACGAACCGCGATCGTAACCGGCGGCGCCCGCGGCATCGGCCGTGCCTCGGCGCTGGCGCTGGCCGGCAAGGGCTTCGACGTGGCGCTCGTCGATCTCCTGCCGGAGGACATGGCCCGCACCGCCGGGGAGATCCGCGCGGCCGGGGTCGAAGTCCTCACCTTCGAGGCCGATGTCGCGGACCATGCACGCGCGGCCGAGGTGGCGGCGGCGGTCGATGGTGCCTGGGGCCGGATCGACTTCCTGCTCAACAATGCCGGACGCTCGATGGCCAAGGGCATCCTCGATATCGCCGAGGACGAGTTCGACCGCACGATCGCGATCAACCTCAAGAGCTGCTTCAACTATGTCCAGGCGGTGGCGCCGGTGATGCTGCGCCAGGGCGGCGGACGCATCGCCAGCATGTCGTCGGTCAACGCGCTGAGCGGCGGGGTGACCAGCGCGGTCAGCCGCTTCGCCTACGCGGCGGCCAAGGCCGGCATCCTCGGCATGACGCGCGCGCTGGCGAAGGAACTGGGGCCGACCATCGCCGTCAACGCCATCTGCCCCGGCGTCATCAAGACCGAGCTCGTCAGCACCATGATCGAAGCCCGCGAGGCGGAGTTCCGGCGCGGCATCGCGCTCGGCCGGGTCGGCGCGCCGCAGGACGTGGCCCAGGTCGTGCTCTTCCTGGCGACCGCCGAGCCCTGCTTCATGACCGGTCAGGCGCTGGTGGTCGACGGCTTCCAGTGGTCCTGCTGAACGGCACGGCGATTGCCTCGCCGGCCGGCCTTTCCAATCCCCGAGGTGTTCCCGCGATGACCGTCGTCTACAAGTCCGATCCCGTACGCGGGCGCGAATGGGCCGCGATCCTGGCCGAACATGCGCCGGACCTCCCGTTCCACATGTGGCCGGAGACGGGGGACCCGGCGGCCGTGCGCTATCTCGTCGCCTGGCAGCCGCCGGCCGACATCGGCACGCTCTTCCCGAACCTCGAGGTCATGTTCTCGGTCGCCGCCGGGGTCGACCAGCTCGACCTCTCGGCGGTGCCGGCCCACCTGCCGGTGGTGCGCATGGTCGACCCCAACCTCATCGCCAGCATGGCCGAGTACGTCGTGATGGGCGTGCTGATGCTGCATCGCGACCTCCTCGACTATCTGCAGTTCCAGCGCGACGGACGCTGGCAGGAAATCCGGGTGACGACCGCAGCCCGGCGCCGGGTGGGGATCATGGGGCTGGGCTCGCTCGGCACGGCGGCGATCGAACGGCTCCGGCCGTTCGGTTTCCCGCTCGCCGGCTGGAGCCGGTCGCCCAAGGCGATCGCCGGCGTGGAATGCTTCGCCGGCGAGGAGGGTTTTCACGCATTCCTCGCGCGCACCGACATCCTCGTCTGCCTCGTCCCGCTGACGCCCGAGACGCGCGGCATCCTGAATGCGGAAACCTTCGCCCGCCTGCCGGCCGGTGCCGGCCTCGTCCAGGTCGGCCGCGGCGGCCATCTGGTCGACGCCGACCTGGTGGCGGCGCTCGATTCCGATCATCTGCGGGGTGCGATCGTCGACGTGGTGTCGACCGAGCCGGCGCCGCCCGGCCATCCCTTCTGGAACCATCCGAAGATCGTGCTGACGCCGCACGTCGCCAGCATGACGCAGCCGCAGACGGCCGCCCATGTCTTCCTCGACAATGTCCGCCGCCACCAGCGCGGCGAGCCGCTGCTGGGGACGGTGGATCGCGGCCGGGGCTACTGAGGCGCGGCTATCGCGCGGGGTGGCCGAGCAGCGGCACCAGGGCGGCGAGGAAGTCGTTGGTGCGCTGGTCGGGCTCGATGCCACGCATGTGGCCGTGGCGGACGACGACGAGGTCCATCGACGGCACGACGAAGACGCGCTGCCCGCCGGCCCCGGCGAAGTTGTAGGCGTCCTCCGGCAGGGCCCATGGCGCGGGCGTCCGCTGGGTCGCCTGGTTGAGCCAGCAGCCGCCGCCATAGAGGTGGTGGAAGTCGCTGAGGGGCTCCGGCAGGGACAGCCAGGCCGGTGCCGGCGTCGCCATGAAATCGATGTAGGCGGCCGGGACGAGGCGCTGGCCGGCCCACTCGCCGCGGGCGAGACAGAATTGGCCGAGGCGCGCCCAGTCGCGCGCGGTGCCGTAGTTCATGCCGGTATAGACGATGTTGCCGTAGGCGTCGGCCGACAGCGTCATGCGGCGGATGCCGAGCGGCCGGAACAGCAGGCGCTCGACGATGGTCAGCGGGTCGCGCCCCGCCGCCTGCTCGGAGCGCGCGGCGATGGCGCCGAGTGCCGCGATGTCGCAATTGCGGTAGCGGCCGACCGTCTCGGGCGGGTGCTGCGCCGGCTGCGCCAGGGAGAAGGCATAGCTGTCGATCGCCTCGGCATAGACGAGCTGATGGTCGGCGACGCCGCGGCCCCAGAGATGCTCGGGCTCGCGCGCGCCGGAAAAGCGGAGGCCGCTGCTCATCCGTGCGAGGTCGGCCGGGCGGATGCGTTGCCGGCCGTCCTCGGGCGCGGCGTGCCATTCCGGGATCGGGGCCGGCGCCTCCATCTCCAGCCGGCCTTCCTGGACCAGGCGGCCGATCACCAGTGCGGCGATGCTCTTGCCCATCGACCAGCTCGCCAGCATCGTGTCGCGCCCGGCCCCGGCACCATAGCGTTCGGCGACGATCCGGCCGCGATGGATGACCAGCACGGACGCGGTCAGGGCCTCGGGCGCGAAGGCACGGTCGACGGCGGCCGCCAGTTCGGTGTCGTCCAGCGCACCGGCATCGACATCGTAATCGTCGGGTGCGTGCGTGGGCTTCGGCGCGCGGTGCGGCCCGGTATCGAAGAATACGTCGTCGAAGCCGGCCGGCAGGAGGATGCAGCCGAGCCCGCCATAATGGCGCAGCGTCCGGCGATAGCCGCGCAGCGTCTGCGTGAGGGTGCCGCGCTCGCGGTCGAGGGCGTAGATCGCGTCGGGGTCCGCCTCGACCTGGCGGCCGAGATCGGGATCGAGGTCGCCGATGCGGTTGGTCGAGCGCACGGCGTCGGCGAGGGGCAGCCCGGAGACGAGGTGGATGTTGCCGGTGTCCACCAAGGCGGTGTTGGCGGCATAGTGGAACCGGCTGACCGCCGGCCCGCGATAGGTGACCGGGTCCGTCATGGGCTGCCCCTCTCTCTTCTCCGCCGTCAGCCGCGGCCGACGAAGGGCATCTTGGTCGCCATGACCGTCAGGAACTGCACGTTCGCGTCGAGCGGCAGGCTTGCCATGTAGGCGACGGAGCTGCCGACATGGTCGACGTCCATCCGCGGCTCGACCATCATCTCGCCGTTGGCCTGCAGGACGCCCTTGGTCATGCGCTGCGTCATCTCGGTGGCGGCATTGCCGATGTCGACCTGGCCGCAGGCGATGTCGTACTTGCGCCCGTCGAGGCTGGTCGACTTGGTGAGGCCAGTCACGGCGTGCTTGGTCGCGGTGTAGGGCGACGAGTTGGGGCGCGGCGCATGGGCCGAGATCGAGCCGTTGTTGATGATCCGGCCGCCGCGCGGATCCTGCGCCTTCATGATCCGGAAGGCGTGCTGGGTGCACAGGAACATGCCCGTCAGGTTGACGTCGACGACGGTCTTCCACTGCTCGACCGTCAGATCCTCGAGCGGGATCGCGGGCGCGCCCATGCCGGCATTGTTGAAGAGGACGTCGAGCCGTCCGAAGACCTCCCGCGTCCGGGCGAACAACGCATCGATCGAAGCCGGATCGGCGACGTCCGTCGGAACCACCAGCGTGCGGGCGCCGCCCGCCAGGGCCGCGGTCTCTTCCAGTGGTTCCTTGCGCCGCCCGGCCAGCACCACCGCGAACCCGTCCTTCGCCAGGGCCAACGCCGCGCTGCGGCCGACGCCCGTGCCGGCGCCCGTCACCAGGGCGACCTTCGTCGTTGCTGCCATGATCCCGCGCTCCTCCCGCTCGTTGTCATGATGGAAACCGGTATGCGGCCCCGAGGATCGTCCAACCGGCGGCCAGCGTCGACAGGAATTGTCGCCAGGGCGAGCGGCGACCGGCGATCGTTGCGACCGCTGCCGCGCGTCCCTAGATTGCGGTTCGCAGCGCCACGCAGGGGAGACGGCCGATGACGGGCGAGAAGCGGATATTCGACGACCTTGCCCGGCTGGCGGGCGGTGCGGTGGATGCGCTGGGGGCGGTGCGGCAGGAGGTCGAGGCGCGGGCCAAGGGGCAGGTCGATGCCGCCCTCCAGCGCATGGATGTGCCGACCCGCGAGGAAGTGGACACCACCCGCACACTGGCGGCCAACGCGCGCGCCGCGGGGGAGGATCTGGCCGTCCGCGTGGCGGCACTGGAAGCGCGCATCGCGGCCCTGGAGGCGCGGGTTCCCCCGCAGGAGCCGAGCGGCGAATAGAGGCTGCGGAATAAGCCGGCCGCGCGGCGGGTCCAGAACCGCGCGACCGGCCCCCGTGCCGCGCCGACCGCTGAAAATCTTCCAGAGATCGGCGTCCGAGAACCGCGATGTCCCGCCGGTACGGGCCAGTACCGGGGAAACCGCCGATGGAGAACGGGATCCTTCGAGCAGTCGGCGCCGGTGCCTTGCCGCCCGTTGCCGCCCGGCCAGACATGCAATTCTCTTGACACGACAACCTCGCGCCGCTCTAACCGTTCCGAACGAACCCCCCATCACTCGCAATTCGGGCGTCGGCGACAGGCTTCTCGCGGTCGGTGCCGCGGGACTGTGCATGACGGTACGACGATGAACGGCAAGCTTGGCTTGCGCGCGAGAATCGCTTTTGGCACCCTACAGGCCGTGGTGTGCGGAGGCGCGTTGCTACACAACATGTCGACTTCCCCCGCGCCGCCATCCGGCGGCGTCGCCCGAGTCCCACCGCTCGGCCGGGCACCGTCCGGCCGCCTGCCGCTAGGTTCCGCTCGGGAGGAATTCTGACCATGAGCATCACGTCCGCTTCCGAGGTCAGCGCCGGCGCGGCCAATCCGATCGACCTCGTCGAGGAGATCGTCGCTGCCAATGAGTGGGCGCATGAGCGTGCCAGCGACGACGAGATGTTCGTCGAGATCGGCGGCCGCTGGTGCGACTATCGGCTGTTCTTCGTCTGGCAGCCGGAGATGAACGCCCTGCTCTTCTCCTGCGGGTTCGAGATGAAGGTGCCGCGCGCGCGCCGCACGGCCGTGTTCGAGCTGCTGTCGCTGGTCAACGAGAAGCTGTGGCTCGGCCATTTCGACCTCGCCGGCGACACCAACCAGCCGAGTTTCCGCCATGCCCTGCTGCTGCGCGGCTCGCTCGGCGCCAGCGTCGAGCAGGTCGAGGATATCGTCGACTCCGCCATCAGCGAGTGCGAGCGGTTCTATCCCGCCTTCCAGTTCGTCGTCTGGGGCGGCAAGCCACCGGGCGAGGCGCTGACCGCGGCGATGATCGACCCGGTCGGCGAAGCCTGAGGAATTACGACCGGCACGATGATGGGGGCGCGCAAGTGACGGATGCTGGGATCGGACCGCTGCTGCTCGTCGGCTGCGGCAAGATGGGCGGGGCGATGCTGGAGGGCTGGCATGCCCGTGGCCTGACCACTGCCGGCTGCGTCGTCGTCGAGCCGTCCGCAGACCCGCGCATCGCCGACCTGGCCGGCATCCGGCTGCATGCCGATGCCGAAGCCATCGCCGCCGATTTCCGGCCCGGCGTCGTCGTCCTGGCGGTGAAGCCGCAGAGCATGGATGCGGTGCTGCCCGCCTATCGCCGCTTTGCCGGTCCCGACACCGTCTTCCTGTCGATCGCCGCGGGCAAGACCATCGGCTATTTCGAGCGCGGCCTGGGTGCCGTGCCGATCGTCCGGGCGATGCCGAACACGCCGGCCGCGGTCGGCGAGGGCATGACGGTCGCGGTCCCCAACGCGCAGGTCACGGCGGCGCAACGGCAGGCCTGCGACCGGCTGCTGGCGGCGGTCGGCGAAATCGCCTGGGTCGAGGAGGAAGGGCTGATCGACGCCGTCACGGCGGTCTCGGGCGGCGGACCGGCCTACGTCTTTCTCCTGATCGAATGCCTGGCCGAAGCCGGCCGCGAGGCGGGGCTGCCGGCCGAACTCGCCATGCGCCTCGCCCGGACGACGGTGGCCGGATCGGGCGCGCTGGTGCGCCAGTCGGCGGAGCCGGCGGCGACGCTGCGGCGCAACGTCACCTCGCCGAACGGCACCACGCAGGAGGCCCTGGCGGTGCTGATGGCGCCCGACGGGCTGCAACCGCTGATGACCCGGGCCATCGCCGCCGCGACCCGGCGCTCGCGGGAACTGGCCGGCTGACGGCAGGGCCGGCCCCCGCGGGGGCCGGACACCTCTACCCGGACACCTCTACAGGGGGCGCAGGAATTCCTTCTGCGCGAAGTACCGGCCGACCGCCCGGACGGTGGCTTGCGCGACCTTGGCCCGGTGGTTCGGGTTGAGCAGCAGCCGTTCGTCCTGCCGGTTGGAGAGGTAGCCCATCTCCAGCAGCACGGAGGGAATGTCCGGCGCCTTCAGCACGGTGAAGCCGGCGAAGCGGTGGCTCGACGAGATCAGGGTCGTGTGGCGCGCCAGTTCCGGCAGCAGGCCGGATGCGAAGACGGCCGACCGGTTCTTGGTCTCGCGCTGCATCAGGTCGATGAGGATGCGGCTCACCTCGCGCGACTGATGGGCGAGGTTCACGCCGGCCAGCAGATCGGCCTGATTCTCCTTCTGGGCGAGCGCCGCGGCCTGGGCATCGGAGGCGACCTCCGAGAGCGTGTAGACCGAGGCGCCGCGAATGTCCGGCCGGCCGATCGAGTCGGCGTGCAGCGAGATGAAGAGCTCGCCTTCGACGTCGCGGGCAAGCTCGACCCGCTGGCCGAGCCCGAGGAAAGTGTCGTCGCGCCGCGTCAGGATCGGCCGATAGCGACCGGTCGCGCGGAGCTGGATGTACAGCTCGCGCGCAGCCGCCAGCGTGACGTCCTTCTCGTGCGAGCCGCTGAAGCCGATCGTGCCCGGATCATGGCCCCCATGACCGGCATCGATGACAATGGTCGGCTTTCGCGGTCCACGCGGCATGGCGCTGGCCGGAACCGGCAACGCGGTTGCGGAAAAAGCGAGTGTCGCCATTCCCGTCAGCATGGAACGGCGGCTCAGCCGCTGCGGCGATTGGCGCGGATCGTCCGTCACGATCGACCTGACCCCCCGTTGATTCAGGTAGTTGCGCCGGAGTCTTATAGCATCGCGAAAGCCGGGTGCAAGGCAGCATGTCGGCGAATGCGGGAAGCGGCGCGGAATCGCGCTGGCCGGCGGCCCGCGACCGCACCATGTATGGTATGCCGAATCGGGAGGACGACGAAATGGCGAAGGCTGCGCGCCGGACCTCGACGGACGAGGATCTCGAACAGCTGGTCATCGACACCGCCATGCGGCTGGCCGTCGAGCGCGGCTGGCGCCGAGTCGCGCTGGCGGACATCGCGCTGGCGGCGGGGCGACCGCTTGCGGACCTCTACCGGCAGTTCCCGTCGAAGTCGGCGATTCTCGAGGCGATCGGCCGCCGCGCGGATCTGGCGGTGGCGCGTGGGACGGACCTGGCGGCGGACGCGGACGAACGCCCGCGGGACCGGCTGTTCGACGTCGTCATGCGCCGGCTGGAGTACCTCGCGCCGTGGCGGCCGGGGCTGGCGGCGGTGACGCGCGACCTGCGCGGCGATCCGCTCTCGGGCATCGCGGCGTTGCCCTCCTTCCGCCGCTCCCTGCGCTGGATGATGGAAGCGGCGGGCCTCGACACCGCCGGGTTGCGTGGCGCCGTCCGCACCAAGGCCTTCGCCGCGGCCTATCTCGCAGCGGCGGCGACATGGCTCGACGACGATTCGCCCGATCTCACACGGACCATGGCCCGGCTCGACCGGGCGCTGCGGCGGATCGACGACTGGACCGCGCTGTTCGGCGGCGGGCCCGCGGCGGGCCGACCGGATGTCGCAGCGCCGGACGTTTCAGGATCGAATGGTGCAGTGCAGCAAGAATAGTTGCAGTGCAGCAAAAATCTGCTAGAGCTTCCCCGCATCCCGTCCCCCCGAGCCGGAGAGCGACCATGGCCGAGCCCAAGAATCCCTTTCTCGATTTCGACGTGACCCGCCTCGTCGGCGAGTTTCGCCTGCCGGGCCTCGACACCGAGGCGATGATGGCCGCGCAGCGCCGCAACATCGAAGCCGTGACGCGTGCCAACCAGCTCGCGGCCGAGGGCATGCAGGCGGTCATGAAGCGGCAGGCCGAGATCCTGCGCCAGACGATGGAAGAGGCCTCGCGCATGATGGGCGACATCGCCCAGGCGGGCGGCCCCGAGCGTCAGGCGGCCAAGCAGGCGGAGGTCGCCAAGGCGGCCTTCGAGAAGGCGATCAGCAACATGAAGGAAATCGCCGACCTGATGGCGCGCGCCAACCAGGACACCTTCGCCGTCATCAACAAGCGCGTCGCGGAGAGCATGGACGAGGTCCGCGCGCAGCTCGCCAAGGCGGCCGACGGCACCGCCAAGCCCAAGGCCTGAGCCGCACGGCCGGGTTCCGACCTTCGCCTCCCGGCTGGCGGAAGCCGGCGGGAGGCGATAGGGTCGCCCGCGCCATGAGCGATGCAGCGACCCCGGCCAAGCCGGATCAGATCACCTACGAGGATTTCGCCCGGGTCGACGTCCGGGTCGGGACCATCGTCGCGGCCGAGCCCTTTCCCCAGGCGCGCCGCCCCGCCTATCGCCTGCAGGTCGATTTCGGACCGGAGATCGGCGTGCGGAAGAGTTCCGCGCAGCTCACCGTCCACTATCGGCCGGAGGAACTGGTCGGCCGGCAGGTGGCGGGCGTCGTCAACTTCCCGCCGCGCCAGATCGGCCCGATGCGATCGGAGGTGCTGGTGCTGGGCTTCCCCGACGCCGACGGCGCGGTCGTGCTGATCGCTCCGGACAAGCCGGTGCCGAACGGCGGGCGCCTGTTCTGAGCGGCCGTCAGATCCGCTGGGAGAGGCGAATCGCCAGCCGGGACGCCGCCTTGATCGCGGCCGACAGCACGGGGTAGGCGGGAGCCTCTGCAGCGCCGGCCAGCAGCGCCGTGTCGCGGTGCTCCAGCTCCTCGGCGCGGAATTCCTCGACCTGGGCCCGGATCTCGGGCTCGCTGGTGCCCAGCGCCTCCGACTGGCCGCGATAATGCTCGTCGATGACCTCCTCGACGGCGACGGTGCACGCCATCGCCGCCTTCTCGCCGAGGAGGGCCGTGGCGGCGCCCAGCGCGTAGCCGGCGAGGTGCCAGACCGGCAGCAGCGCCGTCGGCCGCACCCGCCGCTCGACGATCAGCCGCTCGAAGGATTCGAGATGGCGGGACTCCTGCTCGGCCATGTGGCGGATCGCAGGGCCGGACGGGCCGCGTCCCAGGACCGCCAGCTGGCCCTCGTAGATGCGGCGGGCACCGTACTCGCCGGCATGGTCGACGCGGATCATCCGCGCCAGCTGTTCGGGCGCGGCGGGGTCGCCGGGCAGGCGCCAGCCGAGCGCGGGCGCGGTGCGGGGCGGGCTGCGATCGGTCATCGGGCGCTCCCTTGGCGAAGGCGGCCGGCCGTGCGCAGCGCAAGCGCGGCCAGCAGCAGCGAGAAGATGGCGTTGAAGCCGGCCAGCGAGATGCCGAACAGTGCCCACGGCACCTCGTCGCAGCGCACGACCGGACGGTCGACGATCATGCGCTGGAAGTCGGCCAGCGTCCTGGCCCCCGACAGCGGGGCGCTGCAGGTGGCCGGTCCGGCGACCCAGTGCTGCTCGACGGCGACGTGGTAGGCGGCGAGCAGGAAGCTGCCGGCGAAGATCAGCGCGAAGAGGAGCGGCAGGAACGGTCCGGCCCGGCGGCGGACGGGCGGCAGGACCAGCGACAGCGCCGCGATGGCGCCGGCGACCCACCACGGCCAGCGCTGCCAGAGACACAGCACGCAGGGTGCCAGCCCGCCGACATGCTCGAACAGCAGCGCGCCGCCGAGTACCGCGACGCAGCCCGCCAGGATGATGGCCGCCAGACCCTTGCTCGATTCCATGCGCCGTCCGCTTCCCTCTGCCCGACCGGATTAGCCCAGCGGCTGCCGGCACGCCACAAAGCTGTTGTCGCGGCGCCGCTCCGGCGACTATCCAGGACGGGATGTCGCACCCTCCGGAGGCGGCCGCCCTGTCCCGGCCCGTCCCCTCCCGCGCCCAGCTCTTCCTCGCCTTCCTCGGGATCGCCATGTCCGGGTTCGGCGGCGTGCTGCCATGGGCCAGGCGGATGCTGGTCGAACGGCGCGGCTGGCTGTCCGGGGCCGAATTCACCGACGTGCTCGGGCTCTGCCAGTTCCTTCCGGGCCCCAACATCGTCAACGTGTCGATCGCCGTCGGCAGCCGCTTCCATGGGCTCGGCGGGGCCCTGGCGGCGCTGTCGGGCCTGCTCGGCGGGCCGGTGGCGCTGATGTGCGTGGCCGGCGCGCTCTATGCCCGGTTCGGCGGCCACGGGGCCGTGCGCCAGATCTTCGCCGGCGTCGCCGCCGCTGCCGCCGGGCTGATCGTCGCCATGGCGGTCAAGATGGCCGTGCCGCTGGTCCGCGAGCGGCCGCTGGAGGCGGTGCCGATCGCGCTCGCCGGCTTCGTCCTGGTCGGGCTGCTGCGCTGGCCGCTCGTCTGGGTGCTGCCGCCGCTCCTGGCCGCGGGGATGGCGGTCGCCTGGTGGCGGCGGGGATAGCGGCCGCGATGGGCGAGATCGGCACTCTCATCCGCCACTTCGCGCTGCTGTCGCTGCTGGCCTTCGGCGGCGGCAACACGGTGCTGCCCGAGATGCACCGCCAGGCCGTCGAGGTCTCGGGCTGGCTGACCGAGCAGCAGTTCGCGGACCTCTTCGCCATCGCCCAGGCCGCGCCCGGGCCGAACATCCTGATCGTGACCCTGATCGGTTGGCAGGTGGCCGGCCTGGCCGGCGCGCTCGCGGCGACGGCCGCCATCTGCACGCCGGCCTGCACGCTGACCTACATCGCGGCCAATCTCTGGCACCGCTTCCGCGACCGGCCGTGGCGGCGGATCCTCCAGCGCGGGCTGGCGCCGGTGACGGTCGGCATCGTCGCGGCCGGCGCCTGGGTGGTGGCCGAGACCGTCGACCGCTCGCTGGTCGCGCTGGCGCTCACCCTGGCGACGGCGGCCGTCTCGCTCTGGACGCGCCTCAATCCCCTCTGGGTGCTGGTCGCCGGCGGCGTGCTGGGGGCGGCCGGCTGGGTCTGATGGCTGGGTCTGATGGCGGGCGCTTCCGCCATTCCATTCGCTGGCCGCCGTCGCTATGTTCCGCGCCGAGTGCCCCTGTGGCGGAATGGTAGACGCGGCAGACTCAAAATCTGTTGTCCGCAAGGGCGTGTTGGTTCGAGTCCGACCAGGGGCACCATTCTATCGGCCGGACGTTGAGACCATCTTCTTGGGCTCCATCTGGCGGAACAGAGCATGCCTGAGACTGTCGATGGCGACGTGTTCGATCCACCGGTCTTCATCACGGAGGCGCTGACGCGGCGCCCCGCGCGAAAGGCCGACCATCTTCAGGAGAAGCAGGCCCTGCAGGAGCTGGCCGCCCGGATGGTCGACGAACCGGCCGCCGTCCTGCCGCGGTTCGTCGACCTTGCGATGGCGATGACGGGCGGGACCGCTGCCGGCATCAGCCTGTACGAGGGCGGCCCCCCGCCAGGCTTGTTCCGCTGGCACTATCTTCGCGGCAGGCTTGCCCGGTTCGACGGTGCGGTCACACCCCGGAACTTCAGTCCTTGCGGCATCACCCTCGACTGCATGACGCCCATTCTGACATCCCATCCCGAGCGCATGTACGACTGGATCGCCGAAGCGGGCATTGCCGTTCCGGAAGTGCTCCTCGTGCCGCTGTTCATTCGCGGGAGGGAGCCGCTCGGCACCTTGTGGATCGTGTCCGACGAGGAGGAGCACTTCGACAGCGGCGATGCGCGCGTCGCGACGGAACTCTCGACCTTCGTCGGCCTGGCCCTTCGGATGCTGCAGACGGAACGCAGTCTGATCGACGCTCTCGACGAGCAGAAGATGCTCGCCGCCGAGATGAACCATCGGGTGAAGAACGCGTTCGCGCTCATCCAGGGCCTGATCCACGTCAGCATGAGGGGTGCAAAGGATCCGGGCGACATGGCGAGGAGCCTGTCCGGGCGCCTGCGGGCATTGGCCGATGCGCATGCCCTGACGAGCCGGGAATCCCGCGATCCTGGTGCCGGACCGGAAACGGCCGACCTGGCCAGCCTTCTTGCGGTGATTGTCGGGGCCTATGTCGGGGTAGACGGCCAACCGCGCGTCGCGCTGCGCGGCCCGCCAATCCGGTGCCGCGAGGGCGCGGTCAACGGCATTGCGCTCATTTTCCACGAACTGGCGACGAACTGCGCCAAGTACGGCGCGCTCCAGGCGGAGAGCGGTGGCGTCGAGGTCGAGTGGCGGGTCGAAGGCGGCCGGCTTGCGATCACGTGGTGCGAGCATGGCGGCCCGCCCATTCTGGCGCCGCCCGCAGCGACCGGATTCGGCTCCCGGCTGTTGCAGAGCACGATCACGCAGCGGTTCGGCGGAGAGCTGCGGCACGAGTGGAACCGGGATGGCCTGCGGGCGACCATCGCGATCCCGACCGACCGGGTGCTGGATCCGGCAGTCGCCGCGTCCGCATGACGGCAGCGGAGCGGTCGGAATTGCGGCACGAAGGCGCGGCTGCGGGAGCGGGGGCAGTGCATCCCGCTCCCGGTCGGCCCGGTATGATCAGGCTTTCGCCGGCGCCAGCTTGTCCTGGGTCTTGGTCTCGAAGTCGGCGGCGTCGTGGCGCTCGTGCAGCTGGGTCGCGGGATCGCCGCTGACGCGATTGACCATGCGCCCGCGCTGCACCGTCGGCCGCTCCAGCAGCATGTCGGCCCAGCGCTGGACGTTGCGGTACTGGTCGACGGCGAGGAACTCGGCGGCGCCATAGAGCCAGCCCTTGGCCAGCCCGCCATACCAGGGGAAGATCGCCATGTCGGCGATCGTGTAGTCGCCGCCGGCGACATACTCGGTCTCGGCCAGCCGCCGGTCGAGCACGTCGAGCTGGCGCTTCACCTCCATCGCGAAGCGGTCGATCGCATATTCGATCTTGGTCGGCGCGTAGGCGTAGAAGTGGCCGAAGCCGCCGCCGAGATAGGGGGCGCTGCCCATCTGCCAGAACAGCCACGACAGGCATTCGGCGCGGGCTGCCGGCTCGGTCGGCACGAAGGCGCCGAACTTCTCGGCGAGGTAGAGCAGGATCGATCCCGATTCGAAGACGCGGATCGGCTCGGGTCCGCTGCGGTCGACGAGCGCCGGGATCTTGGAGTTCGGATTGACGGCGACGAAGCCGCTGCCGAACTGGTTGCCGTCGCCGATTCGGATCAGCCAGGCGTCGTACTCGGCGCCGGCATGGCCCAGCGCCAGCAGCTCCTCCAGCATGATCGTGACCTTGACGCCGTTCGGCGTGCCCAGGGAATAGAGCTGCAGCGGGTGCCGGCCGACCGGCAGCTCCTTGTCGTGCGTCGGCCCGGCGATCGGCCGATTGATGCTGGCGAAACGGCCGCCGTTCTCTTTCTGCCAGGTCCAGACCTTGGGGGGCATGTAGCCGGGGGCGTCGTTCATCGCGAATCTCCGCAAGGCGGGCGGCGCTCGGCCGCGGCCAATGATGACATTTTAGATTGTATGATCTAAAATACAGACCTTCGACGACGACGGCAAGGCAGGATGGCGAGACCGCGGGAGTTCGACGAGGCGGCGGTGCTGGATGCGGCGATGGAGTGCTTCTGGGCCAATGGCTACGAGGCGACCTCGGTCCGCGACCTGACGGCCCGGACCGGGCTCTGCGGCGCCAGCCTCTACAACGCCTTCGGCGACAAGCGGCTCCTCTATGTCCGGGCGCTGGATCGCTATGTCGAGGACAGTATCGGCGCGCGCATCCGCCGCTGCGAGACGCTGTCGCCCGGCGCGGCCATCGAGGCCTTCTTCGCGGAGGTTCTCGAGCGGTCGCTGCAGGATCCGTCGCACCGGGGATGCATGCTGGTGAATGCTGCATTCGAGGCGGGGTCGCCGGACGGCGATCTGCGCGCCATGGTCGCCGGGACCCTGGTGCGAATCGAGCGCTTCTTCGCCGGCTGCGTTCGCGCCGGCCAGGCCGACGGGACCATCGCGGCGTCGGCGAGTCCCGAGGAGGTCGGGCGCCACCTTCTGGCCGTCCTGATGGGGACGCGGGTGCTGGCGCGAATCCGCCCGGAGCCGGTCTTGCTGCAAGGGGCGGTGGCGACCGCCCTCGCAATCCTCCGGCCCGTCCGTCCCGCGGGCGGCGAAGCGGCGCGCCCGCCCGGCGTCTAGGCCCGCTCCTGCTCCTCCCGCTCGAGCAGGGTTGCGAGACGGTCGAGGCTGCCGGTCCAAAAGCGCTGATAGTGGGCAAGCCAGCTCATCGCTTCCTCCATCGGTCCGGCGCTCAGGCGGCAGGACACGGTCCGCCCGACCTTCCTGCGGGTGATGAGGCCGGCATCCGAGAGCACGTCGAGGTGCTTCATCACGGCCGGCAGGGACATCGGGATCGGGCGGGCGAGCTCCGTCACCGACAGGGTCTCCGCCTCGCCGAGCCGGGCGAGCAGGGCCCGGCGCGTCGGATCGGAGAGCGCGGCGAAGGTGCGGTCGAGCGGCGAACGATCAGAGTTAACCATCGCGTTAAACAATAGGATCATCATACAACCCGGTCAAGTGCTCAGCGTATGGCGCGGGTTGCCGATCATGGGGGCGGCCGGCCGATTGACAGCCGTCGCCGGTGGCCGCATTCGTACCCAGAGCCTCCCTGCCGGGTCCGATGACAGACGCGCTGCCACTGCCGACTGCCCTGCCGACCACGCTCCTCGGAGTGCCGGGACCGGTTGCGTGCAAGCCCTTCCCGCACGTGATCCGGCGGCCGGCGATCGATCGCGACCGCTACGCGGCGCTGGCAGAGGCGTTTCCGGCCTCGGAGCGCATTGCCGGCCCGCCGCCGCACCCGAACAACTCCGCCTTCCGGGTCAGCGCGGCCACCCTGCTGCGCTCGGCGAAGCTGCCCGGGGTCTGGCGCGCGTTCGTCGCCCACCATGTCGGCCCGGATTTCTGGGCCGACATCGTCCGAACCATGGGGCCGGCGATCCGCTCCGTCCATCCGGGTCTGGAAGCGCGGGTCGGGCGCCCGCTGGAGGACTGGCGGAGCGGCTGCCGCAGGCGGGACCCGGGCTGCGACGTGCTGCTCGACTGCCAGCTCGTGGTCAACACGGCGGTCACCGAGGCGACCACGGTGCGCGGTCCCCACGTCGACACGCCCGACAAGATCTTCAGCGGCCTGTTCTATTTCCGCCCGGACGACGATCCGACGCCGGGCGGCGACCTCGATCTCTATCGCTGGACCGCAGACCCGCAATTCCGCGAGCTGTTCGCGGCCGCCGACCGGATCGAGCGGGTGGCATCCGTCGCCTATGCCGCCAACTGCTTCCTCGGCTTCGTCAACGGACCGCAGGCGGTGCACGGCGTCTCGCCCCGCGGCCTCACCGACCGGCCCCGCTTCTACGTCAATCTGATCGCGGAATGCGCCGCACCGATCTTCGCGCTGCCTCAGGTGCCGGGCTGGGTGCCGGGGCCGCAGCATCGCGATGCGCGCGAATGAGGATGCCCGGGATTGTGCCGGCCGCCGCCCGGCCGCTATCGTCTCGACCGATCACGATGACCGCCGTCCCGTCCTGCTGCCCCCGTCGAAAGCGCCGAAGGCGAGGCCGTCCGGAATGACGACCGACGTGCCGGACGATTTTCCGATCGACGACCAGGAACTGCTGCGGCGGGCGCGAGGCACCGGCCCGCGCCGGTTGTTCGGCCACGACCGGCAGGAGGTGGCACGGCTCGCCGCCTGGGCGGGCGCCCAGCCGGCGCCCGATCTCCGCGATGCCGAGGCGTTCCTCCTCTTCGTGGGTTATCCGCGCAGCGGCCACAGCCTCGTCGGCGCCCTGCTCGACGCCCACCCCGAGATCGCCATCGCCCACGAGCTCGACGTCCTGCAGCTCTGGTCGTTCGGCCTCGACCGGCGGCGCATCCTGACGCTGACGCTCGAGAACGCGCGCCGCCTCGGCCGCATCGGCCGCAACTGGGGCGCCTACGACTACCGGGTCGCGGGCGGAGCGCAGGGGCGCTGGACCCGCCTGCGCTTCGTCGGCGACAAGCGCGGCGGCGAGACCTCGCGTCGCCTCAGCGAGGATCCCCTGGCCCTCGACCGGTTCGGGGAATTCCTCGGGCTTCCGCTGCGGTTCGTCCACGTCGTTCGCCATCCGGCGGACAATGTCGCCACCATGGTCCGGCATGCCCGCCGGCGCCGCGACGTCGGCGACGATGCGATGCTGTTGCGCAAGGCCCTGTCGCACTATGCGGCCCTGGCTCTTGCCAATGATGCCTTTCTCGCGCGCACCGATCCCGCGCAGGCCCTGACGCTGTGGCACGAGGATCTCGTCGCCGACCCGCGGCGCGAGCTCGTGCGGCTGGCCGACTTCCTCGGCATTGCAGCCGGGGACGACTATCTCGACGCCTGTGCGGCGATCGTCCAGCCGACGCCGAACCGCAGCCGGGACGAGGTCGAGTGGGCGCCCGAACATCGGCTTGTCCTCAGGCGGATTATCGCACGGACGCCCTTCCTGCAGCGCTATGCGGGGGAGGGGGGCCCGTGAAGGGTTGGCGGGGGCTCGCGTTCGGCGGTCCGAGCGACGGCACCGCCGGCCGGCTGCTGCGTGCCGTCGCGGTCGGCACGCTGCTGCTGCCGGCGCTGCTGTTCGCGCTCTTCGCC
This sequence comes from Allostella sp. ATCC 35155, assembly GCA_006738865.1. Taxonomy (GTDB): domain Bacteria; phylum Pseudomonadota; class Alphaproteobacteria; order ATCC43930; family Allostellaceae; genus Allostella. Next base: position 286,094 of record AP019701.1, read on the forward strand.
TGGCAGTCGTGGAACGCCGCGATGCGTGAGACGGCAGAGCGGCTGCGCGGCACGGCGGGCCTCATCCTGGAGCACGCGGTCAAGGTCTTCGAGACCCAGGAACTGGTCGGCGCCCATGTCGCGGAGATCGTGCGCGGCCTCGACGTGGCGGCGGCGAGGGCCGCGGCCGAGGGCCTTCACCTGCGGCTCCGCGCGATCCAGGAGCGCCTGCCGCAGATCGAGGACATCTGGCTGATCGATGCGGCCGGCCGGCCGATCGTGGCGGCGCGCGTCGCGACCGTCCCTCCGGATCTCGACGTCTCGGACCGGGAGTACTTCCACATCCACTTCGCGCATCCCGACGCCAGCACCTATGTCGGGCCGGTGATCCGGGGCCGGGTGCGCGGCGCGACCTTCTTCCAGATGAGCTGGCGTTCGGCCAACGCCGCCGGGTTCGACGGCGTCGTCGTCGTCTCCGTCAGGCCGAGCTACTTCCAGGAGTTCTATGCCGGCGTCGCCGAGGACACGGGCTTCACCGCGACCTTGATCCGCGCGGACGGGGCGGTGCTGGCACGCTTTCCCCCGCCGGCGCAGCCGCTCGACGCGCTGCCGCCGTCGGACCCGTTTGCCTCGGCAATCGAGGGGCGGCCGGAGGGCGGCCTGTTCCGGGCCGTGTCGTCGTTCGACCGGCGCGATCGGATCATCGCCTATCGCCGACTGCCGCGCTATCCGGTCTACGTCACGGCCGGCGCCGCGATCGCCGACATCCGCGCCGGCTGGATCGCGACCACGACCAGTCACCTCGCCTTCGGACTGCCGGTCACGCTGGCGCTGTTCGTCGTCACGCTGATCGCGCTGGCGCGCACCCGGCGCGAAAGCGCCGCCCTTGCCCAGTTGCGTGCGGAATCCGTTCGCCGCGAGGCGACCGAGGCACAGCTGCGGCAGTCGCAGAAGATGGACGCGATCGGCCGGCTGACCGGTGGCGTCGCGCACGATTTCAACAATCTCCTGACGGTGGTGACGGGCAATCTCGACCTCGTGCTGCGGCGTCTGGGAGACGGGGCCGATCCGCGCGTTCGCCGTGGCATCACCGGTGCGCTCGAAGGGGCGCGGCGGGCTGCCGCGCTGACCCAGCGGCTGCTCGCCTTCGCGCGCCAGCAGCCGCTCGATCCCAAGCCGACCGACGCGAACCGGCTGGTCGGGGGCATGTCCGACCTGCTGCGCCGCACGCTCGGCGAGGTCGTCGAGATCGAGACGGTGCTCGCCGGCGGACTCTGGCCGATCTTCGCCGACGCGCCGCAGCTCGAGAATGCGCTGCTCAATCTGGCGGTCAACGCGCGCGACGCCATGCCGGCCGGGGGCAAGCTGACGATCGAGACGGCCAACACGCACCTCGACGACGCCTATGCCCGCTCGCACGACGAGGTGACGCCCGGGCAGTATGTCATGATCGCCGTGTCCGACACCGGGACGGGCATGCCGCCCGACGTCATCGCGCGGGCATTCGATCCGTTCTTCACGACCAAGCCGCTGGGGGAGGGCACCGGCCTCGGCCTCAGCCAGGTCTTCGGTTTCGTCAAGCAGTCGGGCGGGCATGTGAAGATCTACTCGGAGCCGGGCCAGGGCACGGCCGTGAAGATCTACCTGCCGCGCCACATTCCGCCGGCGCAGGCCGAGGACGACCTGGCCTGGGCCGCGCCTCCCGAAGAGCGCCAACTGGGGAACGGACGCACGATCCTGGTGGTCGAGGACGAGGCCGCCGTGCGGCAGTTCAGCGTCGAGTGCCTGGCCGACCTCGGCTATGCGGTGCTGGAGGCGGGCGACGGGGCGACGGCGCTGCGCCTGCTCGATCAGCATCCGGAGGTGGTGGTGCTCTTCACCGATGTCATCCTGCCGGGCGGCATGAACGGCCGCCATCTCGCCGACGAGGCGTGCCGGCGCCGGCCGGGGCTGGCCGTGCTCTTCACCACCGGCTACACGCAGAACGCGATCGTCCACAACGGGATGCTCGATCCCGGCGTCGACATGATCGGCAAGCCGTTCACCCAGGCCGAGGTCGCGCGCAAGCTGGCGCAGGCGATCGGCCGCTCCGAGGGGCGCTAGATCAGGACCGCACCCCGGCCAGCGCGTCCGCGATGCAGCGTTGCAGTTCGCGCTCGACGAAGGGCTTCTGCAGGGTCGGCTGGCCCTGATGGTCGGCGCGCAGCGTGGATGCGCCATAGCCGGTCGAGAAGACGTAGGGAATGCCGCGGCGGCGCAGCACGTCGGCCACGGGATAGGTCTCGGTCCCGCCGAGATTGACGTCGAGGATGGCGAGGTCGAACTCGTCCCCCTCCGCCGCCTGCACGGCCTCGCCGAGCGCTCCGGCCGTCGCGGCGACGACGCAGCCGAACTCCTCCAGCATGTCCTGCAGCAGCATGGCGATCATCGCCTCGTCCTCGACGATCAGAACCCGCGTTCCGGCGATGTCTGCACTTCCCACGATCGGTTCACTCCTGGCGGCGCGGGCGCCACATTGTCCCGCCGTGTCGGACGTGACAATGATTTTGCGTCGCACGGCCGCTTGCGGTGGCGGCCCCGGGTGCCTTAGATCGGGCCGAGTTGGCGGAGTGGGACGGCGGATGACGGACGAGCGAGTCGCCGGGTCGGGATCGGAAGCGGACCGGCAGGCCCTGGCCCGTGTGCGTGCCATGATGCAGGCGGGCGACTATGACGCCGCCGCCGCCGCCGCCGCCGACCTCGCCAGTTCGCCGGCGCTCCGCCCGATCGCGCAGCGGCTGGTCACGGCGTGCCGCTATGCCCTCGAACTGCGGTTCCAGCGGCCGGCCGAAGCGGCGCGCATGGTCACCGGCCTGATTGAGGACATGGGCAGCTCCGACCATCTCCTCCCCGAAACCAGCGCCGGGCCGCAGGTGGTGGAGAGCCCCGGAAGCGAGCGGGCGGTCTTCGTCTTCGCCGGCGCCGACCAGGCGCCCTTCGCGCATGTCGTGGTCCAGAGCTGGCTGCGTCGCCGCGGCTGCCATGCCGTCTATGTCCGCGATCCGCGCTCGCAGTTCGCCATCACCGGCCTGCCGGGCCTCGCGCCGGACCTGGAAGGCTGCATGGCCGGGCTGCGGCGCATCGCCGACGGGCTGGGCGCCCGGCGACGGTACTGCCTCGGCTATTCCGCCAACGGCTACTCGGCCCTGCGCTACGGCATCGGGATCGAGGCGGAGGCGGTGCTCGCCTTCTCGCCGGTGACCACGCTCGACCTCAAGCCGGATCAGCGCAACCGCTTTCCCATGATCCGCCGCCTGCACGAGGAGAACCCGCATCTGGTCGACGACGTGCTGCCGCACTATCGCCGGGCGGCCCGGCCGCCCCGGCTGACCATCGTCTACGGCGCGGAGAACCGGTCCGACCGCTGGGCGGCCCAGCGCATGGCGGTGCTGCCGGGCGTGCGTCTGGTCCCGGTCCCGGGGCTGGCCGACCATGACAGCATGGGCGTCTGCATGGTCTCCCGCCGGTTCGGCCCGCTGCTCGACGAGATGTTCGGCCCGGCCTAGCCGGCGCGTCGCCGCGCCGCCTCCCAGACGCTGGCGCAATACTCCTCGGCGGCGGCTTCGACGATCCGGCGATCGACCAGGTCGAACAGGTCGAACGGCGTGTCGGAGGCATGCATGTGCGACCGCTCGCGGCTGATGCGGTCCGTCCCGACGCCCGCGAACTCGGCCAGCCGGGCGATCTCGTCGGGATGCGACAGGCGGTCGACGGCGACCACCAGCAGGCGGTCGGCCGGCAGCATCTCCATCGCCTTCCGGTTCTGCCGGGCGTACCAGCGCAGATACCCCTCGAGCGAGAACAACCCGGCGCGCTCCAGCGCAGCATCGCGCTCGCGGTGCGGATAGAGATCCGGTCGGAAGCGGAACCGGCGCAGCTCCCACCAGTCCCAATGGGTGCTGCGCGGCCGCGTGCTCTCGTGCCGGCAGATCGAGGCCAGCCAGGAGACGGGCTCGCGCACGGTCAGGACGAACCGGGCCTCGGGTTGCAGCCGGCGGATCAGCGGGATCAGGTGGTAGTTGAGCGTCGAGGAATTCATCTCCCAGGCCCAGCCCGCCACCAGCGCCTGCAGGGGTCGGGAGAAGAAGAAGTCGCCGGTCCGGCTGCCGTCGGGATGCAGGGCCAGGCGGATGATCCGTCGCCAGTCCGGCTCGTGGGTCGACCGGAAATGACCGCCGAACATGCCGCAGAGCGAGATCGTCCCCGTCTTGCCGAGCCCGATCCCGTAGAGGCGGAAGCGCGGCGGCGCATCCGGGGGATAGTCGGCGGGGAGATAGTTCGCCACCATCGCGGGTCAGGGCTCCTCGTCCTCGGTCATCCAGGCGTGGGGCGAGCCGGCGAGGCAGGCGCGCACCTCGTCGAGATTTTCGACGATCTGCCCAAGGGGCCAGGGCGTCGTCCGCGCCAGCCGCACCGCGGTCTCGCACGGCGGCAGGCCGAGAAAGTCGAGCGTCCGCCGGCAGGCCGCCGCCGGGTCGGGCCGGATATCCTCCTCGAAGACGAGATCGAGGCGCGCGCGGTCCCGCAGCACGGCATCGAGGCGGCGGAAATCGGCGAGATAGTGCTCGATGATGTCGAGCAGGGGCCGGTGGCCGCCCTCGATCGGGACGCGCTGCGGGTCGATCCGGACCGTGTGCAGCACGGCCTCCCGGCCGGCCGGCAGGTGCCAGCGCCGGCTGGCGCGGGCGACCTGGGACGACACGACCTTGCGCAGCAGGTTGCGCCGCCGGACGACGAGAAAGCGGTCGAAACCCAGGGCTTCGAGACGGTCGACGAACGGCTCCAGCTCCAGCCCGGCGCGGCGCAGGTGATAGAATTTCGCTTCCAGGCCGAACCGGCGCCCGCCCGCCTGGCGGATGCCGGCCTCGACCAGCGCCAGGGCCGTGGCAGGTCCCAGGCGCACCCGCTTGTGGTCGAGCATCTCGCCGGCCCAGACGAGGTCCGGGTGCTGACCCATCTGGTCGGCGAGGACCGTGCTGCCGCTGCGGCCGATATGGAACATGCAGGCGTTGCCGCGCCGTTCGTGGCTCATCTCGGGCGATCCTGCGAATGACCTTCGTCCCGCTTGCGGGCGGCATAGTCGAGCATGGCGCGGGTCAGGTCGGGCCAGCGCAGGAAGGTCTCGTGATAGGTCCAGCCGCGCCGGGCCGCCTCCTCCAGGCGCTCATGGAAGGCGGGCGTGCGGGCGAGCCGCCACAGCCGGGATCCCGGACGCACGGTGTAGGCGACGCTGTGCCGCCCCGTCCAGGCGACGGTGTGCATGCGGGCCAGCGCCTGCATCATCTGCCGGTCCTGGCCCGCGCCGTCCTCGGCCGTGACTGTCGTCCAGGCGACGAGCGGCAGGACGACCCGCCGCTTGTCGATGAGATAGCAGCTGGTGTCGATCAGCCCGCCCGAGATGCGCGCATACATCCCGCGGGCGGGACCGACCGATTCCCAGCGGTCGCGGCAGAGCAGGCGGCCCGCCTCGTCGGCGAACCAACGTAGCGAGAAGGCCCAGTCGAATCCCTCGATCGCCCCCATGAGATCGGCCAGATGGTCCGGCAGATACCAGCCGTCGTCGTCGAGGAAGGCGATGTGGTTGGCGTTGGCGAGGAAGGACAGCACCGTGCGCATCGCACCGCCGCCGCGGCCGGCATGGACGCCGCCGTTGCGGCGCGCGGTCGAGTATCCCGGGGTCAGCAGCAGGGCACCCATCCGCTCCGGCCGCTCGGCGAGCAGGGTCCGCAGTCCGTCCAGCTCCAGGCCGCCGTCGGTGCGATCGCAGCCGATCGCGAGGATGACGGTGCCGGGAAAGGTCTGGTGGAAGACCGAGCGCACCGCCGCCAGCAGGGCCGGGCGCAGCACCGTCGCGATGACCACCGCGACGTCCGCCGGCGCCTGCGGGTCGCGGCGGGCGATCGGCCAGACCTCGCCGAGCGCGGTGGAGCCCGGCAGCGCGGGAGGCGGCAGGTCGGTCGGCGGATCGGATGGCTGCGACATTGCTGGCCGGATTTGTCGACGCGGCTGCTACCATGCGTGGGGCGGCGGCGCCGGGAGGCGCCCCGGCGCGGGACCTTGGGCGCCCGCGCGGCACCCGGTCAAGCACAAGCAGGGAGAAGGATCGATGGAAGGGTTCGCACGTTATCCGAGCCTGCGCGATCGGGCGGTCTTCGTCAGCGGCGGGGCGAGCGGCATCGGTGCCGCGATCGTCGCGCACTATGTCGCCCAGGGCGCCCGCGTGGCCTTCGTCGACATCGACGAGGCAGCGGGACGGGCGCTGGTGGACGAGCTCGAGGGCAAGGGGCTCCAGCCCCTGTTCCTGCCGTGCGACCTGCGCGACATCCCGGCGCTGCGGGCGGCCTGCGCCGATGCCGCGGCCGCCATCGGGCCGATTCGCGCCGTCGTCAACAACGCCGCCCGCGACGACCGCCATACGATCGAGGAGGTGACGCCCGAGTTCTGGGACGAGCGCATGGCGACCAACCTGCGCCATCAGTTCTTCGTCTCGCAGGCGCTGGCGCCGGCGATGGCCGAGGCGGGCGGCGGGGCGATCGTCAATTTCGGCTCGATCAGCTGGATGGGCATGACGCCCCACATCCCGGTCTACCTGACCGCCAAGGCGGCGGTGCAGGGGCTGACGCGCGCGCTCGCCCGCGATCTGGGGGAGCGCAAGATCCGGGTCAATACGGTGGTACCGGGCTGGGTGATGACCGAGCGCCAGGTGAAGATGTGGCTGACGCCGGAGGCGGAGGAGCGGCTGATGAGCCTGCAATGCCTGAAGGAGAAGGTCTATCCGCCCGACATCGCCCGCATGGTGCTGTGGCTGACCGCCGACGACAGCCGCATGGTCTCGGCCCAGACCTTCATCGTCGACGGCGGTCGGATCTAGCCCGGGGGAGGAGAGGGCGATGGAACGGGACTACCCGCGCGATCTTCGCGGCTATGGCCGCAATCCGCCGGACCCGCGCTGGCCGGGCGGTGCCCGCATCGCCGTCCAGTTCGTCATCAACTACGAGGAAGGCGGTGAGAACAACATCCTCCACGGCGACGGCCAGTCGGAGGCGTTCCTGTCCGAGATCGTCGGGGCTGCCGCTTGGCCGGGCGAGCGGAACTGGAACATGGAGTCGATCTACGAGTACGGCGCGCGCGCCGGGTTCTGGCGCCTGTGGCGGCTCTTCGGCGAGCGCGGCGTCCCGGTCACCGTCTATGGCGTCGCAACGGCCCTGATGCGGGGAGCCGAGCAGGTGGCGGCGATGTCCGAGGCCGGCTGGGAGATTGCCAGCCACGGGCTGAAATGGATCGAGTACAAGGATTTCCCGCTGGAGGAGGAGCGCCGCCACATGCAGGAGGCGATCCGCATCCACACCGCCTGCACCGGCGAGCGGCCGCTCGGCTGGTACACCGGCCGCTGCTCGATGCGCACCCTCGACCTCGTGATGGAGGAGGGCGGATTCCTCTACTCCTCCGACAGCTATGCCGACGACCTGCCCTACTGGGTGGCCGGGCCGAAGGCGCCGCACCTCGTCGTGCCCTACACGCTGGATGCCAACGACATGCGCTTCGCCACCGCCCAGGGTTTCAATTCGGGCGACCAGTTCTTCGCCTATCTGCGCGACAGCTTCGACATGCTCTATGCCGAGGGCGCGACGAGCCCGAAGATGATGTCGGTCGGCCTGCATTGCCGCCTGGCGGGGCGGCCGGGCCGGGCGCTGGCGCTCGCCCGCTTCCTCGACTACGCGCAGCGCCATGCCGGCGTCTGGTTCTGCCGCCGGGTCGATATCGCCCGCCACTGGATGGCCGAGCACCCGCATCGTCCCCAGGCGTGACGATCGCGTGACCGCTGGCACACCCTCTGCATAGAATTGAGGCAGGGGGGAGGGCCGGATGCAGGGTGTCGCGGTCGATCTGGTCAGGGTCACGAAGCGCTACGGGGCGGTGACGGCGGTCGACGCGATCGACCTGCGCATCCCCGCCGGCAGCTATTGCTGCCTCCTCGGCCCGTCCGGCTGCGGCAAGACCTCGACGCTGCGCATGATCGCCGGGCACGAGGCCGTCGACGACGGCGACATCCGGCTCGGCGACACGGTCGTCACCGGAATGCCGCCGGCGCGGCGCGGCACCGCGATGATGTTCCAGTCCTACGCGCTCTTCCCGCACCTGTCCGTCGCCGACAACGTCGCCTTCAGCCTGAAGATGAAGGGCGTCGGCCGCGAGCCGCGGCGGGCCAAGGCGATGGAGTTCCTGAAGCTCGTGCATATGGAGGGCTATGCCGCGCGCATGCCGGCCCAGCTCTCGGGCGGGCAGCAGCAGCGGGTGGCGCTGGCGCGTGCGCTGGTGACGGAACCGCAGGTGCTGCTGCTCGACGAGCCGCTTTCGGCACTCGACCCCTTCCTGCGCGGCCGCGTCCGCGCCGAGCTGAAGCGGCTGCAGCGCGATCTCGGCATCAGCTTCGTCCACGTCACCCACAGCCAGGACGAGGCGATGGCGCTGGCCGACCTCGTGGTGGTGATGAATGCCGGCCGCATCGAGCAGGCCGACACTGCGCGCGCCGTCTTCGACCGGCCGCGCTCGGAGTTCGTCGCGCGCTTCATCGGCGGCCACAACATCGTCGCGACGGCGACCGGCAAGTGGGCGGTGCGCAGCGACCGGGTGCAGCTCGTGCGCGGGGATGCGGCCCCGGCCGACGGGCTCGGCCTCGTCGCCACGGTGCAGGCGGTCGAGTACCAGGGCAGCGCGGTGGTGCTTTCCTTGCAGGAGGAGCGCCACGCGGACCTCGCCGCCGTGATCGACGACGCCATCCACTTCGCCGATCCGCTGCAGCCGGGCGACCGCGTGACCATGCGGTGGCGCCCGGACGACGCCCACCGTCTCGACAGCTGAGAAGGGGAAGGGGACCCATGAACAGGACACGACCGACCATCTCCCGCCGCAGCCTGCTGAAGGGCGCGGCCGCCACTGCCGGCGTCGGCGCCTTCACGGGCTTTCCGGCGATCGTCTCGGCCGAGCCGGTGACGCTGCGCTATCTCGGCACGGCGGTGAACCAGTCGCGCGAAATCGCCGAGAAGGTGAAGCAGGATCTCGGCATCACCATCGAGTACATCCCCGTCACCACCGACGACGTCACCCGGCGGGTCATCACCCAGCCGAACTCCTTCGACATCGTCGACACCGAGTATTTCTCGCTGAAGAAGCTGGTGCCGTCCGGCAACCTGCTGGGCATGGACGCCAAGCGCATCAAGCTGGCCGACAAGATCACGCCCGTCTTCACCAAGGGCGAGATCGGCGGGAAGAAGATCGGCGACCAGGGCACGGCGCCGCGGAAGGTCTTCTATCTGGAGGGCCAGGGCTCGAAGAAATTCGCGAGCCAGCCGACCCAGTGGATCACCCTCATCCCGACCGTCTACAACGCCGACACGCTGGGCATCCGCCCCGACCTTATCAAGCGGCCGATCGAGAGCTGGAAGGAACTGCTGAACCCCGAGTTCAAGGGCAAGGCCTCGATCCTCAACATTCCCTCCATCGGCATCATGGACGCGGCCATGGTCGTCGAGGCCTCCGGCATCCACAAATATGCCGACAAGGGCAACATGACGAAGGCCGAGATCGACCTCACCATGAAGGTCCTGACCGAGGCCAAGAAGGCCGGCCAGTTCCGCGCCTTCTGGAAGGACTTCAACGAGAGCGTCAACCTGATGGCATCGGGCGAGACGGTGATCCAGTCGATGTGGTCGCCGGCCGTGACCAAGGTGCGCTCGATGGGCATCGCCTGCACCTACCAGCCGCTGAAGGAGGGCTATCGCGCCTGGGCGGCCGGCTTCGCGCTGCCCAAGACGCTGCGCGGCCGGAAACTCGACGCCTCCTACGAGTTCATCAACTGGTTCCTCTCCGGCTGGGCCGGCGCCTTCCTCAACCGCCAGGGCTACTACTCGGCGGTGCTGGAGACGGCCAAGGCCAACATGGAGGCCTACGAATGGGCCTACTGGATGGAGGGCAAGCCGGCCGAGAAGGACATCAAGGCGCCGGACGGCACGGTGCTGGAGAAGGCGGGCGCGGTCCGCGACGGCGGCTCCTACGAGGCGCGCATGGGCGGCGTCGCCTGCTGGAACGCGATCATGGACGAGAACGAGTACATGGTCCGCAAGTGGAACGAGTTCATCGCCGCCTGATGAGCCGGAACAGGGGCCGGAATCGGGGCCGATGACGGCGGTCGGGACCAGGGGTCGGGCCGAACGGCTGGCGCCGCTGCTGCAGGCGGCGCCGCTCGTCCTGCTGCTGGCGGTGTTCTTCGTCCTGCCGCTGGTCCTGATCGTCGTCGTCAGCTTCTGGGACTACAACGACTACGCCATCCTGCCGGACGCGACGCCGCGCAACTACAACGACGTGTTCGAGGGCTGCCTCGCGCGGCTGCCCGACCTCTGCGTCACCTTCCGCACCTATCTCTCGACGCTGAAGTTCTGCCTGCTGGTCTGGCTGACGACGCTGCTGATCGGCTTCACCGTCGCCTATTTTTTGGCTTTCCACGTCCGCTCGCTCGGCTGGCAGGTGGTGCTGTTCCTGCTCTGCACCATCCCGTTCTGGACCTCGAACGTGATCCGCATGATCTCGTGGATCCCGCTGCTCGGCCGCAACGGCGTCATCAACCAGTGGCTCCAGGCGATGGGGGTGACGGACCAGCCGCTGGAATGGCTGCTCTTCTCGGACTTCTCGGTCCTGCTGGCCTTCGTCCACCTCTACACGATGTTCATGATCGTCCCGATCTTCAACTCGATGACCCGGATCGACCGGTCGCTGCTGGAGGTCGCCTACGACGCCGGCGCGTCGGGCTGGCAGACGCTGTGGAACGTGGTCGTGCCGCTGAGCAAGCCCGGCATCGTCATCGGCTCGATCTTCGTCGTCACCATCGTCATGGGCGATTTCGTGACGATCGGCGTCATGGGCGGCCAGCAGATCGCCTCGATCGGCAAGATCATCAGCGTGCAGATGAGCTACCTGCAGTTCCCCCTGGCGGCCGCCAACGCCGTCATCCTGCTGGCCGTGGTGATCATGATCATCTGGGCGATGACCCGGGTGGTCGACATCCGGCGCGAACTCTGAGGCCGGCCGATGCGCCGCCCGCCCGCCTTCTGGCTGCTTGCCGGCTTCTTCGCGCTCTTCGTGCTCTTCCTCTACGGGCCGGTCATCACCATCGTCGTCCTCTCCTTCCAGGGCCCGTCGGGCGGCCTCACCTTCCCGATGCAGGGGGTGTCGACCCATTGGTTCGGCCGGCTATGGGAGGGGGTGGGCGTCGTCGACATCTGGGCCGCCTTCGGCCGCTCGTTCCGCCTCGGCCTCCTCGTCATGGTCCTGACGGTGCTGGTGTCGCTGGCCGCGGGCTATGCCTTCCGCCGCCGCTTTCCCGGCTCCGGCCTCGTCTTCTACACGGCGGTCGCCAGCCTGATCGTGCCCTCGATCGTGGTCTCGCTCGGCATCGCCGTCATGTTCCGCCTGCTCGACCTCGGCGTCACGACGGTCGGCGAGGCGGTCGGCAGCGACTGGGTGCAGCAGGAATTCACGACGACGGCCGGCATCTACACCTCCGGCATCGGTGCCCACCTCACCTGGACGCTGCCCTTCGGCCTGCTCATCATGTTCGCGGTCTTCAACCGCTTCGACCCGCGCTTCGAGGAGGCCGCGCGCGACCTCGGCGCGACGCCCTGGCAGACCTTCCGCCATGTCGTGCTGCCGATCGTGGCGCCCTCGCTGATCGGCATCGGCCTCTTCGGCTTCACGCTGTCCTGGGACGAGGCGGCGCGGTCGAGCCAGGCCCTGGGCGGCGACCAGAACACCCTGCCGCTCGAGCTGACCGGCCTCACCACCACCGTCACCAACCCCGAGATCTATGCGCTCGGCAGCCTGACGACGGGCGTCTCCTTCGCCGTGATCCTCGCCGCGCTCATCGCCATCCGGGCGCTGCGCTATCGTGCGGCCGCCCTGCGCGCGAAGGAGTGAGCGGCCTTGGAGATCCTCGTCGTCAATCCCAACACCACCGGCGCCATGACCCGCAAGATCGGCCTTGCCGCCGCGCGGGCGGCCGGCCCCGGCACCCGCATCCGGGCGACCCAGCCGGCGATGGGGCCGGCCTCGATCGAGGGCTTCTACGACGAGGCCTTCTCGGTCCCGGGCCTGCTGGCGGAGATCGCCAGGGGCGAGGCCGACGGCGTCGCCGCCCACATCATCGCCTGCTTCGACGACACCGGCCTCGACGCCGCCCGCTCGCTGGCCGCCGCGCCAGTCATCGGCATCGGCGAGGCCGCCTTCCACATGGCGTCGCTGATCGCCCACCGCTTCGCCGTCGTCACGACTCTGTCGCGCTCGATCGCCGCGATCGAGGCGAATCTCGTGCGCTATGGCCTCGCCGCCCGCTGCGCGGCGGTGCGCGCGGCCGAGGTCCCGGTCCTGGCGCTGGAGGATCGCGATGCCGGCGCCGTCGGCCGCATCGCTGCCGAGATCGCGCGGGCCAAGGCGGAGGACCGGGCGGACGCAATCGTGCTCGGCTGCGCCGGCATGGCCGACCTCGCGGGCGAACTGTCGGCCGCACACGGCCTGCCGGTGGTCGACGGGGTGGCGTCGGCCGTCGTCCTGGCCGAGGGGCTGGCGCGGCTCGGCCTGCGCACCGCCAAGTCCGGTCCCTACGCCCCGCCGCTGCCCAAACCCTATGCCGGCATCTTCGCGCCGTTCGCCCCGCGATGACCGCCCCCGCATCCTCCTCGTCAATCCCAACACCAGCGCCTCGGTCACCGACCTCCTGGCGGCGGAGGCGCGCTGGCGGGCGGGCGACCGGGCCGAGATCGTCGGCGTCACCGCCCGCTTCGGGGCTGCCGGCATCGAGTGCCTGGCCGAAGGTGCCGTCGCCGCCCATGCCGCCCTCGACCGGGTGGCCGAGCATCCGGACGCCGATGCGGTCATCGTCGCCGCCTTCATGGACCCTGGGCTGGAGGCGCTGCGCGAGGCGGCCCCCATGCCGGCGGTCGGGCTTGCGGAATCGGGCGTGCGTGCGGCCGCGGCCGGCGGCCGCCACTTCGCCATCGTCAGCCTCGCGCGGAAGCTGGCGCCGGCGGTGCATCGCGTCGTCGGCGAATGCGGCGTCGCCGACCGGCTGGTCGCCCTCCGCTACGTTTCGGGCGGCGTCCTGGCGCTGGCGAAGGACCGGGCCGCCTTCCTCGAGGAGATCGCCGGGCTCGCCGGCCGGCTGGCGGAGGAGGGCGCCGAGGCGATCCTCTTCGGCGGGGCGGTCTTCGCCGGCATCGGCCGCGACATCGGCGACCGGGTGCCGGTGCCGCTCTTCGACGGCGTCGGCGACGCCGTCGAGGCGGCGCTGGCCGCGATCGCGGCCCGCCCGCCGCGGCCGGCCCCGCGCGATCCCGCCAAGCCCTATCCCGGCCTGCCGGATGCGCTGGCCCGGATGCTGGCCGGCGGGCTCGCGCAGTAGCCGCCGCTTGCGATCGGGCGCCCCAGACTTCCAATCTGCAGGCCTCTGACTCCCAATCTGCAGGCTTGATAGCAGGCGGCGAACGTCGAGGTCGGCACGTCCGGGCCGACCCGTAGCCGATGCCGTTGCGTCCCTCGACTTCGCTCGGGATGAGGGAAATTCATTAACCTGAACAAAGGCCCCCCTCATCCCGAGCGAAGTCGAGGGACCCACGGCTCAGCGCGGTGCCGCTGTCCCTGCTATGGCGATGACCGATCGTTGGCCCCGCGCCGGCGCAGCAGGGGGGCGAGGGCGCCGCCGGCGAGCACCAGGGCGACGAGGATCCAGATGCCGAGCGCGATCGGCGATTCGACGAAGACGAGGAGGTCGCCGCCGCTCATGAAGAGGCCCTCGCGCAGGTGCTTCTCGATGAGCGGCCCCAGCACCAGCCCGATCACCATGGGCGCGAGCTGGAAGTCGAGCTTGCGCAGGAGGTAGCCGACGACGCCGAGCAGGATCAGGCCGTAGACGTCGACCATGCTGTTGCCGACGCCGTAGGAGCCGATGACGGCGATCACCAGGATGATCGGCAGGAAGATGTGGCGCGGGACGCGCAGCATGCTGACCCACAGCCCGATCATCGGGATGTTGAGCACCAGCAGCGCGATGTTGCCGATATAGAGCGAGGCGATGACGCCCCAGAAGACGTCGGCGTTGCTCTGCATCAGCAGCGGGCCCGGCTGGATGCCGTGGACCATCATCGCCGCCAGCATCAGCGCCGTCACCGAGCCGAAGGGGATGCCGAGCGCGAGCAGCGGCACCATCGAGGAGGTGGCGGCGGCGTTGTTCGCCGTCTCGGGGCCGGCGACGCCCTCGACGGCGCCGTGGCCGATCTCGTCGCGGTATTTCGAGACCGCCTTCTCCAGCCGGTAGGAGGCAAAGCTCGACATGGCCGCCGACGGGCCGGGCAGCAGCCCGAAGAGGAAGCCGACCGCCGTGCCGCGGCCGAAGGACGGCGCCGACCGCCGCCATTCGGTCTTGGTCGGCAGCATCTCGCGCAGGCGCACCGGCACCGGCGGCGGCGCGGCACGGCGCGATTCGACCAGCGTCAGGATCTCCGCGATGCCGTAGAGGCCGACCACCGCGGCCACCAGCTCCACCCCCTGGGCGAGTTCCAGATAGCCGAAGGTGAAGCGGTTCTGCGCCGTGATCGCCTCCTGCCCGACGGTGCTGAGCATCAGGCCGAGCGACATCGGGAAGATGCCGGCGGCGAAGCTGCCGCCCGATATGCGCGACAGGATCAACAGGCCCCCGCCCGCCAGCGCCAGGAACTCGGCCGGCCCGAAGAGGATGCCGAGCTTGGCCAGCCACGGCGCGAACAACATCACCCCCACCACCGAGACGGTGCCGCCGACGAAGGAGCCGGCGGCGACCAGCGCCAGCACCGCGCCGGCCCGGCCCTTCTTCGTCAGCTGGTAGCCGTCGATGCAGGTCATGACCGAGGCGGATTCGCCCGGCATGTTGAGCAGGATCGCCGTCGTCGAGCCGCCATACATGGCGCCGTAATAGATGCCGGCCATCATGATGAGGCCGGTCACCGGCTCGAACGCGTAGGAGAGCGGCAGGATCATCGCCACGCCCGCGACGGGCCCCAGGCCCGGCAGGACGCCGATCATCGTGCCGACGAGCGCCCCCAGCAGCGCCGCCGCCAGGTTCTGGAAGCTGAGCGCGACCCCGAAGCCGTAGAGCAGGCCCTCGATCGGATCCATGGCTATCCCTGCTGGGTGGGGGGCGGTTGGGGGCTGGTGGTGCCAGCGCCGGCGCACGATGGCTCATGGCGCGGGCGAGCGGTCGTGCGTCCCTCGACTTCGCTCGGGATGAGGGATGTCCTTGTTCTAACTAAGGAATGTTGCTCATCCCGAGCGCAGTCGAGGGACGCACCAACCACAACCATAAGCGAAATCACCGAACGCCGGCCTAGAAGCCGAGGATGCCGCGCGGCATCTGGACCTGGAGCAGCCGGACGAAGACGAGCTGGGCGGTGACGGCGATCGCCGCCGCCTGGAGGGCGATCCAGGGCCAGGGCGTGCGCGACAGCAGGCGGATGACCAGCAGGCAGAAGAGGAAGCTGCCGACCAGCTGCCCGATCCAGGGCAGCAGCAGGACATAGCCGACGAGCAGCCCGAGCAGGGCCAGCACGCGGACGGCGTCCACGCCCGCCGGCATCGCGACCGCGTCCTCCGCCGGCATCCGCCACCCCTCCCACAGGACGGCGATGCTGGACAGCAGCACCAGGACGCCCACCACGACCGGGAACACGCCGGCACCCGGCTGGTCCATCGCGCCGAGCGGCAGCCGCGCGGCCAGCGCCAGATAGCCGGCGCTGAGCGCGGCGCCGATCGCGCCGGTCACGAGATAGCCGCCGCGCTTGCCCATCTGCCCCATCCTGCCGGGCCGCGTCATCTCAGAACAGGAACTCGCCGCCGTTGAGGTGGAGGAGCTGGCCGGTCACGTACTCGCCCCCGCAGGCGAGGTAGAGGCAGGCCTCGCCCACATCCTCCGCGGTGCCGAGCCGGCGCAGCGGCGTCGCCTTCACCGCCTCCGCCCAGGCCTCGCGATAGCCCGGATAGTTCTTCTCGTCGCGGGTCGTGTCCATCTTGCCGGGCGCGATGGTGTTGGCGGTGATGCCGAACTCGCCGAACTCGATCGCGATCGCCTTGGCCAGCGAGTGCAGCCCCGCCTTGCAGGTGACGTTGTGGGCGCGGTGGCTGATGGTGAAGAACCCGTCGCGGCCCGAGATGTGGACGATGCGGCCCCATTTCCGCTTCTTCATCTCCGGCAGGACGGCGCGGGCGAGGTAGAAGGCCGAGCTGAGGTTGGTCTCGATCACCCGCCGCCAGTCCTCGACCGAGATCTCGAGGAAGGCCTGGCGCGGGCGCAGGCCGACATTGGCGACCGCGATGTCGGCCGAGCCGAAGGCGGCCACCGTCTCGGCCACCAGCCGCTCGCACTCCTCGGGCTGCGAGACGTCGGCCATCACGGCCAGCGCCTCGACGCCGAGCGCGCGCGCCTCCTCGGCGACCCGCTCGACGGCGTCGCGGTCGCGGTGGCCGTTGACGACGACGTTGGCGCCGGCCCCGGCGAAGGCGAGGATCATCCCCCGGCCGAGGTTGCGGCCCGAGCCGGTGACGATGGCGGCCCGGCCCGCCAGGGGCTTCGAGGTGTCGGCGCTCATCACTTCTGCTCCAGGAACTTCAGCAGCTCGGTGAACATGGCGTGGTCGCGCTCGAACTCGGCCCGGATCTCCTCGGGCGTCATGTTCTCGACCGAATAGCCCTTGTCGGCGGCGAACTTGCGGTACTCGGCGCTGGCGATGACCTTGCGCGAGGCGGCGGTCAGCTTGTCCAGCGCCTCCTTGGGGATGCCGGCCGGCGCGATGGCATAGTAGGTCGGGCCCAGCGTCGCGTCGTACCCGGCGTCGCCCACCGGCGTCGCGTTGGGGAAGAGGTCGTAGCGGCCCTTCTGGAAGACGGCCAGCACGCGCACCGAGCCCGCCTTCTCGTGGCCGACGGTGCTGGCGCCGGTGCCGACATAGGCCTCGACCCGTCCGCCCAGCAGGGCGACCATCGCCTCGCCGCCGCCGCCCGTGAAGGGGATCGTCCGCACCTTGATGCCGGCCGCCTTGTTCAGCTGCTGCATCGTCAAGTCGTTGGTCGCCCGGATGCCCGAGACGGACGCGCGCAGCTTGTTCGGCTGCTTCTTCGCGTCGTCGATGAATTCCTGCAGCGTCTTCCACGGCGCGTCCGCCTTGACGACCAGGACGTAGGGCAGGCTGACCAGCTTGGCGATCGGCTGGTAGTCGGCGGGCGACTTGTAGACCAGGTCCTTGTTGGTCATCGGCGCGAAGACCAGCGTCGTGTTCGGGCCGAGCCCGATCGTGTAGCCGTCGGGCGCGGCGGTCACGATGGCGCTGGTGCCGAGCGTGCCGGCGGCGCCCGGCTTGTTCTGGACGATGATGTTGCGCCCCAGTTCCTTCTCCATCTGGGAGGCGTACTGGCGCGAGATCGGGTCGGTCGAGCCGCCCGAGCCATAGGGCACGATGAAGGTCAGGTCGCGCGACGGATAGTCCTGCGCGGCGGCGGCGCCCGCGCTCGTGGCCAGCGTGAGGCCGACGAGGGTGCGCACCAGGGTCTTGCCCAGCTTCATGGTCGGGTTCCTCTCCTTCTTTCGCGTTCTTGGCGACGCTGAAAGCGCTTACAGCAGGGTCGTTCGATAGCGTTCGGCGGTCTGCCCTCGGCGCTGGGTCGCCCTGTGACGGACGGGGTGGGTCGGGAAATCGCGACCGCTCGACCGGCGCGACGTCGGATAATGCAAACTACCTGCAAACGATGCCCCTATCAAGCGGCCCCCGATCGCGCGATCGGGGCGCCCCGCCGGCTTGCGCGCGCCCCGGCCGCCGCTAGACTGCCGCCCCACACTCCAATGCCGGCCGCCCCTCCTGGTTGGGGGCAACGGGGCCGGCGTCCGGCGGCGAACGCGAAGGAAACATGGCAGACACGCTCTCGAAGGGGCCGCGGCTGGCGGTCGACATCGGCGGAACCTTCACCGACATCGTGCTGGAGGCGGCCGGCCGCCGCTGGACCCGCAAGGTGCTGACGACCCCGACGGCACCCGAGCTCGGCGTCATGGATGGCATCGCCGTCACCATCGCCGACGCCGGCCTGGCGCTGGCCGACATCGAGATGCTGGTCCACGGCACGACGCTCGCGACCAACGCCATCATCGAGCGCAAGGGCGCCGTCACCGCGCTCATCGCGACCGAGGGCTTCCGCGACACCATCGATATCGCCTACGAGAGCCGGTACGACCAGTACGACATCTTCATCGAGAAGCCGCCCGCGCTCGTCCCGCGCTGGCGCCGCTTCACCGTGCCCGAGCGGGTGGACGTGAAGGGCCGGGTGCGCCTCGCCCTCGATACCGCCGCCGTCGAGGCGCTGGTGCCCGCCATCCGCGAGGCGGGGATCGAGAGCCTCGCCGTCGCCCTCATGCACTCCTATGCCGAGCCCGCCCATGAGGAGGCGATCCGCGACGTGCTGGCCCGCCACCTGCCGGACGTCTGGGTCACCCTCTCGTCGGAGGTCTGCCCCGAGATCCGGGAGTATGAGCGCACCTCGACCGCCATCGCCAACGCCTACGTCCAGCCGCTGATGGCCGGATATCTCGCCCGGCTGGAGACGGCGCTGAAGGAGGGCGGCTTCGGCGGCAGCGTCTATCTCATGACCTCGGGCGGCGGCCTCACCACCATTGCGACCGCCCGGCGCTTTCCCATCCGCCTCGTCGAATCCGGCCCCGCCGGCGGCGCCATCCTCGCCTCCCACATCGCGGCGGCGGCGGGGGAGGAGAAGGTGCTGTCCTACGACATGGGCGGCACCACGGCGAAGATCTGCCTCATCGAGAATTATCGCCCGGCCAGCGCGCGGGCCTTCGAGGTCGACCGCGCCGCCCGCTTCCTCAAGGGCAGCGGCCTGCCGCTCCGCATCCCCGTCATCGAGATGGTGGAGATCGGGGCCGGCGGCGGCTCGATCGCGCGCGTCGACGCCCTGAAGCGCATCACCGTCGGCCCGGATTCGGCCGGCTCCGAGCCGGGCCCCGCCTGCTATGGCCGCGGCGGCGAGAAGCCGACCGTGACCGACGCCGACGTCGTGCTCGGCAAGATCGACCCCGCGCGCTTTGCCGGCGGCAAGATCCCCCTCTATCCCGACCGCTCGGCCGCCGCGCTCGAGGCCGGCGTGGGCGAGGCGCTGGGCCTCGGGCCCGAGATGGCGGCCCTCGGCGTCGCCGAGATCGTCGACGAGAACATGGCCAACGCCGCCCGCGTCCACGCCGTCGAACGGGGGGAGGCGGCGGACGCCCACACCCTCGTCGCCTTCGGGGGTGCGGCCCCGCTGCACGCCGCGCGGCTGGCGGAAAAGCTCGGCATCGACCGGGTGATCGTGCCGGTCAATGCCGGCGTCGGCTCGGCCGTCGGCTTCCTCCTGGCCCCCATCGCCTACGAGGTGGTGCGCAGCCGCTACATGCGGCTCGACGCGTTCGACGCGGGCCTCGCCAACCAGCTCCTCGACACCATGACGGCCGAGGCCGAGGCGGTGGTCGCCGCCGGCGCCGCCGGCCGCCCGCTCACCCGCACCCGCTATGCCTTCATGCGCTATGTCGGCCAGGGGCACGAGATCGTCGTCCCACTGCCGGACCGCCCGCTGGCCGAGGCCGACCGCACCGCCCTCCAGGCCGCCTACGACGCCGAATACCGCACCCTCTTCGCCCGCGTCGTGCCGACCGCAGCGGTGGAGGTGCTGAGCTGGGGCGTGGTGGTCTCGACCGAGGCCCCGCTGCCGGCGGTGGTGCCGGAGACGGCGGAGCGCAGCCAGGCGAAGGAGGCCGCGCGCATCGACGTGTTCGACGCGGAGACGGGGGAACGGGCGGAGATTCCGCTATATTGGCGGGCGGACCTGGCGGTGGGAGCCAGTCTGTCAGGGCCGGCGGTGATCGCGGAGGATGAGACTTCGACGTACGTGCCGGCGCGGTTCGGGGCTCGGGTGGCGGCTACCGGGAGCATTGTGTTGGAGAAGCTGAGCAGACGCCCGATTTGAGATTGTATTATGGGTGCCTGCATGTACGCTCAGGCAAGCGACGACTAGCCATCGGCCTGTTCGCGACACGGCGGCATATCGCTTGAGGCGTCTCCTTAGGATCATGGCGAAAGCCAGGAACTCAACAGTCCATCAGGCGAGCAATAAAAGGACCACGGAATGGTTGGGAATGGATAATTGGCATCCGTGACACATTTGCAGAGTCAACCACATATTATCAGTCTGTCGGTTCGATCGCTTCCAGGGCGAGGCACGAATTGTGGGGGGCGTAGTGCTCAGAATTGAGCGCGAATTCTCGCTTGACGATTTTGAGCGATCGCTTGATGTCGTGAACAGGGGCGAGTTCGTACTTCAGTTGCCCCATGTGATCAAGACTAACGCTGTCGGCGCGGAAGTTGCGCTTTTGCAGCTGATAATCAGCTGGGCGCGAAAAGACCCAGAGCAGGCACTTCTGCGCCTGTACAGCAAAACTGACGATGGTGAGCGGCAGGCTGCATTTGCGCAGACCCCGTTTGGATTGGCGGCCTTAGTAATGGCTCGTCGCGTTCAGTCCGTATCGGGTGACAATATTGACCGATATAAAATACTGCTAATGGCGCGTAGCTATGTTGTGGCGATGGCCGAGCGTCCGTTATCGGTCTTGCGAGAGTATAACAAATCAACACTAGCCTTTTTATGTATTGATAATGCGAGAGAGTATCGTCGACCTGCGCGATTCTATATTCCTGGAACGGACAAGGTGCGACAAAGGTCCGACTTTACAAGTCTAATTCGTTCGTGTGCTGCGCTATTGCCCGCCAGCCGCAGAATAATGCGTCATGATATATTCGATTCGGCTGGAAGCCTATTATACGAAGCTTTTCAAAACACACATGATCATGCACAGACGGATGAAATAGGAAATGTCCTTCGTCATTCAGTTCGTGGTTTACTTTTGAACTTCCAGTATGTCCGGATTGATGGTCTTGTTCAAGCGGCGGGCGACAGTGCTCCGCTCCAAACCTACTATCGAGAATGGCAGCCTGACATTGACACCGCACGCCACGCTCAGTTTCTTGAGATCGCTGTCTTCGATAGCGGTCCTGGCATGGCGCGCCGATGGCTGGCGACGCAGACTGAGCTTGCTGCCCGATTGCCTAGAGGTGGTTATCTCGACGAAGAATATCGGGCCGTAACCCAGTGCCTTCACAAAGGGTCGACTACCAAGTCGGGTAGTACAAGTGGCAATGGACTCTTTCGTATCATGCATGTGATAAAACGAATGGGTGGGGTGATTCGCATCCGAACAGGTAGCCTCTCATTGGTAAAGGCGTTTTCTGGGACTTCTGCGCCCCTGACGGATGATGACCTTGATCTGGAAGATCTTAGAAACGGTATCGCTAGAATTGAAAAGAGGGCTTGGTCCGAAGGTACGGCGATCTCTGTGCTGCTACCAATTAACCGGGCGGTAGAGCATTGAGTAATATATTTCATTTCCGGTGCAGAACCCCCGATTGTCCGCGCCGAGAGGCGGCTCTAATCTTGTTCTCTGGACCAACCGCATATGACAGAAACGCAATTACCGATGCTATCACAGAAGAGACGCGAAGATCCCTGTCACCCGAGGCAGCCTACCTTCTGTACCCGGAAGAGACCGCCAACGAGGCGTTGGATGACCTGCGCAACTCTCCCGACGTGTTCGGTGCTCTGACCGATGATGCAGCCATCGGAGTTTACCAGTACAACCGCAGAGGTGAGATCAATCTGTTAGGGGGAATCAGAGGAAATCCCAACGATCAGATCGCTGTTGATGAGATCAGACGACAGGGGCTTACAATCTTGTTTCGCAGGCGGGGCGGGCTCCTGGACGCGGGGCCAACAGCGCATTTTGTCCGTCCGTCGCGCCGAGCTTCGTCAAATTTCCTGCGTGCGGCTCACGCGCTGTCCGGAGGGGCCGAGATTTACTTCGCGGCCTTTTGGATCCTGCCGTACCTCCACGCTAGTATAGAAAATATTCATCTAGACACCTCGTCAATAGCTAGCGTTGCTCTTGCTGCTCAAATTCTTAATAAAAGCACATCGTACCCTACAATACATACGTTTCATTCGTATGATGGACTGAAAAAGCACCCATTTAGTGTTGACAGAGCTGATCTGGTCTTAATTTCTGCATCACAGTCCGGTAGTATGGCAAAGGACATCGCAAGTCGCGTAGCAGATCCGGGTCGAGTTATAACTTTATTCTCATCTGCGGATGCTCCCGGCAACACTAAGGTAATATGCGATATTAGGCATGACCCTGAGTATAACGACAGCGGCTATGATCCGGCAGTGGAGGTTACGGCGGTAGCTAGTACAAGACCAATACAATTGTTCGGTGAGCACTTCCTGGTAAGTCCACAGCCACTGCGTTCCATAGTTCCTATCAAATCAGATGCGCCGGCTGTCATAGCCGACACGCTCGCGAAGCTGGTTGGCAAGAACGTTCTTGTGGCCCTGCGCGCTACGGGCATAGGGGACGCCCGGAACTCGATGTGGGTCGACATGGTAGCGCTGAAGGAGGTTGAGTGCTTCAAGTTATGGATAAAGAGAATGGTCAACAATTTCGTCCCAGCGGCCACTAGAGCGGTTGTCCAAGTGGGTTCGGACGCAGATTCCGCAGTAATGGCAGAGTCGTTAATCAACGAGATCAGAGCGCAGGGTGGTGATCTGATCGCGGTTCGTTCACTTTCTCTGGATGAGATTGAGGTTGGTCAGGCGGGTTGGGCTGATGAAGGATCTCCAGTCGTTGTTACCGGAGCGAGCGCCGGGCGCGGCACTCAATGGCTGGCGGCAAGCCGTGCGCTGCGGCAATTCGCGCCAAGGTCGCATAGAATTTATATTATGCCAGGTCTAATAAGTATGTCGGATCGCGCGGCGGATCTGTTGACAAGAAATCTAAAGCAGCCAACGTTTCGGTTGGAGGTAATGTTTAAAATCATCGTTGATCGCGAGCGTGATGCGGAAAGCTGGATTAGTGAAAGGCTGCTGCTGTTGGCGCTTCAGAATGAGGGGGCGCCGCAGGAGGTGGACGATCGAATTCGATCAATTTCCGGGGAAGCGGAAGGACGGATCAATGGGCTGTTCCTGGATGCTCCGGCGGGGGCGCTGAGACTTCGTGAAAATTTTGCGTTCTGGCCGCCGAGCGTGGTGTGCTCGGATGCGAGTCATGCGGATGTATTTGCTACAATAGCCACGCTCGTGGAGAATATGAGGACGGGATCGGTAGATGCTGGGCAAAGGTTGTTAAATGACGCCCAGACACATAGTGTGCTAGATCCTGAAACATTCTCTCGTTACAATGATGGCATTATACAGGCGGCATTTTTACGAGCGGCGCTACCAATAGAGTTGAACTACCGAGATTCGCCTCAGGGCAGCCGGTTGATGGCGGCGCTGATGGACCAGATGATCAGGTACGCCGACCGTCAGCAGGGTGAGGCGCTCTCGGAGTTCCTCCTTGCAATCGCCTGCGGCCGCTTGCGCTTGGTGACTGAAGACTATGGTGCGTTACAGGAGGTGCTCCGACCAGGACTTCCTCATGGTACTGTTCTGGGGCGTTGGCTGGCAGATTGCATCGTTAATCGTTCAGGCGAACTGCCGATAGGGTAAGAGCCACGAAGGGTTGGTCGCGGCTAGAAGCAGCTGTACGCCAAGGGGTGTTTGGCGATTTGTGTTGTGCGTGTATCGTCGGTGTCGACGTAGGGTGGCGCCGTCGAACTTTCGAGTTCGGGCAGGCGGCTTGGGTCGTGTAAGGCGGGTCGGTTCTTCGTGCTCGCGCTGATCCTGGCCCGTTGCACTCTCGCCATATAGTCCATCGCGCCTCAGGATCCCGCCCCATGCCCCGCTCCAACACCCTCTCCCAGATCCATACCCAGATCATGTGGAACCGCCTGATCGCGGTCGTCGAGGAGCAGGCGCAGACCCTGATCCGCACGGCGTTCAGCCCGATCGTGCGCGAGTGCGGCGACCTGTCGGCGGGGGTGTTCGACCTCAGGGGCCGCATGCTGGCGCAGGCGGTGACGGGCACGCCCGGCCACGTCAACTCGATGGCGGAATCGGTGAAACACTTCCTTCGCCACTTCCCGGTCGAGACGATGGAGGAGGGCGACATCTACATCACCAACGACCCGTGGATGGGCACGGGCCACCTGAATGATTTCGTGCTGACGACGCCCTGCTTCCACCGCGGCAAGCTGGTGGCGCTCCTCTCCTGCACCAGCCACCTCATGGACATCGGCGGCATCGGCTTCGGGCCGGACGGCAGCGACGTCTTCATGGAGGGGCTCTATATCCCCATGCTCAAGCTGGCCGAGCGCGGCCAGATGAACGAGACGCTGCTGGCGATGATCCGCGCCAACACGCGCCTGCCGGTCGACACCGAGGGCGACGTCTATTCGCTCGCCGCCTGCAACGACGTCGGCTGCAAGCGGCTGGCCGAGATGATGGACGAGTTCGGGCTCGACAGCCTCGACGACCTGGCCGAGCACATCATCCACCACTCGCGCGAGGCGGTGCTGGCGGAAATCCGCCGCCTGCCCCAGGGCTCCTGGAGCTTCGCCATGACGGTCGACGGGTTCGACCAGCCGATCGACCTCGCCGCCACCGTCACCGTCTCGGCCACCGGCATCCATGTCGACTACACCGGCACCTCGCCCGCCTCCTCCAAGGGCATCAACGTGCCGATCGCCTATACGACGGCCTATACCTGCTTCGGCCTCGGCTGCGTCGTCGCCGCCCAGATCCCGAACAATGCCGGCTCGCTGGAGCCGCTGACGGTCTCCGCACCCCCCGGCACCATCCTGAATGCGCCCTATCCGCTGCCCGTCTCCTCCCGCCACATCACCGGCCAGATGCTGCCCGACATGGTCTTCGGCTGCCTGCGCCAGGTGGTGCCGGAGCGGGTGCCGGCGGAGGGCACGTCGTGCCTCTACAACATGACCTTCCGCGGCCCCTCGGCCGACCGGCCGGACAGCAAGTACGGCTTTGCCGTCACCATCACGTCGAACGGCGGCACCGGCGCGCGGCCGGCCAAGGACGGGCTGTCGGCGACGGCCTATCCGTCGGGCGTGCGCGGCACCCCGGTCGAGATCGCGGAATCGGTGACGCCCCTCATCTTCTGGCGCAAGGAGCTGCGGCCGGATTCGGGCGGCGCCGGTATGACGCGCGGCGGCCTCGGCCAGGTGATCGAGATCGAGAGCGCGGACGGCCTGCCGGTCGAGCTGCTCGCCGCCTTCGACCGCATCGACCATCCGCCGCGCGGGCGCGACGGCGGGCGGGACGGGGCGGCCGGTTCGGTGGCGCTCGCGTCGGGCCAGCGCCTCCGCGGCAAGGGCTCCCAGATGGTGCCGCCGGGCGAGCGGTTGATCATCCAGACGCCGGGGGGTGCGGGCATCGGCGACCCGGCCGGCCGGGCGCGCGATGCCCTCGCGGCCGACCTCCGCGACGGGCTGGTGACGGCGGACGCCGCCGCCCGCATCTACGGCGCCGCCGAGGCGGCCGAGTAGGGCAGGGCGGCACCCGACGATGCCCCAGGACCAGGACCCGCGCCGGGCCTTCCCCACCACCGCCACGCACTGGGGCACCTATCGCAGCGAGGTGCGGGACGGCCGGCTGGTCGCCCTGCATCCGTTCGAACTCGACGGCGACCCCTCGCCGATCGGCCGCTCGCCGCCGCCCGTCATCGACGGGCCGTTGCGCATCCGCGGGCCGATGGTCCGCCGTTCCTGGCTGGCGCGGCGCGAGCGGGCGGGCGGCGAGGGCCGCGGGGCCGAGCCCTTCGTCGAGGTCGGCTGGGACGAGGCGCTCGACCTCGTCGCGGGCGAAGTCGCGCGCGTGCGCGCGGAGTTCGGGAACAAGGCGATCTATGCCGGCTCCTACGGCTGGGCCAGCGCCGGGCGCTTCCACCACGCCCAGAGCCAGATGCGCCGCTGCCTCAACCTGCTGGGCGGCCATACCCGCTCGGTCAACGCCTATTCCTATGCCGCCGCCCAGGTGATCGTGCCGCGGGTGATCGGCGATCCGCGCGGCCTGCTCGACGACCACACGCAATGGCCCGCCATCGCCGAGGGGCGGGGCCTCGTCGTGATGTTCGGCGGCATGCCGATGAAGAACGCCCAGGTCCATTCGGGCGGGGTCAGCCGGCACACCGTCCGCGAGGGGCTGCTTCAGTGCAAGGCGGCCGGCGTCGAGTTCGTGCTGGTCGGCCCGCTGCAGTCGGACGCGGCCGACTTCCTCGGCGCCGAATGGCTGCGGCCCCGGCCCAACACCGACACCGCGATCATGCTCGGCCTCGCCCACACCCTCGTCGCCGAGGGGCTGCACGACCGAGCCTTCCTCGCCCGCCATGCCGAGGGGTTCGAGCGCTTCCGGCCCTACCTGATGGGCGAAACGGACGGCCAGCCCAAGGACGCCGGGTGGGCCGCCGGCATCTCCGGCCTCGATGCCGAGACGATCCGCGGGCTCGCGCGGCGCATGGCGGCCAGGCGCACCATGATCTCGGTCGGCTGGTCGGTGCAGCGCGGCGACCATGGCGAGCAGCCCTACTGGATGGCGATCACCTTGGCCGCCATGCTGGGGCAGATCGGCCTCGCCGGTGGCGGCTTCGGCTTCGGCTATGCCGACATGAACGGCCAGGGCAACCCGGTGCGCGCCTTCCCCTGGCCGTCGGTGCCCCAGGGCATCAACCCGGTCAAGGACTTCATCCCCGTCGCCCGCATCTCCGACATGCTGCTGAACCCGGGGGCGGCGTTCGACTTCGACGGCGGCCGCTTCGCCTATCCCGACATCCGCATGGTCTACTGGGTCGGCGGCAACCCCTTCCACCACCACCAGGACCTCAACCGGCTGGTCCGGGCGTGGCGGAAGCCCGAGGCGATCATCGTCCACGAGCAGTTCTGGAACCCGCTCGCCCGCCATGCCGACATCGTCCTGCCGGCGACCGTCCCGTTCGAGCGCAACGACCTGTCGTGCGCCGGCAATGACGGGCACCTCGTCGCCATGCACCGGGCGGTGGCGCCCGCCGGCGGCGCGCGCAACGACCACGACGCCTTCGCCGACCTCGCCGACCGCTTCGGCCAGCGCGACGCCTTCACCGAGGGCCGCGACGAGGAAGGCTGGCTGCGCCACCTCTATGCCGTGATCCGCCAGCGCGGCGCCCGCCTCGACATCGACTTCCCGGAGTTCGACGAATTCTGGGCGAAGGGCTGGTTCGCCCTGCCGCCGCGGGAGCGCGCCTTCGTCCTGATGGAGGAGTTCCGCGCCGACCCGGTGGCCCACCGCCTGCCGACGCCGTCCGGCCGCATCGAGATCTTCTCGGCCGCGATCGACGGCTTCGGCTATGACGACTGCCCCGGCCATCCGGTCTGGCTGGAGCCGGCCGAATGGCTGGGCGGCGCCGGCGCCGCGCGCCATCCGCTCCACCTCATCTCGAACCAGCCGGACCGCAAGCTGCACAGCCAGTACGACCACGGCCCCTGGTCCCGCGAGGGCAAGGTCGCCGGCCGCGAGGCGATCTGGCTCAACCCGGCCGACGCCGCCCCGCGCGGCATCCGCACGGGCGACCTCGTCCGCGTCTTCAACGACCGCGGCCAGTGCCTCGCCGGCGCCGTCGTGACCGAGCAGGTGATGCCGCGGGTGGTCCAGCTCCCGACCGGCTCCTGGTACGACCCGGCCGAACCGGGCGTCCCCGGCACGCTCGACCGCCACGGCAACCCCAACGTCCTCACCCTCGACAAGCCGACCTCCAAGCTCGCCCAGGCCCCGGTCGCCATGACCTGCCTCGTCGAGGTCGAACGCTGGGAAGGCCCGGCCCCGGCCGTCGGCGCGTTCGACCCGCCGGCGATCGAATAGGGGGCGAGGCGGCAGCGCCCGTGCGTCCTTCGACCGCTTCGCGCTCAGGACGAGGACCGTCGGAGGAAAGCGAAGGAAGTGCCTTGCAGCGGACGAGGGTCATCCCCGAAAGCGAAGGTTGTACCTCGTCCTGAGCGCGGAGCGCAGCGGAGCAGTCGAAGGACGCACGGACGTCAGCCCCCCGCCGCCAGCCGCTGCGCGGCCTCGACGCTGGCGGCCAGCCGCTCCAGCTCCGGGTCGGGGATGCCGTGGGCGCGCAGGCCGTCGCGGGTCTGGAAGAGGTATTCGGCCGCGCTGCCCAGCGCGCCGGACGCGGTCGCGAGGCGCTCGACGACGATCTCCCGCGCCAGCCCGCCGGCATACTGCTCGCCCGCGGCGTCGATCGTGAAGGCGATGGCGCTGCCGAAGCGCCGGCCCTCCCGGTCGAGCGCGTCGACCCAGCGCGGCACATAGCTGCCGGCGACCATCTCGCGCCGCCAGATCAGGGCCAGTTCCGCCTCCAGTACCTCCTCGGCGATGCGGAAGGCGACGCCCGTGCAGTCCCCGCCCGCGTCCAGGCCCAGCATCAGCCCCGGCTTCTCGGCCGTGCCGCGGCCGGCGCGGATCGACAGGCAGAAGGCGCGGTGCCAGCCCGCGATGCGGGCCGTGCGCCGCTCGACGCTGTGGATGGTCGGGTTCCAGATCAGCGAGCCGTAGCCGAACAGCCAGACGTCGCCCGGCGGCCGCTCGGCCAGGGTCGCGCGCAGCGAGGCCGCGCGCTCCTCCTCGGTCAAGAGGCGCAGGCCGGGCGCGTCGCGCGCGACGATCGCATGGACGCCGCCGGCCTCGATCAGCTCGCGGGTCAGGAGATGGGGGCGGGTTTCGGGCATGGCGCGGCCTACCACGCCGTGTAGCCCCCGTCGACCAGCAGGTCGGCGCCGGTCATGAAGCTGGCGGCGTCGCTGGCGAGGAAGAGGGCGGCCGACGCGATCTCCTCCGGCCGGCCCATGCGGCCGAGGACGTGGCGGCGGTCGTTGTAGGCGTGCATGGCCTCGTCGTCTGGGAAGCGGGAGCGCACGCGCGCACCCTCGATGGCGCCGGGCGACAGGCTGACGACGCGGATATGATCCTTCGCGTGGTCGATCGCCATCACCCGGGTCAGGTTGTGGATGGCGGCCTTGCCGGCGGCATAGGCGGCCAGCCCCTCCTGCCCGACATGGCCGAGCTGCGAGGCGATGTTGACGACGACCCCGCCGCCGGTGTCGCGGATGGCCGGGATCGCATGCTTGCCCATCAGGAACGGGCCGGTGAGGTTGACCGCCATCTGGCGGTGCCATTCCTCCTCCGGCAGGTCGACGACGGTGCCGCGGACGGTGAAGGCGGCGGCGTTGTTGACCAGCACCGACAGGCCGCCGAACGCCTTGACCGTCGCCTTGACGGCCGCCGCGCAGGACTCCGACCGGGTCACGTCGAGGGCCAGCGCGATCGCCTCGCCGCCCGCCTCGCGCGCGATCGCCGCGGCCACCTCCGCCCGGTCCGGGTCGAGGTCGCAGGCCGCCAGCTTCGCCCCGGCGAAGGCGAAGGCGGCCGCCATCGCGCGGCCGATGTCGCCGCCGGCTCCCGTCAGGAGAAGGACGCGGCCGTCGAGGGGGCGGGGAATCGGCATCGGTGGCTCCGGCGGCGAGGGGTGCCCGATCCGACCATTTCCGCGGCCGGCCGGTCAATCGCCGGCTGGCGCCGCCCGGCCGGGATGGGCAGGATGGCCGCCGACCCGACCATCCCACGCGAGCAGGAGCGCCTTCGCATGTTCTATCGCGGCGACCAGCCCCACGGCCTGCGCCACAATCCCTTCAACGCCATCGTCGTGCCGCGGCCGATCGGCTGGATCTCGACGGTCGACCGCGAGGGGCGGGCGAACCTCGCGCCCTATTCCTTCTTCAACGGCGTCGCCTACACCCCGCCGCAGGTGATGTTCTCCTCGACCAGCGCCCACGCGCAGGGCGGCGGCTACAAGGACACGGTCGCCAACGCCCGCGACACCGGCGAGTTCGTGGTCAACATCTGCACCTGGCCCCTGCGCGAGGCGATGAACATCACCGCCGCGCCCTCGCCGACCGGCGTCGACGAGTTCCAGCTCGCCGGCCTGACGACCGCCCCGTCGGAGCTGGTGCGCGCGCCGCGCGTCAAGGAGAGCCCGATCCATCTCGAATGCCGCTTCACCGCGACGGTCGAGCTCGCCACCGCCGACCCGCGCCAGCCCAACACCGTCGTCTTCGGCGAGGTGATCGGCATCCACATCGACGATTCCGTCATCGTCGACGGGCTGGTCGACTACACGAAGGTCGAGCCGATCGGCCGCCTCGGCTACATGGATTATGTGAAGGTCGACAACGTCTTCTCGATCATGCGGCCGGGCTGGCCGATCGAGCCCAAGGGGTGAGGGGGCGGACGATGCGCCGATCGCTGGTTTCCGCGCTGCTGCTGGCGGCGCTCGCCGCCTGTTCGGGCGACGAGCGGCCGGCGCCGCGCCCCGGTGCCGCTGCCCCCGCCGCTGCCGCCCCCGCGCCCGGCCTGCCGCAGCGCGAGCCGGTCGGCAGCCGCTGGGACAAGCCGGGCTTCTGGACGCGGGTGGTCGATGGCCGCCTCTGGGTGTTCCGGTCGGGCTCGCGAGAGCTGGCCGCCTTCCGGCGGGACGGGCCGCCCGCCCGCCAGGTCACGCGGCTCGGCGTCGGCCCGAACGGGATGGCGGTGAAGGCGCCGGACGCCGGCATCATCGACGCCTACCTGGCGGCGAAGTGAGGGCGCGCATCGTCCCCGGCACCATCGCGACGATCGCCGCCGCGGCGACCGCGAGGCCGAGGAGGGCGAGCCGCAGGCTCGTCCATTCGGCCGCGAAGCCGACGAGGGGCGGCCCGGCCAGCGCCCCGCCATAGCCGAAGACCGCGACCATGGCGACGCCGGCGCCGGCCGGCACGCCGGGGATGCGCGCGGCCGCGCCGAAGAGCAGCGGCACGACGTTGGCCAGGCCGAGGCCGGCCAGCGCGAAGGCCGCCGGTGCCGCAATCGGGTGGGGCAGGGCCGCGGCCATGCCCAGCCCCAGGGCGGCGACGGCCGCCGACACGGCCAGCGTGCGGGCCTGGCCATAGCAGTCCGCGATGCGGTCGCCGGTCAGCCGGCCCGCCGTCATCGCCAGCGAAAAGGCGGCGTATGCCGCAGCACCCGCCGCCGGCCGGGTGCCGACCGTCTCGACCATGTAGACCGCGCACCAGTCGACCAGCGAGCCTTCGGCGAGGAAGCCGAGCAGGGCCAGGATGCCGAGCCGCAGCACCGCACCCCGCGGCCGGGCGAGGCCGCCCGCCGTCGCCGGCTCGGCCACGCTGCGCAGCGGCAGGAAGACGATCGCGGCCGCGGCGGCGGCGGTCAGCAGGATCGCCGCCGCGCCCATGCCGACGGCCGGCGCCGCGCCGCCGGCGATGGCGAGGCCGGCCGCGCTCGCGCCCGCCAGTCCGCCCAGGCTGTAGAAGGCGTGGAAGGACGACATGATCGGCCGCCGCCACGCCCGCTCCACCGCCACCGCGTGGGTGTTCATGGCGACGTCGAGCCCGCCATTGGCGGCCCCGAACGCAAGGCAGGCCGCCATCAGCCAGCCGAGCGAGGGGGCATGGGCCGGCAGGGCCAGCAGCAGGGTGAACGCCACCGCCAGCGCCGAGACGGTCGGCCGGCTGCCGAGGCGGCCGATGCACCGCCCCGTCAGCGGCATCGTCACGACGGCACCGGCGGCGAGCGCCAGCAGCGCCAGCCCCAGCTCCGCCTCCGACAGCCCGAGCCCGGCCTTCAGCAGGGGGATGTGCGCCGCCCAGACGCCGAACCCGGCCCCGTTGGCGAAGAAGACGACGGTCGTGGCGCGCCGCGCGGCGCGGGGGCGGGAGACGGCTGCGGAAGCTGGCATGGATCGCCGCGAGCCATAGCAGCCGCCCGCCCCGCGGCCCATGCCAAGCCGGGATGGACCGCCCAGAAATCACACTTTCGCCGCAATCCGACCCAGCGAGTGTCGCATTCCGGCATCAGATTGTTATTCGTCGCAGGACACGAACGACCCTTCGGGTTCAGCGACGGTTTCAACGCCTCCTTGGCAGCACGATGCTGTCTTCGGGCGGTCACCGACCCCCCCTCGGTGGCCGCCCATCTTTTTTGTGCGCCATCTTTTTCCGCGGGCCGCCCGTTCGTGCGCTGCCGCAGACTCGTCGCGCAAGCCTCTGGTTCGGACGCGCATTTGCCGATCCAGGATCGTGCCAACTCCATTCTGGTGCGATCAATTCCACAATCTTGCCGCAATCTGACCCTGGACCTGTCGCATTCCTGCATCAGATTGATTGGGTCGACAGGGCCATACAGCGGTCCGCGACGGTTCCAACGCCTCCTTGGCAGCACCACGACCCGCTGCCCCTAGGGCGGTTGCCGGCCCCCCTCGGCAACCGCCCTTTCTTATTTCGTGCTATCACCCCCGCCGATGAGCGTCTTCGCTGGATCGGGTCTCGGTTGCGTTCGCGGCGAGCGGCCGGTGTTCCGTCAGCTGTCCTTCGCGGTCGAATCCGGGACCGGCCTGACGCTGGCCGGGCCGAACGGGGCCGGCAAGAGCAGCCTCCTGCGCCTGATGGCCGGGCTGCTGCAGCCGGCCGCCGGCGGGCTGATCTGGGACGGCGCGGCGGTTACCGACGATCCCGAGGCGCACCGCGCCCGCATCGCCTGGATCGGCCATGGCGACGGCGTCAAGCCGGGCCTGACGGCCCTGGAGAATGCGCGCTTCTGGGCCGAGATCGCCGGCGCGACGGCATCTTCGGCCGCCGCCGCGCTCGACCGCTTCGGCCTCGCCCACCTCGCCGACACCCCCGCCCGCTTCCTCTCCCAGGGTCAGCGCCGGCGCCTCGCGCTGGCCCGCCTCGTCGTCGCCCGGCGCAGCCTGTGGCTGCTCGACGAACCGACGGTCGGCCTCGATGCCGCCTCGGTCGCCGGCTTCGAGGCCGTGCTGGCCGATCATTGCCGGGCCGGCGGCATGGCCGTGCTGGCGACGCACATCCGGATCGCCGTGCCCGGCGGCCAGGTGCTCGCGCTGGGCCGGACTCCAGCCCGGGCGGCGGCCGAAGCGCGATGATCGGCCCGCTCCGCGCCATTCTCCTCCGCGACCTGCGGCTGGCCCTGCGCCAGGGCGGCGATGCCGCGACCGTCGTCCTCTTCTTCGTCCTGGCCGCCAGCCTCTTTCCCTTCGGCGTCGGTCCCGAACCGAACCTCCTGGCGCGCATCGCCGCCGGCGTCATCTGGGTGACGGCGCTGCTGTCGGTCATGCTCGGCATCGACCGGCTCTTCCTCGCCGACCACGAGGACGGCAGCCTCGAGGGGCTGCTGACCCAGCCCGTGCCGGCTGCCGGCATCGTCGTCGCGAAATGCGCGGCGCAGTGGCTGATGTCGGGGCTGCCGCTGATCCTGGCGACGCCGATCCTCGCCGTCTTCCTGCAGCTGCCGGCCGAGGGGCTGCCGGCGATGCTGGCGGCGCTCGCGCTCGGCACGCCGACGCTGGTGCTGGTCGGGGCGATCGGCGCCGCCCTGGTGCTCGGCGCCCGGCGCGGCGGCGTGCTCCTCGCGCTCCTCGTGCTGCCGCTCGCGGTGCCGGTGCTGGTCTTCGGTGTCGCAGCCGTCGACGCGGCGGTTGCCGGGCTGCCGGCCCGGCCCCATCTCCTGGTTCTGGGCGCGATGCTGCTGGCGGCCCTGGCACTGGCCCCCATCGCCGCCGCCGCCGCCCTGCGCCAGGCGCTGGAATAGCCGCATGAGGGCAGCGGGCGTTCGGTCGCATGACTCCCGGCGCCGGCGGGTGATAGATACGGGGAAACCGGAACCCTGATGCATCGTTTCGCCAACCCTGCCCGCTTCCAGCGCTTCTCGGCCGCGGCGCTGCCATGGTTCGCCGGGGCGGCGATCCTGTGCCTGGGGGCCGGCCTCTATTTCAGCCTCTTCCGTTCGCCTGCCGACTATCAGCAGGGCGAGACGGTGCGCATCATGTACGTCCATGTCCCCGCGGCCTGGATGGCGCTCTTCGCCTATCTCGTGGTCGCCGCCGGCAGCGTCTCGGCGCTGGTGTGGAAGCATCCGCTGGGCGAGGTCGTCGCCCGGGCCGCCGCGCCGATCGGCGCCGGCTTCACCCTCGTCTGCCTCGTCACCGGCTCGCTCTGGGGCAAGCCGATGTGGGGCGCCTGGTGGGTGTGGGATGCGCGCCTGACCTCGGTGCTGGTCCTGTTCTTCCTCTATCTCGGCTACATGGCGCTGCTCGGCGCCTTCGACGATCCGGTGCGCGGCGGCCGCGCCGCCTCCATCCTGGCGATCGTCGGGGTCGTCAACCTGCCGGTCATCAAATGGTCGGTCGACTGGTGGAACACGCTGCACCAGCCGGCCAGCGTCGCCCGCATGGACGGGCCGACCATCCATCCCTCGATGCTGCTGCCGCTGCTGCTCATGGCGGCCGGGTTCGGGTTCTATTTCGCCGCCGTGCTGCTCCTGCGCGTGCGGGCGGAACTGGCCGCCCGCCGCATCCGCGCCCTGCGGCTGGCGGCGATGGAGGTCGAGGCATGACGGACGGCATCGCCGGATTCCTCGCCATGGGCGGCTATGGCGGCTTCGTCTGGGGCGCCTACGGGGCGGCCGCGATCGTGCTGGTCGCGATCCTGGCGGCGAGCATCGCCCGCGTCGCCCGCGAGGAGCGGGCGCTCGACCGCCTTTCCGCCGGCGGTCGCCGGCGCGGCCGCGGCGCCCCCGTGGAGGGCCGGGCACCGGCCGAGGGCACGCCATGACGCGCAAGCGCCGCCGCCTTCTCGTGCTCGCCGTCGCGCTGGGGCTGCTCGGCGCCTCGACCGCGCTGGTGCTGAGCGCCTTCCAGGACAGCCTCGTATTCTTCTACAGCCCGAGCGACGTGGTGGCGAAGGGGCCGCCGGGCGACCGCTCGTTCCGTCTCGGCGGGCTGGTCGAGCCGGCCAGCGTCGCCCGCTCGGCCGACGGCCGCCAGGTGACCTTCCGGGTGACGGACGGCGCCAACGCCATCGCCGTCGCCTATCGCGGCATCCTGCCGGACCTCTTCCGCGA
This sequence comes from Allostella sp. ATCC 35155, assembly GCA_006738865.1. Lineage (GTDB taxonomy): Bacteria > Pseudomonadota > Alphaproteobacteria > ATCC43930 > Allostellaceae > Allostella. The sequence goes on from AP019701.1 coordinate 321,164, forward strand.
GGGGCAGGGCGTGGTGACCGAAGGGCGCATGCTGGCCGACGGCCGCTTCGAGGCGCGCGAGGTGCTCGCCAAGCACGACGAGACCTACATGCCGCGCGAGGTCGCCGACGCTCTCAAGAAATCGGGCCACTGGAAGGAAGGCGAGCCGGCACCCGTGGGCGGCCGCCCGGCCGCGCGGCCCTGATGGCGCAGATCCGATGATCGTCGAACTGGGACATTTCGCGCTGGCGCTGGCGCTGCTGGTCGCGCTCGCCCAGGGCACCCTGCCGCTGTGGGGGGCAGGGCGCGGCGACCGCCGCCTGATGGGGCTGGCGGCGCCCGCCGCCGTCGCCCAGGGCGCCCTCGTGCTGGCGGCCTTCGCGGCGCTGACCTACGCCTTCGTCGTCTCCGACTTTTCGGTCGCGCTGGTCGCCAACAACAGCCACTCCGCCAAGCCCATGCTCTACAAGGTGACGGGCGTCTGGGGGAACCACGAGGGCTCGATGCTGCTCTGGGTGCTCATCCTCGCCGTCTTCGGGGCGGCGGTGGCGCTCTTCGGCGGCAACTTGCCGCCGCGCCTCAAGGCCCGCGTCCTGGCGATCCAGGGGCTGGTCGGCGTCGGCTTCCTGCTCTTCCTGCTGGCGACCTCCAACCCCTTCCTGCGCCTCGACCCGGCGCCGGCGGACGGGCGCGACCTCAATCCGCTGCTGCAGGACCCCGGCCTCGCCTTCCATCCGCCGATGCTCTATCTCGGCTATGTCGGCTCCTCTGTCGCCTTCTCGTTCGCGGTCGCCGCCCTGATCGAGGGGCGGGTCGATGCCGCCTGGGCGCGCTGGGTCCGGCCTTGGACGCTGGCCGCCTGGTGCACGCTGACGATGGGCATCGCGCTCGGCAGCTGGTGGGCCTATTACGAACTCGGCTGGGGCGGCTGGTGGTTCTGGGATCCGGTCGAGAACGCCTCCTTCATGCCGTGGCTGGTGATCACCGCGCTGCTCCACTCGGCGATCGTCGTCGAGAAGCGTGACGCCCTGAAGGGCTGGACGATCCTGCTGGCGATCATCGCATTCTCGCTCAGCCTGCTCGGTACATTCCTCGTCCGCTCGGGCGTCTTGACCTCGGTCCATGCCTTCGCCGTCGATCCCGAGCGCGGCGTCTTCATCCTGGCGCTCCTCATCGTCGTCATCGGCGGCTCGCTGCTGCTCTATGCCGTGCGCGCGCCGGCGCTGGCGCCGGGCGGCCTCTTCGCGCCGGTCAGCCGCGAGGGCGCCCTGGTGCTGAACAACCTGCTGCTCTCGACGGCGGCCGCGACCGTGCTGGTCGGCACGCTCTATCCGCTGGTGCTGGAGGCGGTGAACGGCGCCAAGGTCTCGGTCGGCGCGCCCTATTTCGAGGCGACCTTCGTGCCGCTGATGGTCCCGCTCGTCGTCGCCATGGCCGTCGGTCCGCTGCTCGCCTGGAAGCGTGCCGACCTCTCGGGGGCCATGGGCCGTCTCTGGATCGCGGCCGCCGCCGGCATCCTCGCCGCGCTGGTCGCCGCGTGGCTCTCGGGCGGGCGGCCGGTCCTGGCGCTCCTCGGCATCGCGCTCGCCGCCTGGCTGGTGATCGGCGCTGCGGTCGACGTCGCCGAGCGGGTCCGGCTGTTCCGGATCCCCGCCGGCGCCAGCCTGTCGCGGGCACGGCATCTGCCGCGCTCGGCCTGGGGGGCGGCCATCGCCCATGCCGGCACCGGGATCCTGGTCGCCGGTGCCGTCGCCGCCTCGGCCTGGAAGGCCGAGTTGGTCGAGGTCGTTCCGGTCGGCGGCGAGGTCCGGCTCGGCGGCTACACCTATCGGCTGGAGCGCGTCGACAGCGTGCCCGGCCCAAACTGGCGGGCCGAGCAGGCGACCGTGACCATCCGCTCGGGCGAGCGGACGGTGGCGACCGTCCATCCCGAGAAGCGCTTCTACCCCGTGCAGGCGATGCCGACGACGGAGGCGGCGATCCACACCCTGTGGGTGCTCGACCTCTACGTCGTCCTCGGCGATCCGGACGGCAAGGGCGCCTGGACCATGCGCATCTATCACGAGCCGCTGGTGCCGTGGCTGTGGATCGGCGCCGCGATCATGGCGGCCGGCGGCCTCCTGTCGCTGAGCGACCGCCGGCTGCGGGTCGGTGCGCCGGCGCGCCGGCGCCTGCCGGCCGGCGCGGCGCGCGCCTGACCCGACCGGGAGCAATCGGATGCGCCGTCTCGTCTACATCGTCCCTGCCGTCGTCTTCGCCCTCATCGCGGCGTGGCTGCTGGCCGGCCTCGGCCTCGATCCGAAGGCCCTGCCCTCGGCGATGATCGACAAGCCGGCGCCCGACTTCGCCCTGCCGGCACTCGGCGACGTGGCGCCGCCGCTGGCGACCGCCGACCTCGGGGGGGAGGTGGCGCTGGTCAATGTCTTCGCCTCCTGGTGCGTGCCATGCCGGGCCGAGCATCCCCTGCTGATGCGGCTCGCCGGCGAGAAGGGCGTGCCGATCTACGGCATCAACCAGAAGGACAAGCCGGCTGACGCCACGCGCTTCCTGGCGCAGCTCGGCAATCCCTATCGCCGCATCGGCGTCGACGCCAACGGCCGCGTCAGCATCGAATGGGGCGTCTACGGCGTGCCCGAGACCTTCGTCGTCGATCGCGCCGGCCGCATTCGCTATCGCCATGTCGGCGCCCTCGGCCCGCAGGATTTCGAGCCGCTCCTCGCGATGATCGAGCGGCTGCGGCGCAGCTGATGCGGGCTTTCCTCGCCGCATTGCTGCTGCTGGGCGCGGCCGGCGCCGCGGCGGTGGAGCCGGGCGAACGGCTGTCCGACCCGGCCCTGGAGGCCCGCGCCCGCGCCCTGTCGCAGGAGCTGCGCTGCCTCGTCTGCCAGAACCAGTCGATCGACGATTCCAGCGCCCCGCTCGCCCGCGACCTGCGCCTCCTGGTGCGCGAACGGCTGCAGGCGGGCGACGGCGATGCCGCGGTCCGAGACTATCTCGTCGCCCGCTATGGCGACTTCGTGCTGCTCCGCCCGCCGGTGAAGGCGGCGACGCTGGCGCTGTGGCTGGCGCCGCCGATCCTTCTGGCGCTGGGGGCCGCGATCGCGTTCGTGGCCTTCCGCCGTCGCCGGCGGGCGCCGATGGCGGCAGCGGGGCTGAGCGAGGCCGAGCGGGCACGCTTGGCCGAGTTGCTGGCCGATCGTCCCGACCCGGATGGGTCTCCCCACACGGGCGGGCCGCCCGGCGGGGGCGGGCGATGATCCTCTTCTGGCTGGCTGCGGGGCTGGTGGCCGCCCTCGTCGTCGGCCTGCTGGTCCGGCCGCTGCTGCGCGGCGGCGCGGCTGCCGATCGCCTGCCATACGATCTTGCCGTCTATCGCGACCAGCTGGCCGAGGTCGAGCGCGCCGCGGCCGCGGGCGAGATCCCGGAGGGCGAGGCGGCCGCATCGCGGCTGGAGATCGAACGGCGCATCCTCGCCGCCGCCGACCGTGCCGAGATCGACCGTACTCCGCCCGGCCAGCGCAGTGTCGTGGCCGTCCTCGTCGCCGTCGCGGTGCCGCTCGGCGCGCTGGCCGTCTATGGCTGGCACGGCGCCCCGCGCCTGCCCGGCCAGCCGCTCGCCGAGCGCGGGCCGCCCTCTGCCGCAGCGGATGCGGAAGCCGGCGAGAAGGCGGTCGCCGCGCTGGTGCGGCGGCTCGAGGAGCGCCCGGACGATCTCGACGGCTGGGAGCGACTCGCCCAGACGCTGGTCCGGTTGCAGCGCTTCGCCGATGCCGCCGAGGCCTATCGCCACCGCCTCGGCCTTGGCGCCCCCCGTCCCGACCTCCATGCGCGGCACGGCGAGGCGCTGACCCTGGCGGCGGGCGGCATCGTGACGCCGGCGGCGAAGGCAGCCTTCGAGCAGGCACCGGACGATCCGCGCGCGATGTATTTCCTGGGCGAGGCGGCGGCGCAGGCGGGCGATCTCGACGAGGCGCTGCGGCGCTGGACGGCGCTGGAGGCCGCCTCGGCCGCCGATGCGCCGTGGCGCCCGGTGGTGCGGCGGCGGATCGAGGAAGCCGCGCGCGAGCGCGGCGTGCCCGTGCCGCCGGCCGCGCCGGGGACGGCGACCCCCGGAGTGCCCTCGGGCGGGGAGGCGATCATGCGCCTCTCGCCGGAAGAGCGCATGCAGGCGATCCGCGGCATGGTCGCGGGCCTGGAGGAGCGGCTCGCCCGCGAGCCGCAGGATCGCGAGGGCTGGCGGCGACTGGTGCAGGCGCTGGACGTCCTGGGCGAGCCGGCGCGCCTGGCCGCCGCGCTGCGGGGCGCCATAACCGCCTATCCCGACGATATCGAGCTGCGGCTGGACCTCGCCAACGCCCAGCTCGAGCAGGCCGGCGGCGACGCCGTGCTGCCGCCCGCGTTCGTCGAGACGATGCGCGGCGCCGCCCGGATCGCGCCGGATCATCCGCAGGTGCTGTGGTATCTCGGCCGCATCGCCGCCGACGAAGGGCGCTCCGAGGAGGCGCGGCAGCTCTGGACGCGGCTGCTGGAGCGGCTGCCGGCCAACTCGCCGGCTCGCGCCGAGGTGGAGTCCCGACGGCAGGCGCTTCCCGAAAAATAATCGACGTTCCGCGTGAACCTTTTCGGGGGGTCGAGCGTCTCTACCCATGAGAGCGCGATCCCCCTCCCCAATGTCCGCTCTCGACCTCGCTTCCCCGAGCGAAGGGCCCGGCCGATCCCCCCTCCGGCCGGGCCCATCTTATTCGGGGGGCGTCAATCCAGCGCGAGCGTCAGGCTCTTGAGGTAGGCGCTCTCGGGCAGCAGCGGGTGGACCGGATGGTCCGGACCGGCGCCGCCCGTGCGCAGGATGCGGCCCGAGCGGCCGGCATCGGCCAGTCCGCGCGCCACCTGCTCGCTGAACAGCGGCAGGTCGACATTGTGCGAACAGGAAGCGATGAAGAGATAGCCGCCGGGCGCCGTCACCTGCGCCGACAGCCGCGCCAGCTTGCGGTAGCCGCGCGTGCCGGACGCCAGATCCTTGCGCGACTTCACGAAGGCCGGCGGATCGGCCACCACCACCTCCCAGCGCTCGCCCCCCTGCGCGCGCCCCTCCAGTTCGGCGAACACTTCTGCGCGCTTGAAGCTGCAGATCGCCTCGACGCCGCTGCGCGCCGCGGCATCGGCGCCGGCGGCGAGCGCCGCCTCGGAACGGTCGAGGGCCAGGACGCTCGTCGCGCCGCCGAGGGCCGCGGCGACGGCGAAGCCGCCGCCGTAGCTGTAGCAGTCGAGCACCCGCTGCTCGGATGCGAGGCGGGCGACCCAGGCGCGGTTGTCGCGCTGGTCGAAGAACCAGCCCGTCTTCTGCCCGCCCAGCACGTCGACCGGGAACCGGCCGCCATTCTCCTCGATCTCGACGGGCCCCGTGACCTCGCCCAGCGCGACCTCGACGCCGAGCGGCAGGCCCTCCTGCGTCCGCGCCGGGCTGTCGCCGCGCAGCACGACGGCGCGTGGCGACAGCAGGCCCTCGAGCGCCTGCAGGACGGACGGCCACAGCATGGCCATGCCGGCGGTGTTCACCTGCGCGACCAGGACGTCGCCGTAGCGGTCCACGATCAGCCCCGGCAACCCGTCCGCCTCCGCATGGATCAGCCGGTAGAAGGGGCGGGGGAACAGCCGCTCGCGGATGTCGAGCGCCCGCCGGAGACGCCGGCGGACGAACTCGTCATGGATATGGCTGCCGGCCTCCCGGGTCAGCACCCGGGCCGCGATCAGCGTGTGGGGATTGAAGGTCGCGGCCGCGATCTGGGTGCCGTCGGCGGTGACCACGGTGACGAGCGTCCCGGGCGGCAATGCCTTGGCGGCCGCGTCCATCTGGATCTCGTTGGAATAGATCCATGGATGGCCGTGACGGGCGCGTTTCTCGTGGCCGGGCAGCAGGGTGACCCTGGGCCGCGTCTTGGGTTGGTCTTGCATGGCGGCGCAGCATAGGGATGCGCCGGACGCTGGCAAGTCCGGCTCAGCCCGCTTCCCAGGCTGCGACGATGCGCCGGCGCATCGCGGCGTCGGGCAGCGGCCCGCGTCCGGCGGCGGCGTTGTCCGCCATGTGCGCCGGCCGGCTGGTGCCCGGTATGACGCAGGTGATGGCGGGATGCCCCAGCAGGAACTTCAGCAGGATCTGGGCCCAGCTGGTGCAGTCGAGTTCGCCGGCGAAATCGGGCAGGGGGCGGCCCCGCAGGCTGCGCAGCAGGCCGCCGCCGCCGAAGGGCTGGTTGACCAGCACGGCCATGCCGCGCTCGGCGGCCAGCGGCAGGATGCGCCGCTCGACCGCCCGGTCGTCGAGCGCGTAGTTGATCTGGACGAAGTCGAGCGGCTCGGCACGCATCACCGCCTCCAGCGCGTCGTGGGCGGAGGCGGTGTAGTGGGTGACGCCGAGATGGCCGATGCGGCCCGCGGCCTGCCAGTCCCGCAGGGTGCCGAGATGGGTCTGCCAGTCGAGGAGGTTGTGCACCTGCATCAGCTCGATGCGGTCGCGGCGCAGCAGCGCCATCGACCGCTCCATCTGGCGGATGCCGGCCTCGCGTCCCGTCGTCCAGACCTTGGTCGCGAGGAAGGCCCGGGACTGCAGGCCGGTCCGCTCCAGCAGGTCGCCGACCGCATCCTCGGAGCGGCCGTACATCGGCGAGCTGTCGATCACGCTGCCGCCCGCCGCGAACAGGACCCGCAGCACCTCGGCCAGCCCATCGCGCTCCGCGCCCGGCCCGGCATCGAAGGTGCGCCAGGTGCCCAGCCCGACGACGGGAAGGGCATGCCCGCTGGACGGGATGCGGCGGGTCAGCATGGCGGCCGATGCGCCGGCCCGGCCGGCCAGCAGCGATGCGGCGGCGCCGGCGGCAAGGCCCAGGAACTGCGCCCGGGAGAGGTCGGAGGGTGCCATCGCCGCATCGCCCGCCGTCAGGTTGCGGGCCCGGCCAGGGCCAGGGCCCGCGCCTTGAAGGCTTCGGGATAGGGCACCGCTCGGCGCGCCCGGGTGTCGAAGCAGACCGAAACCGCCTCGCTGGTGGCGATGCAGCGCCCGTCCTGGAACAGGCCCTGGACCAGCCGGCAGGACGACCGGCCGAAGCCCAGGATGCGCGTGCCGATCCGCACCATCCCCGGGAAGTGCGCCTCCGCGCGGAACTCGATCGTCACCTTGGCGAGCGACAGGCCGAGGTCGGCGTTCTCGCGCTGGAGGTCGCCGCAGCGCTCGAAGGCGACGCGGCCACCCTCGCAGAACTGGGCGATCGCGACATTGTTGACGTGGCCGTTGGTGTCCATGTCGCCGTAGCGCAGGATCTCCTCGCGCCACAGGCGGAACAGGCCGGGATCGGTCGGGTCGACGGAGCCGACCCCCACGGTTGCCGCCGTCACTTCGCCGGCGGCGCCTGGTCGGCGGTCATATAGCCGCGGGAGCGCATGCAGGAATAGATCTCGTCGTCCTGGCGCCCGCTGGTCCGCGCGTCCGCGATGCCGCGGCGCGTCATCATCGAGCCGGAGCGGCGATAATCGTCGCCGCGGGTCGACATGATGTCGCTCTCGATGCGGGCGTCGCGTTCGACGGCGGGCTGGGCGAGGCGGACGCACTCGCGATAGTCGGCGCGCATCTGCGCCTCGTCGCCGCCGGGCTTGACCCAGCTCTGGGAAGCGCAGCCGGACAGCAGCAGGCCGAAGCCGGCCAGGGCGGAGAGCGTCGGAAACGGGCGTCGCATGGCAGCCTCGGATCGGGGAAGTCGGAAATGCGCTGCGAGTCTAGCACGGGCCCGGATTCGGATCGCGCCCGCCGTCGGCACGCTGGCGCCGGGCCAGCCGGTCGAGCAGCGCCAGCCGCCCGTCCGCATCCATTCCCGGCCAGCCGGATATCTCGGCCATGGTCCGCCAGCAGCCCTGGCAGAAGCCGCTGTCCGGGTCGAGCCGGCAGATGCCGACGCAGGGCGAAGGGATGTCCCAGGCGCGCATGGCGCGCACCATAGCGGCTCAGGGGCGCAGGTCCATGTCGAGATGGACATAGTCGCCGCGATAGGTGACCTCGGCGAGATAGATGACCGTCCCGCCCGGATCGCTGAGGACGCGGCGCACCTCCGCGATGGGTTCGTCGACGGGAATGCCGAGGAGCCCCGCGATCTCCGGATCGGCCTTCGCAATCTCCAGGGTCTGGCGGGCCCGCGCGATGACGAGGCCGGGAATGGCGACCAGGATCGGCAGGACGACCTCGGTGCGGAACCGCTCCGGCTCGCGCCGGAAGACCCGCTCGTCGATGTAGATGGTGATGACGCAGTAGCGCTGGCCGTCGCGCGAATGCACGCGCCGCATGTGGAAATAGGCGGGCGCGGCGGTGCCGTCGCCTTCGGTCAATGCGGGCGCGGCCTGCGACTCGGCGATCGTCAGCAGTTCGGGGACGTCCCCCCGGTACATCTCGACCAGGTCGTCGAGGGTGGTGTCCACCTTCAGGCGCCGCTGGGCGCCACCGGCGGCGGTGACGAAGGTGCCGCGGCCGCGCTGGGGCGAGACCAGACCGTCGCGGGCGAGCAGCGCCATCGCCTGGCGCACCGTCACGCGGGCGACCTGGAACTCGGCCATCAGCTCCTCGATCGACGGCAGCAGGGCGCCCTCGACCCAGGGCGCGCGCCCGATCCGCCGCCGCAGCACCGCGGCGAGCTGGAGGTAGAGCGGGACCGGACTGGCGCCGAAAAGCGGATGCGGAGCGGAATTGCGGGCTTGTGTCAAAGGTTCCAACTTGCGTACGTTCGCTGGAACAAGCGAACAACCGCACTATAGAACATTATGGGGACGGAAAGTTGAGGTACGCGTGCAGCGCGCAGCGCTGATCCTGTTGCCCTGGCTGGCGATCCTGGCCGCCTGGTACGCGGTCCATCACAGCGGGCTCATCAATCCGGCGCTGGTTCCCGCGCCGCACGCCGTCGCGGCGCGCTTCGCCGAACTCGGCACCGGGCGGCTGCCGCTCGACGTGCTGATGTCGACCCGCCGGGTGCTGACCGGCGTCGCCCTCGGCATCGCGCTCGCCGTTCCGGTGGGCTTCCTGCTCGGCTGGTACCGGCAGGTCCGGACCTTCGTCGACCCGCTGGTCAACTTCTTCCGCGCGCTGCCGCCGATCGCGCTGATCCCGCTCGTCATCGTCTATTTCGGCGTCGACGAACTGGCCAAGACGGTGATCCTCTTCTACGCGGCCTTCTTCGCGGGCGTCATCGTCATGTACGAGGGCATCGCGCAGATCAGCCCGATCTATCTCCGCGTCGCGCGCACCCTGGGAGCGTCCGACAGCGAGATCTTCCTCAAGGTCGTGGTGCCGATGACGGTGCCGCACATGCTGACCGCGCTGCGGGTGGCGCTGGGTGTCGCCTGGGCGACGCTCGTGGCATCGGAGCTGATCGCGGCCCAGCAGGGGCTGGGCGCCCTGATCCAGGATGCCGCATCGTTCTTTCAGCTCGACATCATCTATGTCGGGATCATCTCGATCGGCTTCATCGCGCTCGCCATGGACCTCGTCCTGCGGGCGATCGCCCGCCGCCTGCTCGTCTGGCAGGAGCGCCTGGCATGACCGACCGGATCGTCTTCGAGGATGTCTCCGTCGCCTTCGGGCCACCCGAGCGCCGGCTGCAGGTCGTCGACAATGTCAGCTATGCGATCGGCGACGGCGAGTTCGTCTCGGTCATCGGCCCGTCCGGCTGCGGCAAGACGACGATGCTGAACATGGTCGCGGGCTTCATGAAGCCGAGCGCCGGACGCGTGCTGCTCGACGGGCGACCGGTCGCGGGGCCCGGGCCCGACCGCGGCGTGATCTTCCAGGAATACGGCGTCTTTCCCTGGCTGACGGTGCGGCAGAACATCGAGTTCGGCCTGAAGCTGCGCGCCAACCGCCGCGACGCGGCCCGGCGCGCGGAGATCAGCGACCGCTACATGCGCCTGATGGGGCTGGAGGACTTCGCCGACGCCTGGCCCCGGATGCTGTCGGGCGGCATGCGCCAGCGGCTGGCGCTGGCGCGCGCCTATGCCGTCGAGCCGCAGTTCCTGCTGATGGACGAGCCGTTCGGCGCCCTCGACGCCCAGACGCGCAGCGCGATGCAGAACCTGCTGCTGGAGGTGCTGCGGACCGAGGGCAAGACGGTGATGCTGATCACCCATTCCGTCGAGGAGGCGCTCTACCTCTCCGCGCGCGTCGTCGTCATGACCGCGCGACCCACCCGCATCCGCGAGATCGTGGAGGTGCCGTTCGGCTATCCGCGTGCGGAGGCGCTGCACGAACAGCCGGAGTTCGGCCGGCTGCGCTCGCACCTGCGCGACCTCGTCATGCAGGAATACGCGGCCCAGGCGCGCCAGCGCTTCGCCGTGACCGACTGAACCGCCCGACCAAAGGGCCGACAACTGGGAGGAACCAGAACCATGCAGACCACGCGCCGCCGGCTGCTCGCCGGCTCGGCCGCCGCGGCCGGCCTTGCCGCCCTCGGCATGCCCGCCATCGCCCAGCAGCGGACGAAGATCCGCATCGGCTATCTGCACACGCTCGCCGTCGACGGCCAGATGTGGCTGGCCCAGCATCTCGACGCCTGGGGCAAGAACGGCCTGGAGCCCGAGTTCAAGCAGTTCACCACCGGCCTCGAACTCTTCCAGGCGATGGTCGGCGGCAGCCTCGACATGCTCTCGACCGGCGCGGTCATCTCGAACTTTCCCGCCCGCGGCCAGGGCCGGATGTTCATCGCCAACTGCGTGGAGTTCGCGACCGCCCAGCTCTGGGTGCGCGAGGACCAGGGGATCAAGAGCTTCGCCGACCTCAAGGGCAAGCGGATCGCCACCACCACCGGCACCACGGCGCACGTCTTCCTCGACACCGCGCTGCGCGCCAACGGCATCGGGCGCGGCGACGTCGAGATCCTGAACCAGCGCATGTCGGAGGCCGTGACGTCCTTCATCGCCGGCGCCGTGCCCGCGGTCGCGCTCTGGGTGCCCTTCAACGTCACCGTCCGCGACAAGGTGCCGGGCGCGAAGAAGCTGGTCGACGCCTCGGCCTACTATCCGCAGGCGGCGATCGTCTCCGGCTGGGCGGCCGGCAACGACTTCCACGCCAAGAACCGCGAGGTCCTGGCGCGGGTCGTGCGGGCCTGGTCGGCCGGCAACGACATGCTGCTGCAGCGCACGGGCGAGGCGCTCGAGGTGCTGCAGAAGAAGCACTATCCGCAGGTGCCGCTCGCCGACATCAAGGAACAGTTCGGCGCCCAGAAGGCGTTCCCCACGGCCGAGTGGAAGAAGCTCTTCTCCGACGGCACGGTCACGAAGTGGCTGCAGCAGGTGACGGACTTCTACGTCGCGGCGGCGAACATCCGGAACGCGGTGCCGGCCTCGCGCTACTTCGACCCCAGCATCTTCCTCGAGACTGCGAAGGGCTAGGGCGCTTGGCCGCTGCGGTCTACGACTACGTCGTCGTCGGGTCCGGTTCGGCGGGGTCCGTCCTCGCCAACCGGCTCTCGGCGGACCCGGCGGTGCGGGTCCTGCTGCTGGAGGCGGGTGGGTCGGACCGCAACTTCTGGGTCCGCCTGCCGGTCGGCTATTTCCGCACCATCTATGACGAGCGCTTCTCGCGCCTGTTCCGCACGGAGCCCTCGGAAGGCAGCGGCGGCCGCGCCATCGTCTGGCCGCGCGGGCGCATCCTCGGCGGGTCGAGCTCGATCAACGGGCTGATCTTCATCCGCGGGCAGCACGAGGATTTCGACGATTGGGCGCGTGCCGGCGCGACCGGCTGGAGCTACCGCGAGGTCCTGCCCTATTTCCGTCGGCTGGAGCGCTGGCGCGGGTCGGACGACCAGTATCGCGGCGCCCACGGCGAGCTGTCGGTGTCGGAGCTGCGCAACGACAACCCCGCCTGCCGCGCCTGGGTCGAGGCGGCCCAGCGCATCGGCCTCCCGTACAATCCCGATTTCAACGGCGAGACGACCCACGGTGTCGGCGCCTACCAGCTCAGCATCCGCGACGGCTGGCGGGCGAGCGCGGCCGCCGCCTTCCTGCATCCGGTCCGCCGCCGTCCGAACCTGACCATCGTCACCGGGGCGCTGGCCTCGCGCGTCCTCTTCGAGGGCCGGACGGCGACGGGCGTCGAGTGGCTGGAGGGCGAGGTCGTCCGCTCGGTGCGGGCCGAGCGCGAGGTGATCCTTTCCGCGGGCGCGATCCAGTCCCCCCAGCTCCTCCAGCTCTCCGGCATCGGGCCGGCCGACCTGCTGCGCCGGCACGGCATCCCCGTCGTCGCCGACCTGCCGGGGGTCGGCGCCAACCTCCAGGACCACTACCAGGCGCGCACGATCGTCCGCCTGCGCCAGCCGATCTCCCTCAATGACGAGGTGCGCAACCCGCTGCGCCTTGCCCGCATGGGCCTCCAGTGGCTGTTCCGGAATGCCGGCCCCCTCACCGTCGGGGCAGGCCAGGTCGGCGGCGCCGCCTGCACGCCGTTGGCCGAGGGCGGCCGGCCGGATGTGCAGTTCAACGTCATGCCGCTGTCGGTCGACCGCCCGGGAACGCCCCTGCACCGCTATTCCGGCTTCACCGCCTCGCTGTGGCAGTGCCACCCGCGCTCCCGCGGCATGCTCGCCATCGCCTCGGCCGACCCGCGCGAGCAGCCGCGGATCGAGCCGCGATACTTCTCCGACCCGCACGACCGGAAGGTCATCGTCGCCGGCGTGCGCATGCTGCGCGAGATCTACGCGCAGTCCCCGTTCCGGGAGTTCTGGGACGAGGAGGTCATGCCGGGACCGACCGTGGGGACGGACGAGGAGATCTTCGAGTTCGTCCGCACCACCGGCGGCACCGTCTTCCACTGCGTCGGCACCTGCCGGATGGGCGAGGACGAGGGCGCCGTGGTCGATCCCGCGCTGCGCGTCCGGGGGGTCGAGGGGCTGCGCGTCATCGACGCCTCGGTCATGCCGACGGTGACGTCGGCCAACACCAATGCGGCTTCGCTGATGATCGGCGAGCGCGGCGCGGCCCTCGTCCGAGGGGATTGAGGGCGGCCGGGGCCGGCGCCGGGCCTGCGGCTGGCACGCCGTTCGCACGCCGGACGGGATCGCTTGCAGGCTGCGATCGGACGGGGTTCCATCCGCCGTCGATCGTCGGTCGCCATCCGGGGGGTAACATGAACAAGGTTTCCATCGCGCTCGGGTCCATTCTCGCCGGCCTGGTGCCGGGCCTCGCCCTGGCGCATACCGGCATCGGCCACGCGGCCGGTTTCGCGCAGGGCTTCGCCCATCCGCCGGTCGGCCTCGACCATGTCCTCGCCATGGTGCTGGTCGGCGTGCTGGCGTTCCAGATGGGGGGCCGTGCCCGCTGGCTGCTGCCGGCCGGCTTCCTGGCGGCGATGGCGGCCGGCGGGCTCGCGGGGATGGCCGGGCTGGCCCTGCCGCTGGTCGAGGCCGGCATCGCGCTGTCCGTCGTGGTGCTGGGGCTGGCCGTCGCGACCCGCCTGCGTCCGCCGACGGTGCTCGCGCTCGGCCTCGTCGGACTCTTCGCGGTGTTTCACGGCCATGCGCACGGCGCGGAGATGCTGGCCGAGGGCGGCGCGGCGGCCTATGCCGCGGGATTCCTGCTGGCGACCGCGCTGCTGCATGGCGCCGGCCTTGCGCTCGGCGCCGTCGTCGGCCGCGCCGGAACGATGGCGCTCCGCGGTGCCGGCGCGGCCGCTGCCGTTGCCGGCGTGGCGATCCTCGCCGGGCTGATCTGAGCCCCCGCGGCGCCGACCCTCAGTCCGCGGCGGCGGCGCCGTCGCGGCGGGGGTCGGCGGCACCGACCCAGCCCGCCGGCGTCCGCTGGATGCCGGCCAGCCCGCTCTGCATCGTCGCGGGTTTGACTTCGTGGCCGAGCGCGCCCAGCGCCTCCGCCAGTCGCAGCGCCGCCGTGTCGTCCTCCAGTTCGCTCGGTCCGTTGGCGTTGTGCCAGTGCGGCTGGGCGAGGGCGGTCGCGATGTCCTGCTTCCATGCCAGGATGCCCAGTTCCGCCTGGGCGATGTAGCTGGGGATGCGCACGCCACCGGCCGCCCCGACCGCCAGCATCGGGCGACCGTCGGCGGCGAAGACGATGGTCGGCGCCATCGAGGTATAGGGGCGCTTGCCGGGCGCCATGCGGTTGACGGCGGGCTTGCCGCCGCGCTCGGGCTGGCTGGCGAAATTGATCAGCGCGTTGTTGAGGAAGAAGCCGCCGACCGCGATGCCCGAGCCGAAATAGAGGTTGATCGTCGTCGTCATGGAAACGATGCGGCCATCGCCGTCGACGATCGCCAGATGGCTGGTCGTGGCCTCGCCCCATGGCTGCGAGGGGGCGATGTCGGCACGCCGGCCCGGCGGCTCGCCGGCGGCCGCCCGGCCCATGCTGGCGTCCGGGCGGATGAGCGCGGCGCGGGCGCGGAGATAGACGGGGTCGACCAGCCCGGCCGTCGGCACCGGCTCGAGGTCGGGATCGCCGACATGCAGGAAGCGGTCGGCATAGGCGAGCCGGCTCGCCTCGAGGAAGAGATGCGCGGCGGCGGGGCTGTCGGCGGCGAGGCCGGCGATGCCGAGCCGGTCGGTGATCGACAGGATCTGCTGCGTCACGATCCCGCCATAGGAGGGGGGCGGCATGGTGCAGACGCGATGGCCGAACGCCGGCGCGCACAGCGGATCGCGCTCGCGCGGCCGGTAGGCGGCGAGATCGGCTGCGGTCAGGAAGCCCGGGATGTCGTCTGCGGCGACGGCGGCCGCGATCGCCCGGGCGAGGTCGCCGCGATAGAAGAGCGCCGGACCCTCCGCCGCCAGCCGGCGCAGGGTCGCCGCCTGCTCGGGATTGCGCACGACCGTTCCGACCGGAACGGGCCGGCCGTCGGCATCCAGCCATTCCGCGCGCAGCGTCGGGTCCGTCACCCGGCCGCCCTGGGCCGTCAGCGCGTGGTGGAGGTAGCGCGGCATGGGAAACCCGTCCTCGGCCGCGCGGATGGCCGGCGCGAACAGGCTGGCCCATGGCAGCTTGCCCTCGCGCCCATGCAACTCGGCCAGCATGGCCACCACCCCCGGCACGCCGACCGATCGCCCGGAATGGCGGACGCGGTCGATCGGCAGGCGGCTGCCGTCGGCATCGACGGTCAGCGCAGCGGTCGCCCGGGCCGGCTGCACGGCGACGCCGTCGAAGGCGCGGACGGTCCCGGCCGCGGGATCCCACAGGACGAGGAAGGCGCCGCCGCCGACGCCCGAGGCGTGCGGCTCGACGACCGAGAGGGTCATCTGGACGGCGACCGCGGCATCGACGGCATTGCCGCCGGCATCGAGCATCGCCTTGCCGGCGGCCGAGGCCAGCGGGTGGGCGGAGGTGACGACCCGGTTGTCGGCCCGCGCCACCGTCGCCGGCAGCAGCAGGAGGACGGCGATGACGAGCTGGCCGAGGACATGCATGGGCCGCGACTCCGAACTCGGGAGGAACCGCCGATTCCTCGCATTCCGGGACGGCAGCCGGCAAGCGCCTACGGCTTCAACTTGTATCCGGTCCGGAAGAGGTGGTGGCAGGCGGCCCAGAGACCGAGATTGGCGGCCGTCAGCACGATATAGCCGATGGTCAGGCTGCCGTCGGCATGGCCGATGAACCCGGCCCGGAAGCCGTCGATCATGTAGAAGAAAGGGTTGATGTGGGCGACGAAGACCCATTCCGCGGGCAGGCGCTCGACCGAATAAAAGGTGCCGGAAAGGAACGCCAGCGGCGTCACCAGGAAGTTGGTGAAGGCGGAGATATGGTCGTACTTCTCGCACCACAGGCCGGCCAGGATGCCGACCAGCGCCAGCATCAGCGATCCCGCCGCCGCGTGGAAGAGCACGGCGAACGGGTCGGCGAGCGGCAGTTCGACGAAGAGCGCCATCGCCAGCCCGACGGCGAGGCCGACGACGAGGCCGCGGGTCATGCCGCCGAGCGCGAACCCGGCCGTCAGCACCGCCGGGGACAGGGGCGGCATCAGCAGGTCGACGACGTTGCCCTGGACCTTGGCGTTGACCAGGGATGAGGAGGTGTTGGCGAACCCGTTCTGCACGATCGCCATCATCACCAGCCCCGGGGCCAGGAACTGGACGTAGGGCACGCCGCCGACCGAGCGGTCGGCGCCGCCCAGCGCCAGGGTGAAGACGGCGAGGAAGAGAAGCGTCGTGACCAGCGGCGCCAGCACCGTCTGCATGCCGACCTTGAAGAACCGCGTCACCTCCTTGCGGTAGAGGGCCCACAGGCCGCGCCGGTTGTGCCCCGCATAGGGCCGCCACGCGCCGTGGCCGCCGACGATCCCGGTCATGGCGTGCGGGTTCCTTCTCCGTCGGTCGCGGGCGGCTCCACCGCGGGGAGTGGTGGCGCACGCCGCAGGCCGACCTCGCCGACCACGACCTGATGCGGGAAGGGAATCTCGATGCCGGCGCGGTCGAAGGCCAGCTTCATGCGGCGATTGTACTCGCGGCCGATGGTCCATTGCTTGCCGGGCGGCGTCCGGATGCGGGCCCGCACGACGATGGCGCTGTCGGCGAAGCGCTCGACGCCGAGCATCTCCAGCGGTGCGGCGATCATCGGCGCGAAGTCCGGGTCGGCGCGCATCTCCGCCTCGACCTGGCGCAGCACGTCCATCGCCAGCGCGAGGTCGGTCGAATAGGCGACGCTGGCGTCGATGACCGCGTAGCTGAAGTCGCGGGTCATGTTCTTCACGGACGCCACGTTGGAGAAGGGGATGGTGTGCACGGAACCCGAGAGGTCGCGCAGCCGGATGGTGCGGATGCTGAGGCCCTCGACGACGCCGGCGCGCCCGTCGACCTCGACCACGTCGCCGATGTTCATCGTGCCTTCGATCAGGATGAAGAGGCCGGTGATGACGTCCTTGACGAGGGCGTTGGCGCCGAACGCCACGGCGATGCCGATGATCGAGGCGCCGGCCAGCAGGGGTGCGATGTTGACCCCGATTTCCGACAGGGCGACCAGCACGAAGATGGTGGCCAGCACCACCATAGCGACGTTGCGCAGCAGCGGCAGGAAGGTCCGCAGCCGTACCGCGCTGCCGGCCGTCGGCGCCTGCCGGGCCAGGCGCTGCATGGTCCGCTCGATGAGGCGGTCGACGACCTCCCACACGAACAAGGCGAGCAGGCCGACGACCACGATCGAGACGAGGCCGCCCGTCAGCCGCTGACCGAAGGAGGAGGACAGCCAATCGAGCGAGCGCAGCCCCCAGGCCTCGAGCAGCAGGATGACGACCATCAGGGTGATCGCGGCCGAGGCCACGACCCCGACGATCGCCATGTAGCGGTTCGCCCGCAGCTCGATGTTCGGGAACTCGCGCGCAAGCGCGGGCGACACGGCGAACAGCCGCCGCAGCAGCCGGCGAACCCCGGCCTGCGCCAGGGCGCCGGCCGCGATGATCGCGAGCGACAGCAGCGAGGCCCGGAGGACGAAGGCGAAGCCGCTCGGGATCTGCAGCAGCCAGACGATCGCGAGCATGGCGATGTAGAGGAGGGCGATGAGATGCCAGGTTTCGGCGAGCCACGCGCACAGCGCCGCGGCGAAGCGCGGCCGCGTCGGGTCGGGAGTCGAGCCGTTGCGCAGCCAGTCCGCCACCGCGATGCGGTTCTGCAGCACGAAGACCACCGCGAGTCCGGCCAGGACGAGGCCGAGCACGCGCTCGACGAGTTGCTGGATCGACACGGGCAGGCCGAGCAGGAACGCGATGTCGAGAATGGCGAAGCCGTAGATGCCGAGGCCGACGAAGCGCCGCACCCAGATCATGACGTAGTTGGCGCTCTCGTCGCCGAGCGGCACCATGCGCAGGCCGGGCGCGTCGGGCATGAGTACCGCCCGCGCGAGGGCGACGACGATGCCGGCGAGGGCGACCGCCCGGACCACGGTCAGGCTGATGAAGCGGGCGGCGAAGTCGGGCGGCAGCAGCGCCAGCGTGCCGTAGGCGATGCCGACGAAGGCCGCGATCGGCAGCAGTTCGAGAAAGGCCCGCATGAAGCAGAATGGCAGGCGCCGGATCTGTCGCGCCTCGCGCCGTGCGGCCAGGGCCTGGCGGGGCCGGCGCAGTGCCCACCAGGTCACGACCTCGACCAGGACGGCCGCGCCGAACACGATCGCGAGTTCGCCGAATATGCCGAGCCATCGCCCGCGGCTTTCCGCATCGTCGAACTGGTCGACCAGCCAGTCCGCGAGGCCGGGAAGGTTGGCGGCGAGCGTGCCGGCGTCGATGATGGCGCGGATCACCGCGTCCGCAGCCTGGGCGAGCTGCTTCAGCACTGCCTCGCCGCTCGACGTCTCCGGCTCCGCCGCCGGAGCGGTCGACGCGGGCTGTGCAGCCTGTGACAGGAGGCGCAGTTGCCGGATCAGCTCGTCCCGCCGGGCCGGATCCTCCAGCAGCTTGGCCAGCCGTTCGGCCTCCGCCGCATCGCTGCGGGCCGCCTCCGACTCGGGGGCCTTGGCCGCCGGCATCAGCAGCGACGGCGGGATCTGGGCCGAAGCGACCGGCGCCCCCGCGAACAGGGCGAGCAGCAGCGCCAGGAGGATCCGGCGAACGATCGGCGAGGGCATCGGGAAGGGCTGCGACATCAGGACTTCCGGCTGGCGGAGATCGCCCGGGTCAGTCGAGGGGCGACCAGGGCGTCATGGTGAGGACGAGAAAGACGGCGAAGCCGACGAGGATGGCGCCCGATGCGCGGGACACCCAGACGAGGTGGATCTCCCGCACCAGGTGCCGGACGCCGCCGGCCACCGCGCACAGCAGAAACCACCAGGCGAGCGAGCCCGCGAAGACCCCGGCGACGAGCATTCCGGCACCACCCCAGGTCGCCTCGGTGCCGGACAGGCCGGCCGCCGCGAAGACGCCGGCGAAGGCCAGAATGGTGATGGGGTTGGTGACGGTCAGGACGAAGGTCGAGGCGAAGGCTCCGAGCAGGTTCTCGCCGCTGATCGGCGCGGGTGTCGCGTCGCGCGCTCCGATGATCGCCCGACCGCCGATGAAGAACAGGAAGGCCGCCCCGACGCCCTTCAGCCAGACCTGATGGCCGATCAGGAAATCGGAGATCACGGTCAGGCCGAACGCCGCGACGATCCCGAACAGCGCATCGGCGACCGCCGCGCCGAGGCCGGACACGAAGCCGTAGACCGGGCCTTCGAAGATCGTGCGGCGCACGCAAAGCACGCCGACCGGCCCCACCGGGGCGGCGATCACGACCCCGGCGATGACGCCCTTGAGGAAGAAGAGGCTGAGCAGGGACAGAGGCAGCTCCCGATGGCTGGGCCGCCTCCTCCCGGTGGGCCGCCGCTGGATCGCAAGGGCACCGCGGCCCGCGGTGCGGCGACGGTGCCCCTACCCCATAGATGCGGCGGCGGCGGAACGCAACGTCGGGTCGAGTTCCGGCAGCGGCACATTGACGGCGATCACCGCCCCTCGATAGCTTCCGCCGGCCGCCATGGCCGGCGTGCAGTGGGAGGTAACATGGTCGCCCTGAGGCTCGCATCGTCCGGTCTTCTCGCGCTCCTCGCCGTTCTGCTGGCGCCGGTAGTGGCGCGAAGCGAGGCATTGACGGTCGCCGCGCTCCGCCTCTCCTCGTCGGGGCCGCTGTTCATTGCCCAGGATCGGGGCCATTTTGCGGCAGAGGGCCTGGAAGTCGGTTTCCGCTTCTTCACCGCCGCCCAGCCCGTGGCGGTCGCCGTGACGACCGGCGATGCCGATTTCGGCGTGACCGGCCTGACGGCGGGCTTCTACAACCTCGCCGGAAAGGGCGCGCTGAAGATCGTGGCGGCGCAGTCGGCGGATGTCCCCGGCTTCCCGCTCAGCGCCTATCTGGCGACCCCGAAGGCCGCCGACGCCGGCCTGAAGGGGCTGGGCGACTTTCCGGGCCGCAGCCTGGGCATCACCCAGACGGGCTCGACCTTTCACTACATGATCGGGCTTCTCGCCCGGAAGCAGGGCTTCGATCTCGCCCGCGTCCGGCTGGTGCCGCTGCAGTCGATCCCCAACATGGTATCGGCCTTCAAGGGCGGGCAGGTCGATGCCCTGATCCTGCCGTCCAGCGTCGCCCTGCCGATGATCGCGTCCGGCGAGGGGCGCCTGCTCGGCTGGGTCGGCGACGTCACGCCATGGCAGCTCGGCGCCCTCTTCACATCCGGGCGCAATGCGGCCGAGCGGCGGCCGCTCGTCGCCCGCTTCGTGCGCGCCTATGTCCGCGGCGCGGCCGAGTACCACGCCGCGTTCAACGCCCGCGACGCCGCCGGTCGGCCCGCCCGCGGGCCCGGTTACGACACCCTCATGCCGATCCTGGAGAAGTATACGCAGCAGCCGGCGGCCCGGCTCGCCACCGGCCTGCCCCATGTCGACCCCGCCGGCCGCCTCGATGTCGGCGACATCCACGAGCAGGTGGCGTGGTGGCAGGCGCAGAAGATGGTCGACGCGGCGGTCGAGGCCGCCGCCATCGTCGATCTCGGGTTCGTCGAGGGCCACCGCAACGTGCCGCGCTGATCGCCGCAAGCGCCCGCGCGGACGAGCGCGCCCGAGCGTGGAGCTTCTGCTCGAAGGCGTCAGCCACGCCTATGGCGACCTGCCGGTGCTGGAGGGGATCGACCTCACGGTCCGCGACGGCGAGATCCTCTGCCTGATCGGACCGTCCGGCTCCGGCAAGTCGACCCTGCTCGCGATCATGGGCGGCCTGCTGCGGCCGTCGGGCGGGCGGGTGGCGACGCGCGGCGCCCCGCCCGACGGCTGTCTCAACCCGCTCACCTACGTCTTCCAGGATTTCGCCCTGCTGCCGTGGCGGACGGTCGCGGGCAATGTCGCGCTGGCGCTGGAGCATCACCGGCTGCCACGGGGGGAGCGCCGGTCGCGCGTCGGCAACGCGCTCGCCGCCATGGGGCTCGGCGAGTTCGCGGGCGCTTTTCCGCGGCAACTTTCGGGCGGCATGCGGCAGCGGGTCGGCATTGCGCGCGCGCTCGTGGTGCGTCCGGCGGTGCTGCTGCTCGACGAGCCTCTGTCGGCGTTGGATGCCCAGACGCGCGACCTGCTGACCGAGGAGTTCCTCACGCTCTGGCGGCGCGAGCGCACGACCGCCGTGCTCGTGACTCACAACCTGGCCGAAGCGCTGCGCCTCGGCGACCGGGTGGCGGTGCTGTCCCGGCGGCCGGGGCGGCTGCGCGAGATCCTGACGGTCGACGTGCCGCGGGACGAGCGCAGCCGGCCGGAGCGGGCGGGGCGGCTGGCGGAGATGTCGGCGCATCTCTGGTCGCTGCTGCGCACCGAGGCGCAGGCGGCCGACCGCGAACTGGCGGACCGGCGATGAAGGGCGGCGGGGAGCGGCCGGTTCCCTTCCGCGGCGGCGGCTTCGAGGCGCGTCGCTCGCGCCTGCTGCCGCCGGCGGCGCTGGCCGGGCTCGTCCTGGTCTGGCACGTCGCCGTCGCCGGCGGGCTCGCCAATCCGCTGTTCCTGCCGTCGCCGGTCTCGGTCGCGGCCGCGCTGTGGGAACTGGCGCAGTCGGGCGCGCTCGCCGTCCACCTCGCCGCCTCGGTCGGGCGGGTGGTGACCGGCTGGGCCATCGGCACGGCGCTGGGCCTCGCCGTCGGCCTGGCGATCGGGATCGTCTCGGCGGCCCGGGCGGTCGGGATGCCGCTCGTCTCGGCGCTCTTCCCGATCCCGAAGATCGCGATCCTGCCGCTCTTCATCCTGTGGTTCGGCATCGGCGAGCCCTCCAAGGTGGCCACGATCGCCGCCGGCGTCTTCTTTCCCACGGTGATCGCCGCCGTCGGCGGCGTCGACCAGGTCCCCCGGTCGCTGATCCGGATGGGCCAGAGCTTCGGCATGCCGGTCGCGGCGATCGTGTGGCGGATCGTCGTCCCGGGCGCCCTGCCGATCGTGCTGTCGGGCTTCCGGATCACCGTCGCGATCGCCGTCATCCTGGTGGTCGCGGCCGAGATGATCGGCGCGGACGAGGGGCTGGGCGCCTTCGTCCTCATGGCGGGCAACCTGATGCGCACCGACCAGCTGCTGGCCGGTGTCGTCGTGCTGTCGGCGCTGGGGCTCGCCGGCGCCGGCCTCATCTCGTTCGCCGAACGCCTGCTGTTGCGCTGGCGCTGAGGCCGGCGCAGCCTATCTTCCTCGGGGACGGGCAGTCCCTCTCCGACGGAGTCTCGAGCCGATGCGTCCTTCGCGCCTGTTCACCATGGTCGCCGCGGCGGCGGCGCTCGCATGGTCCTTCACCCCTTTCGCGCTCAGCGGGCGCATCCAGACCAACGGGAAGACCGGCATGACCGCCTATGACTTCAGCTTTGCGGGTATCGACGGCAGCCCGATCGCGCTCGCCGACTACAGGGGCCGGCCGGTGCTGGTCGTGAATACGGCATCGCAGTGCGGCTTCACCCCGCAATACGAGGACCTCCAGGCGCTGCACGAGCGCTTCGCCGCACGCGGGCTTGTCGTGCTGGGCGTGCCGTCGAACGATTTCGGCCAGCAGGAGCCCGGCACCAACCGCGAGATCCAGTCCTTCTGCGAGACCCGGTTCGGCATCGAGTTCGCGATGACCGAGAAGCAGGTGGTCGCCGGCGGGGACTCGCACCCATTCTTCCGCTGGATCGCGGCGGAAGCGGGGGAAGCCGCCGCCCCACGCTGGAACTTCCACAAATACCTGATCGACGGCGCCGGACAGCTGGTCGGTGCCTGGCCCTCGCGAGTCCGGCCGATTGCCCCCGAAATCCTCGGCGAAGTCGAAAAGTTGTTGCCGCGCTGACACTTGCCGAGGGCGCGGGCGCAACCGGGGCGTCAATACGCCTCTTGCAAATCCTGGCCGATCCCTTAAATCGGCTCGCAATCGACGGGCGCCCCGCCCAGCGGCGGCAGAGGGCGCCGATCGCGTCGCTGCATCCGCCGGCGGCGCTTCCGGGCGAACAAGGGATGGGATGGGCCATGGTCGAGCAGGGGAGTGCGGCCCCCGCGACGCAATCGGGCGGGGAAGCGATGATCTCGCTTCGCGGCCTGACGAAGCATTTCGGTGCCATCGTCGCCGTCGACGACGTCAGCTTCGCGGTCGGGCGCGGTGAGGTTCTGGGCTTCCTCGGGCCCAACGGCGCCGGCAAGTCGACGACGATGAAGATGGCGACCGGCTTCCTCGCGCCGACGGCCGGCACCGCCACCATCTGCGGCTTCGAAATCCAGGACCGCCCGATCGATGCCAAGCGCCATGTCGGGTACCTGCCGGAGGGTGCGCCCGCCTACCCGGACATGACGGCGGGCGGATTTCTCGATTTCTGCGCATCGGTCCGCGGCATCTCGGGCGGCGAGAAGAAGCGCCGCATCGCCGCGATCGTCGACCGGATCGAGCTGGGCGAGGTGTTGCACCAGCCGATCGAGACGCTGTCGAAGGGGTTCAAGCGCCGCGTCGGCCTGGCGCAGGCGCTGGTCCACGATCCCGACGTGCTGATCCTGGACGAGCCGACCGACGGCCTCGACCCCAACCAGAAGCACGAGGTGCGCGCCCTCATCCAGGAACTGTCGGCGAGCAAGGCCATCATCATCTCGACGCACATCCTGGAGGAGGTCCACGCGGTGTGCTCGCGGGCGATCGTGATCGCACGCGGCCGCATCGTCGCGGACGACACCCCGCACGGGCTGGAGGCGCGGTCGCGCCACTACAACGCCGTCGCCGTCACGATCCCGACGCCGATGCACGACGCCGCCCGGACCGAGCTGCTGCGCCACCCCAAGGTCGCCGCCGTCGAGGTCGGGCCGCTGGTCAACGGGGCGGTGACGCTGCTGGTGATCCCGAAGAACGGCGTCGACATCGTCGGCGACGTCGGCGGCACATTGCGCGCCCGGCAGTGGCCGTTCGACCAGATCCGGGTCGAGCAGGGCCGGCTCGACGACGTGTTCCGCATCCTGACCCTGCCGCAAGTCTGAGGAGCCCCGCTGCGATGCGCACGACCTGGGTCGTCTTCCGACGGGAGCTGGGAAGCTATTTCGCAACCCCCGTCGCCTATGTCTTCATCGTCATCTTCCTGGCGCTGGCAGGCGCGCTGACCTTCTTCCTCGGCAACTTCTTCGACCGCGGCCAGGCGGACCTGCAGCCCTTCTTCATGTTCCACCCCTGGCTCTACCTCTTCCTGATCCCGGCCATCGCGATGCGCATGTGGGCGGAGGAGCGCAAGACCGGGACCATCGAGCTCTTCCTGACGCTGCCGGTGTCGATACCGGCAGCCGTGATCGGCAAGTTCCTCGCCGCCTGGGCCTTCTGCGGCATCGCGCTGGCCCTGACCTTCCCGATCTGGCTGACCGTGCGCTGGCTGGGCCGGCCGGATGACGGCGTCATCCTGGCGAGCTATGTCGGCAGCTTCCTGATGGCCGGCGCCTTCCTCGCGATCGGCGCCTGCATGTCGGCGATGACGCGCAACCAGGTGATCGCCTTCGTGCTGGGGGCGGTCGTCTGCTTCCTCTTCACCGTCTCGGGGTCGCCGATCGTCATCAGCTTCTTCTCGGGCTGGGCGCCGCAGCCGGTGATCGACACCATCGCGTCCTTCAGCTTCCTCACGCATTTCAGCGCGATCGTGCGCGGCGTCATCGACCTGCGCGACGTGATCTACTTCGGCTCGGCGATCGCCCTCTTCCTGTTCGCCAACGTCGTCCTCGTCGACCTGGCGAAGAGCCGATAGGTGGCCGCCATGAACGCACCCTTCCGCCGCAACCGCACTTTCTTCTCGCTGGTGGCGCTCGCGGCCGCGGCCGTCCTCTTCGTCGCGGTCAACATCCTGGCCGGGTCGCTGACCAAGCGGCTCGATCTCACCGAACAGCGTCTCTACACGCTGTCGGCCGGCTCGCGCTCGGTCCTGACCCAGATCGACGAGCCGATCACGATCCGGTTCTACTATTCCGACCGCCTGGGCCGCGAGGTTCCGGCCTATGCCACCTACGCCACGCGCGTCCGCGAAATGCTGGACGAGTATGTCGCGGTGTCGGGCGGCAAGATCCGCGTCGAGCAGACGAACCCGTTGCCCTTCTCCGACGAGGAGGACCGGGCGGTCGCGTTCGGCCTCCAGGGCGTGCCGATCACCCAGGGCGGCGAGCAGGTCTATTTCGGGCTGGCGGCGACCAACTCGACCGACGACGACCAGGTCATCCCGTTCCTCCAGCCGGAGCGCGAACGCTTCCTGGAGTACGACCTGACCAAGCTGGTCTACAACCTCGCCAATCCCAAGAAGAAGGTGGTCGCGCTGATCAGCGACCTGCCGCTCGAGGGCGACGTGATGGCGATGCGGATGACCGGCCGGCCGCCGCAGCCCTGGGCGATCATGGAGCAGCTGCGCGCCTTCTTCGAGATGCGCCAGCTGGGCGGCGAGGTGTCGGAGATCGGCGACGACGTCGCCGTCGCGATGATCGTCCACCCCAAGAACATGAGCGCCCAGACCCAGTACGCGGTCGACCAGTTCGTGCTGAAGGGCGGCCGGGCGATCGTCTTCGTCGATCCCAATTCCGAGGCCGAGCGCTCGCGCCCCGACCCGAGGCGCGGGCCGGTCCAGGATGCGTCGTCGCACCTCGACACCCTGCTCAAGGCCTGGGGCGTGGAGGTGGTGAAGGACAAGGTCCTGGGCGACCGCCTGTCGGCGCGCAAGGTGAACGCCGGCGGCTCCAGCCGGATTCAGGCGGCGGACTATGTCGCCTGGCTGACGCTGCGTCCGGCCAACTTCGACGCCTCCGACCCGATCACGGCCGACCTCAACATCGTCAACGCCGCAACCACGGGCATCATCCGCAAGGCGGAGGGCGGCACGACCGAGATCAAGCCGCTGATCCAGTCAAGCGCCGCCTCGATGGAGCTCGACGCGGCCGAGTTCATGGCGCCCGTGCCCGACGTGCTGGGCCTGCTCAACCGCTTCCAGTCGCAGGACAAGCGCGAGACCATCGCCGCGCGCGTCCAGGGGCCGGTCAAGACGGCTTTCCCCGACGGTCCGCCGAAGAAGGAGCCGCCCAAGCCCGCCTCCGACAGCGAGGAGGACCGGAAGAAGGCCGAGGAAGAGGCGAAGACGATCGCGACCGAGCATGCCAAGGCGATGGAGAAGCACGTCGCCGAATCGAAGCAGCCGGTGAACCTGATCGTCGTGGCCGACACCGACATTCTCGACGACCGCTTCTGGGTGAACACGCAGGACTTCTTCGGCCAGCGCATGCAGGTGCCGACCGCGAACAATGCGGACTTCGTCGCCAACGCCATCGAGAACCTGACGGGCTCGAACGACCTGATCGGGCTGCGGTCGCGGGGCACGTCGTCGCGGCCCTTCCAGCTGGTCCAGAACCTCCAGCGCGATGCCGAGCAGCAGTTCCGGGCCAAGGAGAAGGAGCTGCAGGACAAGCTCAAGGATGTCGAGAAGAAGCTGTCCGACATCCGCAACCAGGGCCAGGGACAGGGTGCCCAGGCGATCCTGACGCCGGAACAGCAACGCTCGATCGAGCAGTTCCGCACCGAGATGGTGGCGACCCGCAAGGAACTGCGCGACGTGCAGCTGGCGCTGCGCAAGGACATCGATCGCCTGCAGTCGGTGGTGCAGTTCGTCAATATCGGGCTGATCCCGATCGTCGTCGCGCTGTTCGCGATCCTGCTCGGCCTGTGGCGGCGCAGCCGTCGCCGCCGCGGCCGGTCGCGGATCGCCGCCGCCCGGAGCTGAGGAGAGCACCGAGATGCGCAAGACGACATTCGTTCTGCTGATCGCCGCCGCCGCCGCCGCCAGTGGTGCGGTGGTGTTCCAGGCGGTGCGCTCCGACGAGGCCGCGATCGCGGCCCGCAGCGGCGAGCTGTTCCTGCCCGACCTGCAGCGCCGCGCCAACGAGGCCCGCGAGGTGGTCCTGACCCGCAGCAGCGGCACCGCGACCCTGAAGCAGCAGGGCGACCGCTGGATCTTCGTCGAGAAGGGCGACTACCCGGCCAACGGCGAGCAGGTCCGCCGCGTTCTCGTCGAGTTGGCGGAACTGCGGCTGGTCGAGGCCAAGACCCGCAAGGCCGAACTCTATCCGCGCCTCCAGGTCGAGGATGTGAGCGAGAAGGATGCGCGCTCGACGCAGATGACGGTCAAGGACGGCAAGGGCACGACGATCGTCGACGTGCTGATCGGCCGCCGCCGCATCGATCGGCTGGGGGGCGGCCGGGATTCGCTCTACGTCCGTCGCAAGGGCGCCGAACAGGCGTGGCTGGCCGCCGGCAACGTCGACATCACCGGCGAGTTCCAGCGGTTCCTGGTCCGTCCGCTGCTCGACATCAAGGCCGAGCGGGTCGCCGAGGTCGCGACGATCCAGCCCGACGGGACGCGGCTCGTCATCGGCCGGGCCAAGCCCGAGGATGCGATGGCCGTCGTCGACCTGCCGGAAGGCAAGGCGGTGAAGGAGGCGGACAAGGTCGCCAAGGCGGCGTCGGCGCTGGCCGGGCTCGACCTCGACGACGTGCGCAAGCGCGGCGAGGCCGACATTCCCGACAACGCCGTTCGTGCCGAAATCCGCACCTTCGGCGGGCTCGTCGTCAAGGTCGCCACCCACGAGACCAACTACCGCGCCTGGGCCCGCTTCACGATCGAGACGACGGCCGATGCCTCGGACGCGGTGAAGAAGGAAGCGGCCCAGCTCAAGGCCCGCATCGAGCCCTACGACTTCGAGCTGCTCGGCTACAAGACCGCCCCCTTCACCACCAAGCTGGCCGACCTGACGGGCGAGAGCTGAGGCAACCAGGGGCCCCTGTCCCGCGAACTTGTCCCAGGACAAGTTCGCGGTTTTCGGGACAATCGCCCTCTGATAGCTTCTCGCCACCATGCATTCGGGAACGCATTCCTCGCACTTCGCCTTCGCCGCCGCGACTGCGGCCGGCCGACGTCGAGGCGGCGCGCTCGATTGACAGAAAACGGCCCAGCCTCGATATTCTCGAACTTTCCGGGCCGCTCGTGCGGCCCGCTTCGATTTGGGGCTGGCCGATCTCCGCTCTGCCAGGAGGACCGCCGATGATCTCGCCCGTGATGCCGACCTATGCTCGTGTCGATCTCGCATTCGAGCGGGGCGACGGCGCCTATCTCTATGCGACCGACGGGCGACGCTTCCTCGATTTCTGCAGCGGCATCGCGGTGACCTGCCTCGGGCACAACCATCCGCACCTGGTGCAGGCCCTGACGGAACAGGCGCGCAAGGTCTGGCACGTCTCGAACCTGTGGCGGATTCCGGAGGGCGAGCGCCTGGCGGAGCGGCTGGTCGGCCTGACCTTCGCCGACACCATGTTCTTCACCAACTCGGGCGCCGAGGCGAACGAGTGCGCGATCAAGCTGGTGCGCAAGTACCATGACGAGACCGGCAATCCCGGGCGCTTCCGGATCATCACCGCCGAGGCGGCCTTCCACGGCCGCACCATGACGACGATCGCGGCGACCGGCGGCTACAAGTACACCAAGGGCTTCGAGCCGATCCCGGAGGGTTTCGACCACGTCGCCTTCGCGAACACCAACGAGATGCGCGCGGCGATCCGCGACGACACCGCCGCCATCCTGGTCGAGCCGGTGCAGGGCGAAGGCGGCATCCGCCCGGCGACGGCGGAGTACCTGCGCGCGCTGCGCGAGATCTGCGACGAGTTCGGCCTGCTGCTGGTCTTCGACGAGGTCCAGTGCGGCGTCGGCCGCACGGGCAAGCTCTTCGCGCACGAATGGGCCGGCATCACGCCCGACGTCATGACGATCGCCAAGGGCATCGGCGGCGGCTTTCCCATGGGCGCCTGCCTCGCGACCGAGAAGGCCGCCGTCGGCCTCACCGCCGGAACCCACGGCTCGACCTTCGGCGGCAATCCGCTCGCCATGGCGGTCGGCAACGCGGTTCTCGACGTCGTGCTCTCGGACGGCTTCCTGCCGCGGGTGGAGCGCTTGGGCGGCGTCCTGCGCAATCGACTCGCCGATGTCGTCGCCAAGTATCCGAAGGTTCTCGGCGAAGTGCGCGGCGCCGGGCTGATGCTCGGCCTGCGCTGCGAGGTGCCGAGCGGCGATTTCGGCAACCGGCTGCGCGACAACGGCCTGCTCACGGTCGGCGCCGGCGAGAACGTGGTGCGGCTCCTGCCGCCACTCATCATCGGAGAGGGGGAAATCGACGAGGCCGTGGGCATCGTCGAGAAGACATGCCAGGAATGGACACACTGACCGCGGCGCCACCGCGCCATTTCCTCGACCTCGACGGGATCGACGCCGACACGTTGCGCCGGATCCTGAACCGGGGCGCCGCGTACAAGCGCGGCGATCCCGGCGAGGCGGCCCGGCCGCTGGCCGGCAAGACGCTGGCCATGATCTTCGAGAAGCCGTCGACCCGTACCCGCGTCTCCTTCGAGGTCGGCATGCGGCAGCTGGGCGGCGACGTCGTCGTGCTGTCCGCGACCGAGATGCAGCTCGGCCGTGGCGAGACGGTCGCCGACACCGCGCGCGTCCTGTCGCGCTATGTCGACGCGATCATGATCCGGACCAACCGGCCCGAGAAGCTGAAGGAGCTGGCCGCGGCGGCGACTGTGCCGGTCATCAACGGCCTGACGGACGGCAGCCATCCCTGCCAGATCATGGCCGACGTGATGACCTTCGAGGAGAAGAAGGGGCCGATCCGCGGCCGGGTCATCGCCTGGAGCGGCGACGGCAACAACGTCGCCGCCTCCTGGATTCACGGGGCGGTGCGCTTCGGCTTCGAGCTGCGCATCGCCTGCCCGAAGGAACTGCAGCCGGCGAACGAGCTCATCGAATGGGCGCGCCGCTCGGGCGGCCGGGTGACGGTCCTCGACGATCCCTATGCCGCGGTCGACGGGGCGGACTGCGTCGTCACCGACGCGTGGGTCTCGATGGGCGACAAGGATGCCGGCAGCCGGCACAACCTGCTCAAGCCGTACCAGGTGGACGAGCGCCTGATGGCCGCCGCCGGGCCGGACGCGATCTTCATGCACTGCCTGCCGGCCCATCGCGGCGAGGAGGTCACGGACGGGGTCATCGACGGGCCCCGGTCGGTCGTGTTCGACGAGGCCGAGAACCGCCTGCACGCGCAGAAGGGGATCCTCGCCTGGTGCCTGGAGTGAGTGCGGACGGCAATTCCCGGCCCGGCGTCGCCGACGACCTGGTCCAGCCCTTCCAGGTCGAGCCGCACCGGCTGCGCGGCCGGCTGGTGCGGCTGGGCGCGGCGCTCGACGCCATCCTCGGCCGGCACGACTATCCGGACGCGGTTGCGGTGCAGCTCGGCGAACTCGTCGTCCTCACCGCGACGATCGCCACGATGCTCAAGTTCGACGGCATCCTGACGCTGCAGACGCGCACCGACGGGCCGATCAAGCTGCTGGTCGCGGACTATGTCGCCGCCGATCGCGCGGTGCGCGGCTATGCGCAGTACGATGGCGAACGCTTGGCGTCGATGATCGCCGCCGGGGCCTCGCCGTCGCGCCTGATCGGCGCCGGACATCTT
Organism: Allostella sp. ATCC 35155; assembly: GCA_006738865.1. Classification (GTDB taxonomy): domain Bacteria; phylum Pseudomonadota; class Alphaproteobacteria; order ATCC43930; family Allostellaceae; genus Allostella. The sequence goes on from AP019701.1 coordinate 351,603, forward strand.
GCCTTCACCATCGACCAGGGGCCGGATACCGAACGCTACCAGGGCCTCGTCGAGGTCGTCGGAAGCAGCCTCGTCGACGCGGTGCATCACTATTTTCGCCAGTCCGAGCAGATCGAGACGGGCATCCGCGTCGCCGTCGCGCGGGAAGGGGGCAGCTGGCGGGGTGGCGCCGTCATGGTCCAGCGCCTGCCCGAGCAGGACCGCGGCTGGCAGGACGAGGACGCGCGCGACGACCAGTTCCGCCACGTCATGAGCCTCATCGGCACCTGCCGGAACGAGGAGCTGACGAGTTCCGACCTGGCATCGGAAACGCTGCTCTTTCGCCTCTTCCACGAGGAGGGGGTGCGGGTCTTTCCGCCCGGGCCGATCCGGGACGGCTGCCGCTGCAGCGAGGAGCGGGTGCTCTCGATCCTGGAAAGCCTGCCGGCCGACGACCGGGGCGACCTCGTGGTCGACGGCCGGATCGAGGTCCGCTGCGAGTTCTGCGCCCGTCTCTACCGCATCGAACCGGCGCGGGTCGGCGCCGGGGAAGCGCCGTTCTGACGGCCGTCGGGGGGCGGCCGGTGCCGCCCTCCCGCGCGCCAGCCGGTTGAGCGCCTCGGGCGGCCTCCTCCAGCCGACTCGGACCGAGCGCCGCGTCAGGCCGCGGCGCGGTCGGCGAGGCGGCGCTGGAACGCCTCTCCCGCCTGCATCTGCTGGCGGCTGATGAACTCGTTCGGCTGGTGCGCCTCGAGGATGCTGCCGGGACCGCACACCACCGTCGGCAGGCCCGCGCGCTGGAAATGTCCGGCCTCGGTTCCGAAGGAGACGACGACGGTGCCGTTGTTGCCCGTCAGCGACTTGGCCATCTCCTCCGCCGGGGAGGCCTGCTCGGGCGCCAGCGCCGGCAGGACGTTGATGTCCGTCGTCTCCACCTGGGCGTCGGCGAACTCGCGGCGCATCCGCGGCAGGATCTCGTTGGCGACGAAATCGTCGAAGCGCGCCTTGATCGCCGCCGGGTCGTCCGTCGGCAGGCCGCGGAAGTTCCAGCCGAAGCGGCACTGGCGCGGGATGATGTTGCCGGCCGTGCCGCCGGAGATCGTGCCGATGTTGAAGGTCGTGTAGGGCGGGACGAAGAGGCAGGCCGGATCGGCGTTGTCCCGCATCTCCTTGGCCATGGCGTAGATGAAGCGCACGATCTCCGCGCCGTACTCGATGGCCGAGCAGGCGATCTGCGGCTGGCTCGAATGCGCATCCTTCCCGGTCACCGTGGTGACGAAGGAATGGACGCCCTTATGGGCGTTGGCGACCTTCATCTCGGTCGGCTCGCCGACGATCACGAGCTGTGGCTTCGGCAGCAGTTCCTTGATCTGCGGGATGAGGCGCCGCACGCCGTAGCAGCCGACCTCCTCGTCATAGGTGAGGGCGAGATGGATCGGCCGCTTGGTCGCCTTGGCCTTGAATTCGGGCACGAGCGCCAGCGCGATCGCGATGAAGCCCTTCATGTCGCAGGTGCCGCGGGCGTAGAGCTTGCCGTCGCGCTCCGTCAGTTCGAACGGATCGCTGGTCCAGGGCTGGCCCTCGACCGGGACCACGTCGGTGTGGCCGGAGAGTACATAGCCGCCCTCGACCGCAGGCCCGATCGTCGCCAGCAGGTTCGCCTTCTTGCCCTCGTCGTCGAAGGTCAGGTGCGAGGCGATGCCGTGCCCTTCGAGATACTCCCGGACATAGTCGATCAGGGCCATGTTCGACAGCGACGAGGTGGTGTCGAAGGCGATCAGGCGGCGCAGCATCTCTTCGGGGGAAACGACCTCGGCGGGCATATCGGCAACTCCAGTGGACGGGCGGCGTGCGGCCAGTAAGGCCGGGAAGGCGCGGCGGCGCAAGCGGTCAGTCGCGCCAGAAGGCCGGGGTGAAGAGGACGAAGACGGTCAGCAGCTCAAGGCGCCCGAGGAGCATGCCGAAGGACAGGATCCACAGCGCGCCCTCGGGAATGCTGGCGAAATTGCCGGCGGGACCGATCATCTCGCCGAGGCCGGGGCCGACATTGCCGAGGGCGGTGGCGGCGCCCGAGAGGGCCGTCACGAGGTCGAGCCCGAAGAGGGCGAGCCCCAGCGCGATGAGGCCGAACGACATGCCGTAGAGGGTGAGGAAGGCCAGCACCGAGAAGACGATCGGCTCGGCCACGACCCTGCCGTTGAAGAGCGGCAGGATGACGCGGTGCGGCTGCATCAGTCGATCGATCTGCACCTTCGCGACGCTGTAGAAGACCTGCAGGCGGAAGATCTTGATGCCGCCGGAGGTCGATCCGGTCATCCCGCCGAGGAAGGTCAGGAAGAAGATGCAGGCGATGGGGAACGCGCCCCACAGGCTGTAGTCCTCGGTCGCGAAGCCCGTCGTCGTCAGGATCGAGGCGACCGTGAAGGCCGCCGCGCGGATCGCGTAGAGGGGGGCGGCATCGTTCACCAGCCCGTGCCACAGGGCGATGGCTCCGGCGAAGGCCGCGAAGATGCCGAGGTACCAGTGCAGCTGGCTGTCGTGCCGGAGCGGCCGGAAATCGCCGCGGCCGAGGCGGATGAACAGCGGCAGCGTCATCCCGCCCAGCAGCATGAAGATGGTGATGACGATCTCCACCGACGGGTTTCGGAACTGCCCGATGGAGGCGTCGTAGTTGGCGAAGCCGCCGGTCGAGATCGTCGACAGCGCGTGGCACAGCGCATCGAAGAAGCCGAGGCCGAGCGCCCAGAGGGTCGCCAGGCAGGTGCCCATGAGCACGAAATAGACGACGACGATGGCGTTTGCCATCTGCGAGACGCGGGGCAGCAACTTGTCGGAGCGGTCGGAGGATTCGGTGCGGAAGAGTTGCATTCCGCCGATGCGCAGGAACGGCAGGATGGCCACCGCCATCACGATGATGCCGATGCCGCCCAGCATGTGCAGGAGGGATCGCCAGAGCAGGATGCCCCGCGGCATCTGGTCGAGGCCCGTCAGGACCGTCGAACCCGTCGTGGTCAGGCCGGACATGGCCTCGAAATAGGCCTTCGCGTAGCTGAGGTCGGTGCTGCCGAAGACGAAAGGCAGGGCCGCGAAGGCGCAGATCAGCACCCAGGACGCGCCGGTCAGCACGAAGGTCTGCCGCACTGTCAGGTCGATGCGCCGCGACGGCTGGCACGCCAGCACGAGGCCGCCCCCGATGAAGAGCGTCGCCGCGGCGGAGGCGGCAAAGGCCCGCCACCCGTCGTTGCCGTCCGCCCAGTCGAGGACGGCCGGCAGCATCATCGCCAATGCGACGACACCGAGCAGCAATCCGATGACGTGCAGGACCGGGCGCAGCGCCGGCATCGGCTGGAGTTTCCGCTCAACCTTCGGGCGGCGATCAGACGTTGCCCGTGCCGGCGGGGCCTCCGACGCCGACGAAGGCCAGGAATTCGCGCCGCGTCGCGGCGTCGTCGCGGAATGCGCCCAGCATCCGGCTCGTGACCATGCTGGTGCCGGGCTTGTGGACACCGCGGGTGGTCATGCATTGGTGCGAGGCCTCGATGACGACGGCCACGCCGTGCGGCTGCAGCACCTCCTCGATCGCATTCGCGATCTGCGCCGTCATCTTCTCCTGGATCTGGAGGCGGCGGGCATAGATGTCGACGACGCGAGCCAGCTTGCTGATGCCGACGACCCGGGTCTTCGGCAGGTAGGCGACGTGCGCCTTGCCGATGATCGGCGCCAGATGGTGCTCGCAGTGGCTCTCGAACCGGATGTCGCGGAGTACGACCATCTCGTCGTAGCCCTCGACCTCCTCGAAAGTCCGCTGCAGCACCTCCACCGGGTCGAGCGCATAGCCGGCGAAGAACTCTGCGAAGGAACGGGCGACGCGAGCCGGGGTGTCCTTGAGGCCCTCCCGCTCGGGACGGTCCCCGGCCCAGCGGATCAACGTGCGGACGGCGGACTCCGCCTCCGCCTGCGTCGGCCGGTCGGTGGCGGCGTCCTGGCGATCCTCGGTCTTCATCTTGCCTCGTTGTCGTTGTTTCTGGCCGGATCGCCTAGTTGAGGCGCACCGGCTGGTGGGGGCTGTCGAGAGAGAAGGCGGGAATACGGACGTCGAACAGGGCGCCGCCCGGCCACTCCATCTGATACGTTCCGACCATGATCCCGGATGGGGTCGGCAACGGGGTGCCGCTCGTATACTCGAACGACTGGCCCGGCTCCAGGATCGGCTGCTCGCCGACGACGCCGGGGCCACGCACCTCCTGCATCCGGCCGAGGGCGTCCGTGATGCGCCAGTGGCGGTTGCGCAGCTGCACCTTCTCGGCCCCGACGTTCTCGATCTTCACGTGATAGGCCCAGACATAGTGGTTCTCGGCCGGTGACGACTGGTCCTCGAGGTAGAAGGGCTTCACCGTCACGCGGATGTCGCGGGTGATTTCGCTGTACATGGCTGGAGCCGCGGAAGTCCGATCGTGCAGGTTGAGTGGGGCCGGCCGTCGGGCGGGCCGGCGAATGTTCGGCGCCGACTATCGGACGAGCGGCAGGGCTTGTCCAGCCGATGCCCGCGGATGGCGTACGACCACCCTCCGGGGCGCACAAACGAAAACGGCGCCGGCCGAAGCCGACGCCGTTCCCGATTGGCGTTCGAGATCGCTACTGGATGCGGATCTCGGCGCGCCGGTTCTGCGGCTCGCGCACGCCGTCCGGCGTCGGAACCCGCGGCTCGGACTCACCGCGACCGGCGGTGGAGACCTGGCCGGAGGCGATGCCGCCACGGACCAGCGCGGCCTTGACCGAGTTGGCGCGACGGACCGAGAGGCCCTGGTTGTACTGCGGCGTGCCCGAGCGGTCGGTATGGCCGACGACGCTGACCGGACCCGCCTTCTGACGGTAGGAAGCGATCACCTGCTGGATGACGCGAGCGCCCTCGGCGGTGATGTTCGAACGGTCGAAGTCGAAGAAGACGATGAACTGACGCGGCGCGGGCGGAGCCGCCGGGGCCGGAGCCGCGGCCGGGGCCGGGCGGGCCTCGAGCTGGGCGAGCAGGGCATAGAAGTCCCGCTTGCACTTCTCGATGCAGTCGATCTGCCAGCCTTCTTCCTGCTCCTCGACCCAGCAGTCATAGGCGAGCTGGGCGCCCGCTGCGACGCGGGGCAGACGCTGGCGGCCGCCGGCATCCATCGCCGCGATCAGGCGGGCACGGGCCGACTGGAACTCCGGCATCATGGAAGCGGGCAGCGCGTAGTTGGCCGGATCCTCCGGCATCACCACCTGACCCTGCCCGGCGGAAAGGCCCTTGCGCGCATACATGTATGCGTCGGACCAGTCGCGGAGACCTTCCTCCTGGATGGCGAGCGCGCGGTAACCGCTGGCGAGCGCCTGGGTGAATTCCGTACCGCCGGTCTGCGTCATGCCGCGGACCTGGGCGATCTCGGTCGTGCCGCAAGCGGCCGCCATGAGGCCGACAGCGAACACTGCCCCTAGCTTCATCGATCGCATGAAGAAAAACCTCCTTGTCGTTTCAGCCCACGTCGCGGTTCGAACTGTGACCACCGCGACGCCGGGCGCGCCCCACGAACCACCGATGCTGCGACCACCGGAAGGCGAAACGCCTGCCGATACCCCTCGACCATGAATTCTAGGGTCACGCCAGACCCTGGCAACCTTTAAATCCACGACCCCCGCCGGCGGTAACCGCGTGCGCACCCCCCGTGAGAACAGCCACACGCTCCGGCGCGGCGGCGCGCCACGCCGACAGCATCGTGGCATCTATAGTCGAATCTTCCGCAACCCGGCAGTCCCCTCGACCAGTTGCCCCGGTTCCGCGCGGACTCCCGCCGCCGATGTGGCGTCGCTGCAACAGCTGCGGCTTCGGAATCACGCTCCTCCGGAACATCGTCGCTCTCAACGCCGACGGGTGCCGGTGCGATCCATCGCCCCCGACGATTTTTCGGCAAACTCGACTCGACCGGCGATGCTGGTCGCTGCGACCGCGATGCCGACGGCCGCCAGCCACCAGCTCTGCCACGCCCCGTAGCTCAGCATTGCGATGACGAGGCCCGCCGCGATCTGGCCGAGCGCGGCGGCGGGCGCGGCCCGGCCGGGCAGGCGGAGGGCGGCGGCGGCGAAGAGCACGACCGCGACGGCACCGGCGGCGGCGCCGGGCAGACCCAGCTCCAGCCACCATTGGAGGGCTGCGTTGTGCGGGTGCAGCGGCATCTGCATCGCACCCGACGCCGGGTCGAGGATGCGCTCCCCGCCCGGAAAGACGCGCGCGACGTTGAGCCCCCAGCCGGCGAACGGGCGCTCCAGGATGCGCTCGGCCGCGAAGCGCCAGATCTCGAGCCGGTGCTGGCCCGAGAAGGGCAGGACGGCATCGTCTGCCGCGAAGCCCCCGAACAGGGGATAGACGAGATGGAGCACGAGAAACGGGGCGGCCAGGATGCCGATGGCGGCCGTCGCCGCGAGCAGCACGGCGGTCGTCCGTCGCGCGGCGAGGGCGAGAAGGAACGCCGCCCCGCCCGTGACGGCCGCGAGCAGGGCGGCGCGCCCGTCGAGAAACGCCAGCGGCAGGACGATGGCTGCGGCCAGCACCGCGGCAGCCAGCCGGCGGTCCGAGTCGGCGAGGATCGCCAGCGCGGGCCACAGCAGCATGACGAGGATCGTCGAGCCGGCCTTGAGGGCCATCACCGGGTCGCTCTTGTTGCCGACCAGCGCCTTGACCGCGCCGCCGGTTGCGGTTTCGACGACGACCAGGATGGCGGCCAGCGCCATACCCGCGACGAGGGCGCGGCCGGCGAGCGCCTTGTCCGCCGGCGGCAGGGCCGTGGCCGTGGTCGCGAGCAGCGTGGCCGCCGCCAGCAGGTAGACGGTGCGCAGCCACTGGTCGAGCGTGGCAGCGGGGTCGAGCGACCAGGCGAGGCCCAGGAGCGCCCAGCCCATCAGGATGGCGAACAGAAGGACGAAGGCCGGCACCGGCCGTGGCCGGCTGCCGCCGAGCCAGGCCAGCATCGGCACTGCCAGCCCCGCGACGGCCAGGATCGGCGCGGCGATGCGGTGGGCATGGAGCGCCAGCACCGCCATCAGGAAGAAGGCGGCCGCCAGCGTCAGGGCCGGCAGGTGGCCGCGGACCGCGTTCCGCAACGCCGGCATCATGACGGCGCGCGCTGCGGCGCGGGCTCGGGAAAGCGGCGGCCGAGCCAGAGGAGGATGAGGAGCGCGGGCAGCGCCGCCGCCGTGGTCGCGAGGAAGAAGGGAACCCAGCCGAGCACCTCGGAGAGCCAGCCGCCGGACGCCGCCAGATAGCTGCGGCCGACGCCGGCGAGGGCCGAGAGCAGCGCGTACTGGGTCGCCGCGAACTGGCGCGAGCAGAGGTTCGATATGTAGGCGACGAACGCCGCCGTGCCCATGGCGCCGGTGAAGTTCTCGATCAGGGTCGTGACCATCAGCATCGCCACGTCGTGCCCGGCCCACACCTGGACGACGTAGGTCAGGTTCGACACGGCCTGCAGCAGGCCGCAGACGAGGAGGCTGCGGAACACCCCCCAGCGGTAGACGACGACCCCTGCCGCCGCGAGGCCGGCGAGGGTCGCGCCGACGCCGAACACCTTGGCGACGTTGGCGACTTCGATCTTGGAGAATCCGAGTTCGACATAGAGCGGGTTCGACATGATCCCGGCCAGCGCGTCGCCCAGCTTGTAGAGGACGACGAAGAGCAGCACCGCGAGCCAGCCGGGGCGCCGGGTGAAATCCGCGAAGGGGGCGATGACCGCCGCGCGCACCCAGGCGGCGATGCGGACGCCCGCCCCGGCCGTCGCCGGCGGGCGTTCGACCGCCTCCCGCTCGACCGCCTCCGGTTCCGGCGACAGCAGCACCGTCGCGACGCCGACCAGCATCAGCGCGGCCATCACGGCGTAGGCGACCGCCCAGCCGCCGAACGCGGCCGCGTAGAGCGCCCCCGCTCCGCCGGCCAGCATGCCGCCGCGATAGCCCCACTGCACCGCCGCCGCGCCCATTCCCTGTTCCTCGGGGGACAGCAGCTCGATGCGATAGGCGTCGATGACGATGTCCTGCGTCGCCGACAGGAACGCGACGGCGAGGGCGGCGGCCGCCGTCGGCCAGGCGTTGGCGGCGGGATCGGTGAGGCCGAGCGCGACGATGGCCAGGATGAGGGCCGCCTGAATGCCCAGCGTCCAACCGCGGCGCCGGCCGAACCAGCTCGTCAGCGGCGGCAGCGGCAGCCCGTCGACGAGGGGGGCCCAGAGGAACTTCAGGCTGTAGGCGGTGCCGACGAGGGCGAAGAGCCCGATCGCGGTGCGCGAGACGCCCGATTCCGCGAGCCAGAAGGAAAGGGTGCCGAAGGTCAGCGGCAGCGGCAGGCCGCTGGCAAATCCCAGCCCGAGAACGGTGGCGAAGCGCGGCTCCCGCCAGAGGGCGGCAAGGCCGCGCCCCGCCTCGCTCACGGATCGTCCGCCTGCTCTGGAACGGCCTACTTCGCGTCCGCGGCGACCTGCATCTTGATGATGCGGTCGGGGTTGCTGACGGCGCCGTTCTGGACCGACGAGCCCTTCTTGATCTGGTCGACGAACTCCATGCCCTGGGTCACCTTGCCCCAGACCGTGTACTGGCCGTCGAGGTGCGTCGAGGGCGCGAACATGATGAAGAACTGGCTGTCGGCGCTGTTCGGGTTCTGCGCGCGGGCCATCGAGGTGGTGCCGCGGACATGCCGCTCGCGCGAGAATTCGGCGTCGAGCTTCTGGCCCGAGCCGCCGGTGCCGTCGCCGCGCGGGTCGCCCGTCTGGGCCATGAACCCGTCGATGACGCGGTGGAAGACGACGCCGTCATAGAAGCCCTGGCGCGTCAGCTCCTTGATGCGGGCGACATGCTTGGGCGCGAGGTCGGGGCGCATCTCGATGACGACGCGGCCGTCCTTCAGGTCGAGATAGAGGGTGTTTTCGAGATCGGCTGCTTGCACGGGCGCCTCCAGCAGGAGAAGGCAGCCGACGACAGCGAGGAGAGCGCGGATCATCCGCATGGGCGGCCTCTCGGAAAAGGTTGGTGGGATTGCGATTCGCCGGCCGGACCATAGACGATCGGCGGCCAGGGGGTAAACGCGGGCCGCCCGTTGGCCGGCCCGCGCGCGGCGTCAGCTGGCCTCGGCGGCGCGGCTGGCGCGCTTGCGGTCGTTGGGGTCGAGCATCTGCTTGCGCAGGCGGATGCTCTTGGGGGTGACCTCGACCAGCTCGTCGTCGGCGATGTAGGCGATCGCCGTCTCCAGGGTGAGCGCCCGCGGCGGGGTCAGCCGGATCGCCTCGTCCTTGGAGGTGGTGCGGATGTTGGTCAGCTGCTTGCCCTTGATCGGGTTCACCTCGAGGTCGTTCTCGCGGGTGTGTTCGCCGATGATCATGCCCTGGTAGACCTGGGTCGCGGGGTGGATGAACATCGGGCCGCGATCCTCGAGGTTCCACAGCGCATAGGCGGTGGCGACGCCGTCGCTGTTGGAGATCAGGACGCCGGCCCGCCGGCCCTCGATCGGCCCCTTGTAGGGGGCGTAGCCGTGGAAGAGGCGGCTCATGATGCCGGTGCCGCGGGTGTCGGTCAGGAACTCGCCCTGGTAGCCGATGAGGCCGCGGGCCGGGATGCGGAAGGTGAGGCGCACCTTGCCGCCGCCGGACGGGCGCATGTCGACCATCTCGCCGCGGCGGGAGCCCAGCTTCTCGACGACGATGCCGGAATAGGCCTCGTCGACGTCGATCTGCGCCTCCTCGATCGGCTCCATGCGCTGGCCGGTCTGCGCGTCGGTGTGGAACAGCACGCGCGGGCGCGAGATCGACATCTCGTAGCCCTCGCGCCGCATCGTCTCCATCAGCACGCCGAGCTGCAGTTCGCCGCGGCCGGCGACCTCCATCGCGTCCTTGCCCTCGGTCTCGCGGACGCGGATGGCGACGTTGCCCTCCGCCTCGCGCAGCAGCCGGTCGCGCAACATGCGGCCGGTCACCTTGGTGCCCTCGCGCCCCGCGAGCGGCGAATCGTTGACCGAGAAGGTGACCGCGATGGTCGGCGGATCGACCGGGATGGCATCGAGGCCGACCGTGACGCCGGCGTCGGCCAGCGTGTCGGCGACGGTCGCGTCGGTCAGGCCGGCGATGGCGACGATGTCGCCGGCGACCGCCTCCTGCACCGGCACCCGCTCCAGGCCGCGGAAGGAGAGCAGCTTGGAAAGGCGGCCCTCCTCGACGACCTTGTCGCCGCGCAGCGCGCGGACCTGCATGTTGACCCGCGCGGTGCCGGCCGCGATGCGACCCGTCAGCACGCGGCCGAGATAGGAGTCGTACTCCAGCAGCGTCGCCAGCATGGCGAAGGGCGCCTCGGTGTCGACGACGGGCGCCTTCACATGCTCCAGGATGAGATCGAAGAGCGGCGCCATGTCCTCGCGCGGGCCGTCCATCGACGTGCTGGCCCAGCCGCTGCGGCCGGACGCGAAGAGGGTGGGGAAATCGAGCTGGTCGTCGTCGGCGCCGAGGGCGGCGAACATGTCGAACACGTCGTTGTGGACGCGCTGCGGCTCGGCGTCGGAACGGTCGACCTTGTTGATGACGACGATCGGGCGCAGCCCCTGCTTCAGCGCCTTGGCGACCACGAACTTGGTCTGGGGCATCGGCCCTTCGGCCGCATCGACCAGCACGACGACGCCGTCGACCATGCTGAGGATGCGCTCGACCTCGCCGCCGAAATCGGCGTGACCGGGCGTGTCGACGATGTTGATGCGCGTGTCCTTCCAGACGACGGCCGTGCACTTGGCGAGGATGGTGATCCCGCGCTCGCGCTCGAGGTCGTTGGAGTCCATCGCGCGCTCCGCCACCTGCTGGTTGGCGCGGAACGTGCCGGACTGGCGGAGGAGCACGTCGACCAGCGTGGTCTTGCCGTGGTCGACGTGGGCGATGATCGCGATGTTGCGGATGTCCATGGGAACTCGATATGGCTGCGCAGCAAGGTTCGTGCCAGGGAGGGTCCGGGCGCGTCAGATGCCGTGGATGAGCGAGGCGAGCGGCGTCTCCGGACGGGCGCCGAAATGCGAGATCACTTCGGCCGCGGCAATCGAGCCGAGCCGGGCGCAGGTCGCGAGATCGCGGCCGGCCGTGAGGCCGAAGAGGAAGCCGGCGGCGTAGAGATCGCCGGCGCCGGTGGTGTCGGCAACCCGGGCGACCGGGGCGGCGGCGACCTCGTGCACCGCGTCGGCGGTGGCGACGGCGCTGCCGGCGGCACTGCGGGTCAGCGCGGCGATCGGCACCGTGCCCCGGATCATGTCGAGCGCGCCCTGGAAGTCGTCCGCCCCGGTCAGCGACAGGATCTCCACCTCGTTGGCGAAGAGGATGTCGACATGTTCGCGCGCGAAGAGGCGCAGCGCGTCGCGGTGGCGGTCGACGCAGAACGGGTCGGACAGGCTGAGGGCGACACGGCGGCCGTTGCGCCGGGCGATCTCGGCCGCCTTCACGAAGGCTTCGCGCGCCCGCGGCGGATCGAAGAGATAGCCTTCGAGATAGGTCACCGCGGACGCCGCGACCGTGTCCTCGTCGACGTCCTCGGGGCCGAGGTCGACGCAGGCGCCGAGATAGGTCGACATCGTCCGCTGCGCGTCCGGCGTCACCAGGATGAGGCAGCGCGCGGTGCCTGGCCCGGACGTCGCCGGCGCGGTCGGGAAATGGACGCCGGTCGCCCGGATATCGTGGGCGAAGATGCGGCCGAGTTCGTCGTCGCGGACCTTGCCGAAATAGGCGGCCCGGCCGCCCAGCGAGGCGACGCCGGCCAGCGTGTTGGCGGCCGATCCGCCGGAAACCTCGATGCCGGGCCCCATGCGGCCGTACAGCGCATCGGCGCGCTCGGCATCGATCAGGGCCATGGTGCCCTTGGCGAGGCCCTCGCGTTCGAGGAAGGCGTCGTCGGCATGGGCTAGGACATCGACGATGGCATTGCCGATGCCGACGACATCGTGGCGCGTCTCGGCCATTTCGGGACACATTTCGTTGGAGGATGGGGCGGGGTTCTATCGGATCGCGAGCGTCCGGGCAAGGCGGACGCAAGAACGGTAGCGACAGTGTCACATGGCGATGACAGGATTTGTGGCGACGAATCCTGTCCGTGGTCTGCCCAAGTCTGGGCGGCCCCGGGTGTCCGGAGACCCTCCGACCGTGCATGACCCCGATTCCGGCGACTGGCCGCACACCGACGATCCGAGGAGCAACCGCTCCGGCGCGCCCTCGATCGGCGTCGTCATCTCCCGCCGCGCGCTGTTGGCAGGGTTGGCCGCGGGGGCCGTGGTTCCGCTGCTGCGGCCGGCTGCGGCCGGAGCGGCGGGTTTTCCGCCGGTGCCTGCCGGCGTCGACGGCCAGGACCATGTCGCCGCCGGACATCGGCGGCAGGTGCTGCTGCGCTGGGGGGATCCGCTGTTCGACGATGCCCCGGCCTTCGCGGTCGACCGGCAGACGGCCGCGGCCCAGGCGCGCCAGTTCGGCTACAATTGCGACTATGTCGCTTATTTTCCGCTGCCGGCGGGAAGCCGGTCGGGCGAGCACGGCCTGCTGGTCGTCAACCACGAGTACGCCATTCCCGCCCTGATGTTCCCGGGCGTTGCGCCCGGGCGGGAGGCGACGCAGGCGCTGGGGCCTGCCGAGGCGGCGGTCGAGATGGCCGCGCTCGGTGCCAGCGTGGTCGAGGTTCGCCGCGCGGCGGGGCGGTGGTCGGTGGTGCCCGGTCGCTACACGCGGCGGATCACCGCGACCACGCCCATGGCGCTGAGCGGCCCCGCGGCCGGCCATCCGCGCCTGCGCACGACCGCCGATCCGGAGGGACGGACCGTGGCCGGCACCTTCGCCAACTGCGCCGGCGGCGAGACCCCGTGGGGTACGGTCCTGACGGCGGAAGAGAACTTCCACGCCTTCTTCGGCGGTGCGCCGGGCGACGACCCTGCGTCGAAACGCTACGGCTTGGACGGCCGCGGCTGGTACTCCTGGTGGCGGCACGACCCGCGCTTCGACCTCGCGAAAGAGCCGAACGAGCCCAACCGCTTCGGCTGGATCGTCGAATTCGACCCCTACGACCCGACCTCGGTCCCGGTGAAGCGGACGGCGCTCGGGCGTTTCAAGCACGAGGGTGCCACCTGCGCCGTCAGCCATGATGGCCGGATCGCCCTCTACCAGGGCGACGACGAGCGCTTCGAGTACGTCTACAAGTTCGTGACGGCACGCGCCCGGACGCCCGGCGATCGCGCTGCCGACCGGGATCTCCTCGACGCGGGAACGCTCTACGTCGCGCGCTTCCATCCCGATGGCCGGCTCGAATGGCTGCCGCTGGTCCATGGCCGGGGGCCGCTGACGGCGGAGAACGGCTTTCCCGACCAGGCGACCGTGGTGATCGAGGCGCGGCGGGCGGCCGACCGGCTCGAAGCCACTCCGATGGACCGTCCCGAGGACGTGGCGGTGAGCGCCACGACGGGCCGGGTCTATGTCGCCATGACCAACAACAGCCGGCGCACGGCAGCCCAGGTGGATGCCGCCAATCCGCGCGCGGACAACCGGCACGGACACGTCATCGAGATCATCCCGCCGATGGCCGGCGACGGCGTCGACCATGCCGCGACGGAGGCACGTTGGGAACTGTTCCTCGTCGCCGGCCGCCCGGCGGTCGATCCGGGCACCGCCTACGGGCGCGGGTCCGGGCCGGAGGACTGGCTGTCCTGCCCCGACAATCTGGAATTCGATCCGGCCGGCCGGCTGTGGATCGCAACCGACAGCGGGCTCGCGGCGGGCGCTGCCGACGGGCTTTACCTCGCAGTGGCCGAGGGGGCGGAGCGGGGGCGCGTGCGCCGGCTCTTCCGGGCGCCGGTCGGGGCGGAGGTGACCGGCCCTGCCTTCACGCCGGACGGCCGCGCGCTGTTCGTCTCCGTCCAGCATCCGGGGGCGTCCCGCGGCTCGAGCTTCGAGAGGCCGTCGACCCGCTGGCCCGACTTCGCCGACGGTGTGCCGCCGCGCCCCTCGGTGGTCGCCATCACCCGCGACGACGGCGGGCCGGTCGGGGGCTGAGGCGTTTTTGTGTTGCGCGGTGGCCGTCATCTTGCAGAGTGGGGGCCTCTCCGCCCGCCCGTCCGAAAGGATCGACCGCGATGCCACTCGCTATTGCCCGCTACCTGCTGCCGGCGCTGCTGCCGGCCGCCATGGCGCTTGCCGCCGTATCCGCCCCGCGAGAGGCCCTGGCCGGCCCGACGCTCGATGCCGTCAAGGCGCGCGGCCAGCTCGTCTGCGCGATGAACGGCAGCCGCCCGGGCTTCTCCGTCGTCGACAGCAAGGGGGAATGGACGGGCCTCGAGGTCGATGTCTGCCGGGCCATCGCCGCCGCGGTGCTCGGTGATGCCAGCAAGGTGCAGTACGTCAAGAGCACGACCCAGACGCGCCTGACCGTGCTGCAGACGGGCGAGGTCGACGTCACCCTGTCCAACGTCACCTGGACCTACGGCCGGGACGCCGATCTCGGCCTCGATTTCGTGACCCCGACCTTCTATGACGGCCAGGGCTTCATGGTGCCGAAGAAGCTCGGCGTGAAGTCGGTGAAGGAACTGGACGGCGCGGCCGTGTGCGTGCGCCCCGGCTCCACCTCCGAGCGCATCGTCGCCGATGCCCAGGCGCAGTACGGCATGAAGGTGACGCTGGTCGTGATCGAGGACCAGAAGGAGTTGAACACGGCCTTCTTCGGCGGGCGCTGTGACGTCTTCGTGCAGACGACCTCCGGCCTCTCGGCGATCCGCGCCGCCGTCGCCCCCAACCCCGAGGATTTCGTGATCCTGCCCGAGATCTTCGGCAAGGATCCCATGGGGCCGGTGGTCCGCCAGGGCGACCCGCAGTGGCGCGACATCGTGCAGTGGGTGGTCTTCGCGCTGTTCGAGGCCGAGGAGCGCGGGATCACCTCCAAGACGGTGGACGCGGTGCGCAAGGACAGCAAGCAGCCGGAGGTCCGCCGCCTGCTGGGCACCGCCGGCAGTGCCGCCGGCAAGGGTCTCGGCCTCGATCCCGACTGGGCCTACCGGGTGATCAAGCAAGTCGGCAACTATGCGGAAATCTACGACCGCGGCCTCGGCAACGGCTCCAAGCTGAAGCTGGCGCGCGGCGTGAACCAGCAATGGACCAACGGCGGCCTGTTCTACGCCCCGCCGTTCTGACATGCCGTCCGATGCCGGGCGGCCCGCCGGACGGCGGGCCGCCGGCCTTCGCGCGACCCTCTACCAGATCCTGGTGGTCCTGCTCCTGGTGGGGTTGGCCGCCTGGATGACGGAGACGGCGCGCCGCGCCATGCAGCAGCGCGGCATCGCGTCCGGCTTCGACTTCCTGCTCGACCGCGCCGGCTTTGCGATCGGGCACGCCTTCTTCGCCTTCTCGCCCGACGACACCTACCTCCAGGCCTTCGTCGTCGGACTCGGCAACACGCTGGTCGTCGCCGCGGCCGGGCTCGTCACGGCCTCGCTGCTGGGGACGGTGCTCGGGCTGTCCCGGCTGTCGGGGAACTGGCTGCTGGCGCGCGCGGCCGGCGCCTATGTCGAGCTTTTCCGCAACACCCCGCAGCTCGTCCAGATCGTCTTCTGGTACGCGCTCTTCACCCTGCTTCCCGGACCGCGGCAGGCGATGAGCCTGGGCGACCTCGCCTTCTTCTCGAACCGGGGGCTGCTGGTGCCATGGCCGGCCGAGCCGGTCGTCCTGGCTGTGGCGCTGCTGCTGCTGGTCCCGGGCGCCGCGCTCGGATTCTGGGTGCTGCGCTGGTCGGACCGCCGTCGCCGGCGCGGCCGGGCGACGCCGGCGCCGTTGGCGCTGGCGGGGCTGGCCGCGCTCGCACTCCCGCTGGCATTCTGGCTCGCCGTCGGCGCGCCCGCGGGCTGGAGCGTGCCCGTGCTGCGCGGCTTCAACTTCGCCGGCGGCCTCGCGCTCTCGCCCGAGTTCCTCGCCCTCTATTTCGGCCTGTCCTTCTACATCGCGGCCTTCGTCGCCGAGATCGTCCGCGCCGGCATCCTGTCGGTGGGGCGGGGCCAGATCGAGGCGGCCCAGGCGGTCGGCCTGCCGCGCACCGAGCTCTATCGCCGCATCGTCTTTCCGCAGGCGCTGCGTGTCATCGTCCCGCCGCTCGCGGCCCAGTACATCAGCCTCGTCAAGAACAGCTCGCTCGGCGTCGCGATCGGATATCCCGACCTCTTCAGCATCACCAACACCGTCTTGACGCTGAGCGGCCACACGATCGAGGCCATCGCGATCATGGCGCTGGTCTATCTGTCGCTGGCGCTGACGATCGGGGCGCTGGCCGACATCGTCAACCGCGCCGTCCGCATCCGGGAGCGGTGAGGATGGCGACCCTGTCCTGTCGATCCTTCGCCAAGACCAGCGACGGCGCCCCGCCGCGGCTGCCGCCGCCCGTCGCGCGCGGCCCGGTCGGGTGGCTGCGGCGTAACCTCCTCGCCTCGCCCTTCGACGCGGCGGTGACGCTGCTCCTGGCCTTGGCGATCGCCTGGTTCGTGCCGCGCGCATTCGCCTGGGCGCTGACGGATGCGGTCTTCTGGGCGCCGGACGGCGCGGCCTGCCGCGGCGCGGCCGGCGCCTGCTGGGCAGTGATCGGCGAGAAGTACCGGCTGATCCTCTTCGGCACCTATCCCTACGAGGAGCAGTGGCGGGGCGCCGTCGTCGTCGCGATCTTCGTCGCCATGATCGGCTTCTCGGCCATCGGCGGCATCAGCGTGCGCGTCAAGCTTGCCGCCTGGGCGCTGGCGTCGGTGGCGACGCTGGTGCTCCTGCTGGGCGGCGTCTTCGGCCTCAGCCCGGTCCGCACGCACCTCTGGGGCGGCCTGCCGCTGACGATCGTCATCTTCGTCTCGACGGTGGCCGGCGGCCTGCCCCTGGCGGTGCTGCTGGCGCTCGGGCGGCAGTCGACGATGCCCGCGATCCGCGCCATCTCGGTCGGCGTCATCGAGGTCGTCCGCGGCCTGCCGCTCATCGCGGTGCTCTTCGTCGCCTCGCTGGTGTTCCCGCTCTTCGTGCCGCCGGAGCTGCAAGTCGACAAGCTGATCCGCGCCATCATCGGCATGATCATCTTCTTCGGCGCCTACGCGGCGGAGATCGTGCGCGGCGGACTGCAGGCGATCCCGGCCGGCCAGCACGAGGCGGCGAAGGCGCTCGGCCTGGGCTACGGGCTGCGCATGCGGCTCGTGGTCCTGCCCCAGGCGCTGGCGCTCGTCGTGCCGGCCCTGCTCAACGACATCATCCGCGCCTTCAAGAACACGACCTTCGTCGCGATCCTCGGCCTCTTCGACGTGCTGGGCGCCGCCAAGGTGGCGCTGGAGGACCCGGTCTGGGTGCGCTACGCGCCGGAGGTCTACATCTTCGTCTTCATCCTCTACCTGCTCTTCTGCCTCGCCTTCTCGCGCCAGGGGATGGCGGTCGAGCGGCGGCTCGCGGTGCGCCGGCGATGACCGCGGGGGACCGGGGCGGCGACTGGGTCGTCGAGTTTCGTGACGTCGACAAGTGGTACGGGGCCCACCATGCCCTGCGCGGCGTCACGCTGGGGGTCGCGCGCGGCGAGCGGGTGGCCGTCTGCGGCCCGTCCGGCTCCGGCAAGTCGACGCTGATCCGCTGCGTCAACGGCCTCGAACGCCACCAGGCGGGCATCATCCGCGTCGACGGCATCGAGCTCGATGCCGCCGGCCGGGCGCTGGCGACGGTGCGCCGGCGCACCGGCATGGTCTTCCAGTCCTTCAATCTGTTTCCGCACCTGACCGTGCTCGACAACCTGACGGTCGGTCCGATCTTCGCCGCGGGCGAGCCGGCAGCGTCGGCCGAGGCGCGGGCGCGGATGCTGCTCGACCGGGTCGGCATCGCCGACCAGCAGGCGAAGTATCCGGGCCAGCTGTCGGGCGGCCAGCAGCAGCGCGTCGCGATCGCGCGCGCCCTCATGGCCGAGCCGACCGTGATGCTGTTCGACGAGCCGACCTCCTCCCTCGACCCGGAGCGGGTGCAGGAGGTGCTGACGGTGATGGAAGAACTGGCCCACGGCGGCATGACGATGATCGTCGTCACCCACGAGATGGCCTTCATGCGCCGGGTCGCCGACCTCGTCGTCTTCATGGACCAGGGCGAGATCGTCGAGGCGGCCCCGCCTGAGCTATTCTTCACCCGACCCGGCACCGACCGCGCCCGTGCCTTCCTCGGGCAGGTCATGCATCTCTGAGGGAGCCCTGCCCATGACCCCGTCGCCCGCGCCGCCCGAACCGGACTGGGCCGGCGTGCGCCGCCGCTTCGCGGCCGCCTCGCGCTTTGCCTATCTCGACCTCGCCCGCAAGGCGCTGCTGCCCGACCGGGTGGCGACGGCGACCGCCGAATGGCTGGCCGACGTCGACCAGACGGGTGGCCGCCTGGCCTTCTCGATGGCCGAGATCGAGGCCGCCCGCGGCGACGTCGCGCGCGTCTGGGGCGCGCCCGCCGATCGCCTCGCCTTCGTCAAGAACACCTCGGAGGGCATCAACATCGTCGCCCTCGGGCTCGACTGGCAGCCGGGTGACAACCTCGTCATCTCGACCGAGGAGCACGAGAACAACACTTTCCCCTGGCGTCCGCTGGTCGAGCGCGGGGTCGAACTGCGGATCGCCCAGGCCGGGCCGGACGGCTCGGTCTCGGTCGACGCCTACCGTGCCCTGGTCGACGGCCGGACGCGGGTGGTCGCGGTCGCCTGGGTCACCTACGGCATCGGCCAGCGCGCCGATCTCGCCGCATTCGCCGATCTCTGCCGTGCCAAGGACATCCTGCTCGTCGTCGATGCGGTCCAGGGCCTGGGTATTCTCGCCGATCCGATCGCCGGGCTCGGCGCCGACGTCGTGGCCGCCGGTGGCCACAAGGCGCAGTTCAGCCTTGCCGGCGCCGGCATTTTCCACGTATCGGACCGCGCGCTCGACCGGCTGCGGCCGCCCTACGCCGCCAAGTTCTCCTTCGCCACCCTCGACCGCGCCGATCCTGCGCCAGCGCGCGCGCCCGACGCGCATCGCTACGAGTACGGCAACCCCAACTTTCTCGGCATCTGGGTGCAGCGCCGATCGGCGCTGATGATCGAAGAGTGGGGCCGTCAGCATGTCGAGGCCCGCATCCGTGCGCTGACCGACCGCCTGTTCGAAGGCGCCCGCCGCCTCGGGCTCGCGGTGGCGACGCCGGCCGACTGGCCGCGCCGCGCCGGCATCGTCAGCTTCGATATCGGGGGGCGCGATGCCGACGCCGTCGAGGCGCAGCTCGCCGCCGACGGCATCCGCGCCGCCGCCAAGGACGGGCGCATCCGCGCGGCACCCCACGTCTACAACGACGCGGACGACGTCGACCGCTTCCTCGATCGGCTCGCCTTCCATCTCCGCAGCAACTCCGGCGCGGCGGAGGCCGCCCAATGACCGCCGTTCCCGTTGCCATCGACCTCGTCAGCGATACCGCGACCCGCCCGACCGCCGCCATGCTGGCGGCGATGACCCGCGCGCCCGTCGGCGACGAGCAGCTCGGCGAGGATCCGACCACGGCCGCGCTCGAGGCGCGCGTGGCGGACCTCCTCGGCAAGGAGGCGGCGCTGTTCCTGCCGTCGGGCACCATGTGCAACCAGATCGCCCTGGTGCTGCACACGCGCCCCGGCGACGAAGTCATCTGCGCCGCCAGCGCCCATGTCTACGGCTCGGAAGGGGCGGGCGTGGCGGTGCTGGGCGGCGCGCTGATCCAGCCCATCGCCTGTCCGCGGGGCATCTTCGGCCCGGACGAACTCTCCGCGGCGGTGCGCCGGCCGAAGATGCGGGCGCCGCGCTCGCGTCTCGTCGTCATGGAGCAGACCTCGAACCGCGGTGGCGGCGCGGTCTGGCCGCTGGCGACGATCCGCGCCGTCGCCGGGCGGGCGCGCGAGCACGGGCTGGCCGTGCATATGGACGGGGCGCGGCTGCTCAATGCCTGCGTCGCATCCGGCGTCGCGGCGGGCGAGTTCGCGCAGCCGTTCGACACCGCCTGGCTCGATTTCTCCAAGGGCCTCGGCTGTCCCGTCGGCGCCGTCCTGGCCGGGCCGAAGGACTTCATCCAGGAGGCGTGGGTGTGGAAGCACCGGCTCGGCGGCGCCTTGCGCCAGTCGGGCGTGCTCGCCGCGGCCTGCCTGCACGCGCTCGACCATCACGTCGACCGGCTGGCCGAAGATCATGCGAATGCCCGGCTCTTCGCCGACCGTGCGGCGGCGATCCCGGGCGTGCGCCTCGATCCGCCGGAGATCGAGACCAACATCGTCTTCCTCGACCTCTCCTCAGCCGGGGTCGATGCCGGCACGGTCTCGGCCCGGCTGCGCCGGTCCGGTATCCGGATCATGGTCGAGGGCCCGACTCGGATGCGCGCGGTCACCCATCTCGACGTGTCCCGCGCCGACGTCGAACGGGCGGCCGAGGGCCTCGCGCAGGCGCTGGCGGGCGCCGACTGACCTCCCCGTCCAGCCAAGATCAAGTAATAGTAGGTTCAATGGGTTGGACCTACTATTACTGCGGCGCCAGGGGGGTCCGCAGTGCCGTCGGATAATTTTCGTTCAATTTCAACTGCCAAGGCGATATTCTTCGTGTCCAAGATCGGGAAGCATCGATGAATCGCGTCGGCATCCGGGTTCGCGGCCGGTAAGCCGACGAAAGGTTGAAACCGTATCTGACGAAAGGTCCATAGACCATGTTCCGCCGACGCAAGGATGACGACGATACGACCGGCACCGGCCCGACCGAGCTCGAGGACACCTCGCCGTCGGCCGCCGCGAAGCCGTTCACGCGTCCGGTGACGCCGCCGCAGCCGGCGATGTCGTCGTCGGGGCTGGGAACTTCGCCCGGCGTTCCGCCGATCGGGCGCTCGGTGCCGACGCCGCCCGTGACCCGCCCGCTCGATCCGGCCGGCCGTCGGCCGGAAGCGCCGGCGCCGCGGCGCGGCGGCGAGAACGAGAGCAAGACGCTGATCGTCGGCCATGGCATCTGCCTGACCGGCGAGATCACCGCCTGCGACAAGCTGGTGGTCGAGGGCCGCGTCGAGGCGACGCTGACCAGCCGCGTCATCGAGATTTCCGACACCGGCCTCTTCAAGGGCAGCGCGGAGATCGACGAGGCGGAAGTGCGTGGCCGCTTCGAAGGCGACCTCATCGTCCGCAAGCGTCTCTTCATCGGCGCCACCGGCCGCGTCTCCGGCAAGGTGCGCTACGGCCAGCTCGAGGTCGAGGCCGGCGGCCAGCTCTCGGGCGACATCCGTTCGACCTCCGACGAGGATGACATGTCGCGCTCGATGGGTGGCCGGATGGTGTCCGACACCGCCGACATGCGCTTCGAGTCCGGCGGCCGCTAAGTCCCCGAATCCCGGGACCGGCACCCGCGCCGGTCCCGGTTCCTATACCGTCTTCGCCTTGTAGGCGCAGAGATCGCGGACCGTGCAGTCCGGGCAGCGCGGCTTGCGCGCCTGGCAGACATAGCGGCCATGCAGGATCAGCCAGTGGTGCGCATGCAGGCGCCACCTGGCCGGGACGGCCCGTTCCAGTTTTTCCTCGACCGCCAGCGGGGTCTTGCCGGCCGCCAGGCCGGTACGGTTGGCGACGCGGAAGATATGGGTGTCGACCGCGATGGTCGGCTGCCCGAACGCGACGTTCATCACCACGTTCGCCGTCTTGCGGCCGACGCCCGGCAGGGTTTCCAGAACATCGCGGTCCGCCGGGACCTGGCCGCCATACTGCTCCACCAGGATGCGGCTCAGCGCGATCACGTTCTTGGCCTTGGTGTTGAAGAGGCCGATCGTCTTGATGAACTCCCGCAGCCGCTCCTCGCCGAGGTCGAGCATCTTCTGCGGCGTGTCCACCAGCCGGAAGAGCGGGCCGGTCGCGCGGTTGACGCCAACGTCGGTCGCCTGGGCCGACAGGACCACCGCCACCAGCAGCGTGTAGGGATTGCCGTATTCGAGTTCCGTCTTCGGCTCGGGATCGGCGGCGGCGAGGCGGCCGAAGAACTCGTCGACCTTGCGCTTCTGCATGTCGGGAAACCAGGCGGGGAGGGGGCGCCAATCTATCGCGTCCGCCGGTGGAACGCCCCCTTTTCCCGTCCGGCACGGCAGCCATATGATTGCCGGAAATGGCTGCCATCGCCACCGTCGACCCGTCGCCGCTGCTCGATCTCGAGCTGCGACCGCACCGTAGCCTGCCGCCGGCAGGCTTCACGCTGCTGATGCTGGCGCTGGGCGGCGTCGGCTTCGTGACGGGTGTGCTCTTCCTGGCGATCGGGGCCTGGCCGGTGTTCGGCTTCCTCGGGCTCGACGTCCTCGGCGTCTACATCGCGTTCCGCATCAGCTATGCCCGCGCCCGCACCACCGCCGACCGCGTCCGACTGGCCGGCGACGCCCTCACGCTCGACCGCATCCGGCCGCGCCGCCCGCCGCAGCGCTGGACCTTCCAGCCCTACTGGCTGCGCGTGGTTCTCGACGAGGGGACGGCGCGGGCCCGGCCGCGGCTCGTCCTCACCTCGCATGGCCGGCGCGTCGAGGTTGGCGCTTTCCTCGGGCCCGACGAACGCGCGCGGGCGGCCGGCCTGCTGCGGGACGCGCTGCGGCGCTACCGCGAGCCGGCCTGACGCAGGCCCAGCACGTCCATCATGTCGTAGAGGCCGGGCTTGCGGCCGGCCAGCCACATCGCCGCGCGGACGGCGCCCCGGGCATAGATCTCGCGCGTGCCGGCACGGTGGGTCAGCTCCAGCCGCTCGCCATTGGCGGCGAAGACCACCGTATGGTCGCCGACCACGTCGCCGCCGCGCAGCGCCGCAAAGCCGATCGTGCCGCGCTGGCGCGCGCCGGTATGGCCGTCGCGCACCCGCACCGCCGCATCGTCCAGGCGGACCCCTCGGCCGCGCGCCGCCGCCTCGCCGAGGCCGAGCGCCGTGCCGGAGGGGGCATCGACCTTGTGGCGGTGATGCATCTCGACGATCTCGATGTCGTAGTCGGGATCGAGCGCCGCGGCGACCTGCTCGACGAGGCCCATCAGCAGGTTGACCGCCAGGCTCATGTTCGGCGCCAGCACGATCGGCGCCGCGGCCGCCAATTCGGCGATCGCCGCGCGGTCGTCGGGCGACAGGCCGGTCGTGCCGACCACCAGCCCCTTGCCGGCCGCGGCCGCCAGCCGGGCATGGGCGAGGGTCGCCGCCGGCGCCGTGAAGTCGATGGCGACGTCGGCGGCCGAGAACAGAGCCCCGGCATCGGTCGATACCGCGACGCCGCGCCGCCCGATCCCGGCGAGTTCGCCTATGTCCTGGCCTGCGGCATTGCTGCCGGCCGGCTCGGAGCCGGCAACGAGGACGGCGCCCTCGGTGCGGTCCACCTCGGCCGTCAGCATGCGCCCCATGCGTCCGGCGGCGCCGGCGATCGCGATCCGTACCTCGGCCATGTCCCCGTCTCCCTCCCTCTGGGACCGGCGAGGGAGCCACAGCCGGCGCCGCGGCGCAAGCGCGTCGCGACCGGCGGCGCTACACTGCCGGCAGCAGCCCGGGGAGGACGGAGGGAGCATGGAGGTGCGAAGCTATCGGCCGGCGGATTTCGCGGCGATCGTGGCGCTGTGGCAGGCCTGCGGCCTGCACCCCAGCCGCTCGGACACGCCGCTGTCGCTCGAGCGCAAGCTGGAGCGCGATCCCGACCTCTTTCTCGTCGCCGAGGAGGAGGGGCGCATCGTCGCCTCGGTCATCGGCTCCTATGACGGCCGCCGCGGCTGGGTCAATCGCCTGGCGGTGGCGCCGGAGCTGCGCGGCCGGGCGATCGGGCGGGCGCTGATGGAGACCGTCGAGCGGCGCCTCCGCGAGCGCGGCTGCGACAAGGTCAACCTCCTGGTCGAGCCCGATAACCGCCGCGTCGTCGAATATTACGACCGTCTCGGCTACCGCACGGACGAACTCGTCTTCATGGAGAAGTGGCTGGCCTGACCGGGCAAGGCCCGCAGCGATCAGGACGCTTTGCGTCGCCATGGAAACCCGCCAGGATGGGTCACGGCCCGCATTGCCGCGCCGGGGAGGCGAAGTGCAGATGCTGCGAATTGCGTTGACCTGCTTGCGGGCGCGTTCGCCGCGCCGGCTGCGTATGCCGAAGGCGTCGTCTTCCTCGTCCGCCATGCGGAGAAGAGCCTGGAAGTCGCGGGCGACGAGGCGCCGCTGCTCGCGGCCGGCATCGATCGGGCACGGACGCTGGCCCGGATGCTGGCGGATGACGGCATCGCGGAACTGATCACCACCGACGCGCTGCGCAGCCGGCAGACGGGCGCCCCGTTCGCGGAACGGTCGGGATTGAAGCCGCAGGTCATGACGCGCGACGGCCAGGTGGCCTTTGCCGGCCGCCTGCGCGAGAAGCCGGACGGCAGGGACCGGCTGATGGTCGGCCATACCCGCAACATTCCGCGGATCCTCGATGCGCTGGGCGTGCCGGGCGGCGGTCAGGTCAGGCTGAACGCGGAGGTCGACTACGACCACATGTTCGTCGTGCAGATGTATCCGGACCGTCCCCCCAGCATGGTCCGGCTGCGCTTCGAGGTCGCCGACCGGGACTGAGGTGCGGCCCCGCGCGGGCTATTCGCGCAGGTCGCTCCAGAACTCCTTGACCTTCTGGAAGAAGCCGGCCGATTCCGGGCTCGTCTTCTCCCGTCCGCCGGCGCCTTCGAACTCGCGCAGCAACTCCTGCTGCTTCTTCGTGAGATTCATCGGCGTCTCGACGATGGCCTGGATGTAGAGGTCGCCGCGCGAGGACGAGCGCAGGACCGACATGCCCTTGCCGCGCAGCCGGAACTGGTGTCCCGACTGGGTGCCGGCGGGCACGGAGACCTTGGCGAAGGTGCCGTCGAGCGTCGGCACCTCGATCTGGCCGCCGAGCGCCGCCGTCGTCATGGGGATCGGCACCCGGCAATGGATGTTGGCGCCGTCGCGCTGGAAGAAGCGGTGCGGCTGCAGGGACAGGAAGATGTAGAGATCGCCCGGCGGCGAGCCACGCAGGCCGGCCTCGCCCTCGCCGCTGAGGCGGATGCGGGTGCCGTCCTCGACTCCGGGCGGGATGGTCACCTGCAGGTTCTTCTCCCGGCGCACGCGCCCGGCCCCGCTGCAGCTCTTGCAGGGGCGCTCGATGATGCGGCCGGACCCGCCGCAGTTGGGGCAGGTGCGCTCGATGGTGAAGAAGCCCTGCTGCGCCCGGACCTTGCCATGGCCGTTGCAGGTCGGACAGTTGACCGGCCGCGAACCGGGCTCGGCCCCGGTGCCGTTGCACGCTTCGCAGGCGGCGTGGGTCGGCACCCGGATCGTCTTCTCGGCGCCGCGGAACGCCTCGTCGAGCGAGATTTCCATGTTGTAGCGCAGGTCGCTGCCGCGGCCGGAGCCGCCGCGCCGGCCCATGACCTCGCCGAACATCTCCTCGAAGATGTCGGCGAATCCCTCGAATCCGCCCGCTGTCCGCCCGCCGCCGCCATTCTCGAACGCCGCATGACCGTAGCGGTCGTAGGCGCCGCGCTTCTGGTCGTCCTTGAGGACGTCGTAGGCCTCGTTCAGTTCCTTGAAGCGCTGCTCCGCATCCGGGTCTCCCGGATTGCGGTCGGGGTGCCAGCGCATGGCGAGCTTGCGATAGGCCTTCTTCAGCTCGTCCTGGTCCGCGTCGCGGGACACCCCCAGGGTCTCGTAGTAGTCCGGCTTGGCCATGGGTCAGGCGGCAATCCGCTGGCGGCGCCCGGAGCGGGGCGCGGGATGGTGGAAAAACGCTGCGCCCGCCGTCGAGCCCGGGGATGGGTCCGACAGCGGGCGCATGGTCGTCGTCAGGCGCGCTTGTTCTTCTTGGTGTCGTCGACTTCCTCGAAGTCGGCATCGACGACCGTATCCTTGTCGCCGGGGCCGGCCTCCGCTCCGCCGTCCTGGCCGGGTCCGGCGCCGTCCGACTGCTGGGCCTTGTACATCGCCTCGCCGAGCTTCATGGCCGACTGGGCCAGGCGGTCGGTCTTGGCCTTGATGTCGGCCGCGTCCTCGCTGCCCAGCGCATCCTTGACCGCCTGGATGTCGCTCTCGATCTCGGACTTGACCGCCGGCGCCACCTTGTCGCCGTACTCGTTCAGGTTGCGCTCGGTCGAGTGCACCAGGGAGTCGGCGTGGTTGCGGGCATCGACCAGTTCGCGCCGCTTCTTGTCGTCCTCGGCGTGCTCCTCGGCCTCCTGGACCATCCGCTGGATGTCGGCCTCCGCGAGGCCGCCGGAGGCCTGGATGCGGATCTGCTGCTCCTTGCCGGTGGCCTTGTCCTTGGCCGAGACGCTGACGATGCCGTTGGCGTCGATGTCGAAGGCGACCTCGACCTGCGGCATGCCGCGCGGCGCCGGCGGGATGCCGACCAGATCGAACTGGCCGAGCAGCTTGTTGTCCGCCGCCATCTCGCGCTCGCCCTGGAAGACGCGGATCGTGACGGCCGTCTGATTGTCCTCGGCGGTCGAGAAGACCTGGCTCTTCTTGGTCGGGATCGTGGTGTTGCGGTCGATCAGCCGGGTGAAGATGCCGCCCAGCGTCTCGATCCCGAGCGACAGCGGGGTGACGTCGAGCAGCAGGACGTCCTTGACCTCGCCCTTCAGCACGCCGCCCTGGATCGCCGCGCCGACGGCGACGACCTCGTCCGGGTTGACCCCGCGGTGGGGCTCCTTGCCGAAGAAGTTCTTCACCGCCTCGATGATCTTCGGCATGCGGGTCATGCCGCCGACCAGGATCACCTCGTCGATCTCCGACGCCTTCAGCCCGGCGTCGCGCAGCGCCGCGCGGCAGGGGTCGATCGTGCGCTGGATCAGATCGTCGACCAGCGCCTCGAGCTTGGCCCGGGTCAGCTTGAGGTTGAGGTGCTTGGGACCGCTGGCGTCGGCGGTGATGAAGGGCAGGTTGATCTCGGTCTGCGTCGCGCTCGAAAGCTCGATCTTGGCCTTCTCGCCGGCTTCCTTCAGGCGCTGCAGGGCGAGCCGATCGCCGCGCAGGTCGATCCCCGACTCCTTCTTGAACTCGTCCGCCAGGTAGTCGATGACGCGCTTGTCGAAGTCCTCGCCGCCGAGGAAGGTGTCGCCGTTGGTCGACTTCACCTCGAACACGCCGTCGCCGATCTCCAGGATCGACACGTCGAACGTGCCGCCGCCGAGGTCGTAGACGACGATCGTGCCGCTGCCGCGCTTCTCCAGCCCGTAGGCGAGCGCGGCTGCGGTCGGCTCGTTGATGATGCGCAGCACCTCTAGGCCGGCGATGCGGCCCGCATCCTTGGTCGCCTGGCGCTGGCTGTCGTTGAAGTAGGCGGGAACCGTGATGACGGCCTGCGTCACCGGCTCGCCGAGATAGGCCTCGGCCGTCTCCTTCATCTTCTGCAGGACGAAGGCGCTGAGCTGGCTCGGTGCGTACTTCTCGTTCCGCGCCTCGACCCAGGCGTCGCCGTTGTCGCCCTTGACGATGTGGTAGGGGACGAGCCCCTTCTCCTTGACCACCATCGCGTCGTCGCTGCGCCGGCCGAGCAGGCGCTTGAACGCGAACAGCGTGTTCTCGGGATTGGTGACGGCCTGGCGCTTGGCGGCCTGGCCGACCAGCCGCTCGCCGGATTCGGTGAAGGCCACCATCGAGGGGGTCGTGCGCGCGCCCTCGGCGTTCTCGATCACCTTGGCGGCCTTGCCCTCCATCACGGCGACGCAGGAATTCGTCGTGCCGAGGTCGATGCCGATCACTTTCGCCATGAGAATCTCTCTCCTTCGTGCAGCAGATCCCGTCGGCCTCGAAGGCACCGGCGGAACCCCTTGGGGATTTCGCGGGGGATTGGTCGGTGGGGACCGCATGCCCCCAGCGGTCGAGCGGATATATAAGAGGCACCTGCGGCGCTGCAACGGGCCGCAGGGCCGGTAAAGGGCCTGGACGAAAGAATCTCGGCCATATTATGGCGGGGCCGGAAACGGACCCGACGGGAGCGGATTTGGAGAACCGGCGCATACTCTACGGCCGGCGGCAGGGCCGCCGGCTACGGACCGGCCAGCAGACGGTGCTGGCCGAGGGCCTCGCCCGCTATGGCATGGAGCGGCCCGATGCCGGCGCGCGGGTCGACCCCGCCGCCCTGTTCCAGCCCGCAATCCGGCGCTACTGGCTCGAGGTCGGGTTCGGCGGCGGCGAGCATCTGGCGTGGCAGGCGGCGCGCAATCCCGAGGTCGGGATGCTGGGCGCCGAGCCCTTCGTCAACGGCGTTGCCGGACTGCTCGCCCACCTGCAGCGGGACGGGCTCGCCAATGTCCGCGTCCTGCCCGACGATGCCCGCCCACTAATCGATGGCCTGCCGGACGCGGCGATCGAGCGCGCCTTCGTTCTCCACCCCGACCCCTGGCCGAAGGCGCGCCACCACAAGCGGCGCTTCGTCCAGCGCTCCAACCTCGACCGGCTGGCGCGGGTGATGGCCGACGGGGCGGAGCTGCGGCTTGCCACCGACGATCTCGACTATCTCGACTGGATGCTGGAACACGCGCTCGACCATCCCCATTTCGAGTGGCAGGCCCGAGGGCCGGAGGCGTGGCGGGAGCGGCCCGAGGACTGGCCCGTCACCCGGTACGAGGAGAAGGCGGTCCGCGAGGGACGCCGCAGCTGGCGAATCCTTCTTCGGCGGCGGGCACGTCCGTCGGGCTGACGGGGACCACCGGACCGGCCGAGGAATGTCTTGCGGCACCGGGGCTTTGCGTTATAAGACCGCGCATTCTCCATCTATCGCTTGGTCCAATTTGAGGGGTGGGCTTCGGCCCACTTTTTCGTATGGCGTTCGAGGGTTCGGCTGTCGGCCGCGTCGCGCAGGAAATCACCCCCGCCCTGGAGGCGATGGGTTACGATCTCGTGCGCGTGCAGCTCTCCGGCGGCCAGCGTCCCACATTGCAGATCATGGCGGAGCGGCGCGACGGCGAGGCCATGACCGTCGAGGACTGTGCGCGGATCAGCCGCGACGTGTCGGCGTTGCTCGACGTCGCCGATCCCATTCCGACCGCCTATACGCTGGAGGTCAGCTCGCCCGGCATCGACCGCCCGCTGGTGCGCGAGGCGGACTATGCCCGCTTCGCGGGCTTCGTCGCCCGCGTCGAGACCGATCAGCCGGTCGACGGGCGTCGCCGCTTCCAGGGCCGCCTCGTCGGCATGGAGGACGGCACGGTCGTCATCCGGACCGAGACCGATACGTTCCGCGTGCCCTATCCCCGCATCCAGCGGGCGAAGCTGGTGCTGACGGACGATCTGATCGCCGCAACCCAGGCGCCGGCCGCAGCCCAGGCGCCGGCCCCACCCAACTAGGCCGCACCGCGCAGGCCCAGGCCCCTATCAGGAACCGCCCATGCAATCCGTAGCCACCATGTTCCGCCCGGAGCTGCTGCAGGTCGCCGACACCGTCGCCCGCGACAAGGGGATCGAGCGCGACGAGGTCATCGAGGCCATGGAGCAGGCGATCCAGAAGGCGGGTCGCTCGAAGTACGGGCAGGAGTACGACATCCGCGCCGAGATCGACCGCAAGTCGGGCGAGATTCGTCTCATCCGCTGCCGCACCGTCGCCGAGGAGATCGAGAACGAGGCGACGCAGGTCACGGTCGACCAGGCGCAGCGCATCCGCCCGGGTGCCGTCCTCGGCGACGTCCTGACCGATGCGCTGCCGCCGATCGATTTCGGCCGCATCGCCGCCCAGACGGCCAAGCAGGTCATCGTGCAGCGCGTGCGCGATGCCGAGCGCGAGCGGCAGTACTCCGAGTTCAAGGATCGCGTCGGCGAGATCGTCAACGGCCTCGTCAAGCGGGTGGAGTTCGGCAACGTCGTGGTCGATCTCGGCCGCGCCGAGGCGATCCTGCGCCGCGACGAACTGGTCCCGCGCGAGAGCTTCCGCACCGGCGAGCGCGTGCGGGCCTACATCTACGACGTCCGCAAGGAGACGCGCGGGCCGCAGATCTTCCTGTCGCGCACGCATCCGCAGTTCATGGCGAAGCTGTTCGCCCAGGAAGTGCCGGAGATCTACGACAACATCATCGAGATCAAGTCGGTCGCCCGCGACCCGGGCAGCCGTGCCAAGATCGCGGTCCTCTCCAACGACAGCGGCATCGACCCGGTCGGCGCCTGCGTCGGCATGCGCGGCAGCCGCGTCCAGGCGGTCGTGCAGGAACTGCAGGGCGAGAAGATCGACATCATTCCCTGGTCGCCCGATCCGGCGACCTTCGTGGTCAATGCGCTGGCCCCGGCCGAGGTCGCCAAGGTGGTCCTCGACGAGGAGCAGAAGCGCATGGAGGTGGTGGTCCCGGACGAGCAGCTCAGCCTGGCGATCGGCCGGCGTGGTCAGAACGTGCGCCTCGCCTCGCAGCTCACCGGCTGGGACATCGACATCATGACCGAGGCGGAGGAGTCCGAGCGCCGCCAGGCGGAGTTCAAGAGCCGGTCGGAAATGTACATCGAGGCGCTGGACGTCGACGACGTCATCGCCCATCTGCTGGTCACCGAAGGCTTCGGCTCGGTCGAGGACGTGGCGTTCGCGCCGCTCGACGACCTCGCGGGCATCGAAGGCTTCGACGAGGACATCGCCGCCGAACTGCAGCAGCGGGCCCAGGGCTTCCTCGAGCGGCGGGACGCGGCCTTCACCGAGCGCCGGCGCGAGATGGGCGTCGAGGAAGCGGTCGCCGAAATCGAGGGCCTCAGCCCGCAGATGCTCGTGGCGCTCGGCGAGAAGGGCGTGAAGACGCTCGACGACCTCGCGGATCTCGCCGGCGACGAGCTGATCGACATCGTCGGCAAGGACGCCCTCGACGAAGAGAGCGCCAATGCCGTCATCATGGCGGCGCGCGCCCATTGGTTCGAGAACGAGGAGACGACCCCATCCTGAGCACTCCAGCCGAGTCCGAAACGATCGCGTCCGACGGCGTCCGGACCCCGGGGGAGGCGGATTCCGCCCTCGATGCGGCCGCCGAGCGCGGACCCGACCGCCGCTGCTTCGTGACCCATCGGACGTCGCCGAAGGCGCACATGGTGCGCTTCGTCGTGGGGCCGGGCGGCGTCGTGGTGCCGGACGTGTCGGAAAAGTTGCCCGGCCGGGGTTTGTGGTTGACCGCCGACAGGGATATAGTCGCGCGCGCAGTCGCTCGGCGCCTGTTCGGCAAGGCGGCCCGGGCCGCGGTGACGGCTCCGGCGGACCTGCCCGATCTGGTCGAGGCGCGCCTCGCGGCGCGATGCCTCGATCTTCTCGGGATGGCGCGCCGGGCCGGGTTCGCAGTGGCCGGCTTCGAGAAGGTGCGGAGCTGGCTGGGCGAAGGCCGAGTGGCGTTCATCATCGAGGCGAGCGACGCCGGGCCCCATGGCGTGGCGAAGCTCGGGCGGCAGTCGGGCGATTGTCCCGTGTCCCGGGTGCTGACGGCTGATGAGCTGGGGCAGGCATTTGCGCGCGACCGCGTCGTTCACGTGGCGATCCAGTCGGGTCGTCTGGCGAAGGCGCTGCGGGCAGATGCGGAACGGCTGGGCGGCTTTCGCCGGGCCGGTGCGGCGGGTTCGGACGGCGGGCGTTCGGGCGAAGCGGGCGGAAGCGAAGAACGGAACAGATGAGCGAAACCAAGGACACCGATCGTAAGCCCCTGTCGCTGGCGCGGCCCGCGGGCGGCAAGCTCGAGCTGAAGAAGGGCTCCGAGCCCGGTGCCGGGCAGGTGCGCCAGAGCTTCCCCCATGGCCGCACCAAGACCGTGCAGGTCGAGGTGCGCAAGAAGCGCGTGATCGCGCCCGGCGAGCAGGGCCGCGGCGACTTCGGCGACGGCGGCCGTCGCGGCGGTGGCCCGTCGCGGACGCTGACGGCCGAGGAGCGCGCATCGCGCATGAGCGCGCTTCAGGGCGCGATCAAGGACGAGGAGACGCGCCGCCAGGCCGAGATCGACCAGTCGCGCCGCCGCGCCGAGGAAGAGGCCAAGCGCAAGGCCGAGGAGGAGGTCCGGCGCAAGGTCGAGGACGAGGCCAAGCGCAAGGCCGAGGAAGACGCCAAGCGCAAGGCCGAGGAGGACGCCAAGCGCAAGGTCGAGGAAGACGCCAAGCGCAAGGTCGAGGACGAAGAGCGCCGCAAGATGGCCGAGCGCGCCGGCAACGCCGCCGCCGCCAAGGCCGTGGCGCTGACCGCCGCCGGCAAGATCGCCGTCGAGCCCGAGGAGGACGCGCGGCCCAAGCGGCCCGGCGGCGCCCCCGGCCCCGCACGGCGTCCGCCGCCGCCGCCCCCGCCCAAGCGGATGGAGCCGCGGCGTCGCGGCGGCAAGATCACCGTCACCCAGGCGCTCAACACCAGCGAGGCGGAGCGGGTGCGCAGCATGGCTGCGCAGCGCCGGGCCCGCGAGAAGGAGCGCCGGCACCAGTACGATCCGTCCGAGAACCAGCGCATCGTGCGCGACGTCGTCGTGCCGGAGACGATCACCGTCCAGGAGCTGGCGAGCCGCATGGCCGCCCGCTCCGGCGAGGTCATCAAGGCGCTGATGAAGATGGGCGTCATGGCGACCATCAACCAGACGATCGACGCCGATACGGCCGAACTCGTCGTCTCGGAGTTCGGGCACAACATCAAGCGCGTCTCCGAGGCCGACGTCGAGATCGGGCTCAAGGGCGACGAGGACGTCGCCGACGACCTCATGCCGCGGTCGCCGGTCGTCACGGTCATGGGCCATGTCGACCACGGCAAGACCTCGCTGCTCGATGCGATCCGCACGACGGACGTCGCGGCGCGGGAGGCCGGCGGCATCACGCAGCATATCGGCGCCTACCAGGTGACGGTGTCGAGCGGTCGCAAGATCACCTTCATCGACACCCCCGGCCACGAGGCCTTCACCTCGATGCGCGCGCGCGGCGCCAACGTCACCGACATCGTGGTGCTGGTGGTCGCGGCCGATGACGGCGTCATGCCGCAGACGATCGAGGCGATCCGCCACGCCCAGGCGGCCCAGGTTCCGATCATCGTCGCGATCAACAAGATGGACCGCGCGGACGCGAACCCGGACCGCGTGCGCACCGAGCTGCTGCAGCACGGCATCGTCGTCGAGAGCCTCGGCGGCGAGGTGCTCGATGTCGAGGTCTCGGCGGTCAAGCGCACCAACATCGAGAAGCTGGAGGAGCTGATCCTCCTGCAGGCCGACCTGCTCGACCTGCGCGCCAACCCGGACCGCACCGCCGAGGGCGTCGTCATCGAGGCGAAGCTCGAGCGCGGGCGCGGCGCCGTCGCCACCGTCCTCATCCAGCGCGGCACGCTGCGCATGGGCGAGGTCTTCGTCACCGGCAGCGAGTGGGGCCGCGCGCGGCTCCTGCTCGACGACCGCGGCGAGAAGATCGATGCGGCGACGCCCGGCATGCCGGTCGAGGTCCTGGGCCTCAACGGCGTGCCGTTGGCCGGCGACGACTTCCAGGTCGTCGAGAACGAAAGCCGGGCCCGCGACGTCACCGCCTTCCGCTCGCGGCGCCGCCGCGACCAGAGCCAGGCGGCCGGTCAGCGCGGTACGGTCGAGGAGATGCTGTCGCAGATCGCGAGCGGTCAGGCGAAGGAACTGGCGATCGTCGTCAAGTCCGACGTCCAGGGCTCGCTCGAGGCGATCATCGGCTCGCTCTCCAAGCTGGCGACCGACGAGGTCGCGGTGCGGGTGCTGCACGCCGCCGTCGGCGGCATCAACGAATCCGACGTCACACTCGCCCGCGCATCGGGCGGGTTCATCATCGGCTTCAATGTCCGCGCCAATCCGCAGGCCCGCGACCTCGCCCGTCGCGACGGCGTCGACATCCGCTACTACTCGATCATCTACGACGTGGTCGACGACGTGAAGGCGGCCCTGCAGGGCATGCTGGCGCCGACCCTGCGCGAGCGGTTCCTGGGCAATGCCCAGATCCTGGAGGTCTTCAACATCACCAAGGTGGGCAAGGTCGCCGGCTGCCGCATCACGGAAGGCACCGTCAAGCGCGGCGCCAAGGTGCGTTTGCTGCGCGACGACGTCGTCATCCACGAGGGCAGCCTGAAGACCCTGAAGCGCTTCAAGGACGAGGTCCGCGAGGTGAAGGAGGGCTTCGAGTGCGGCATGGCATTCGAGAACTACAACGACATCCAGCCGGGTGACGTCATCGAGTGCTTCGAGGTGGAGGAGGTCGCCCGCCTGCTCGCGTGAGCCGGCGGTCCGCCTCCCTGAGGTAACCGATCCATGACACGCCGTTCCGGCGGCGGCTCCCCCCCGACGCAGCGCCAGCTTCGCGTCGGGGAGGAGCTGCGCCATGTGCTCGCCGCCGTGATCGCGCGCGGCGAGCTTCGCGATCCCGCCCTCCAGGGCGTCTCCATCACGGTGACCCAGGTCCGCGTCAGCCCGGACCTGCGCAACGCGACGGCATTCGTCATGCCGCTCGGCGGCGCCCACGCCTCCGAGGCGATGCCGGCGCTGCGGCGTGCCGCGGCCTTCCTGCGCGGCCAGGTGGCGCGCGCCATGGACCTGCGCGTCGTGCCCCAGCTCGGCTTCGCGATCGACGAATCCTTCGACCAGGCACAGCGCATCGACGGCCTGCTGCGGCGGCCGGAGGTGGCGCGCGACCTCCAGCCCGAAGACGCTGCCGAAGAAGACACTGGCAGAGAAGACACTGGCGAGCCCGACCGCGACCCCGACGATGGGCCGCGCTGAGCGGCGGGCGATCCATGGCTGGATCGTCCTCGACAAGCCGCTGGGGCTGACCTCGACCGCCGCCGTCGCCCGCGTCCGCCGATTGACGGGCGCCGCCAAGGCCGGCCATGGCGGAACGCTCGATCCGCTCGCCACCGGCGTTCTGCCGGTGGCGCTGGGCGAGGCGACCAAGACGGTCGGCTTCGCCATGACGGGCGCCAAGACCTACCGGCTGCGGATCGCCTGGGGCGAGGAGCGATCGACCGACGACCGCGAGGGCGCGGTCACGGCATCGAGCCCGGTGCGGCCGTCTCCCGACGCGATCGCGGCCATGCTGCCGCGCTTCGTCGGCGATATCCTGCAGGTGCCGCCGGCATTCTCGGCGATCAAGGTCGCCGGCCGGCGCTCCTACGACCTCGCCCGTGCCCATTCGGCCGGCCGTGGCGCGGCGCCGCCCGATCTCCCCGCGCGTCCCGCGCGCATCGACGCCATCCGGCCGCTCGACCCCGGCGCTTCGGAGGACGAGGCGGAGTTCGAGGTCGATTGCGGCAAGGGCGTCTATATGCGCAGCCTCGCGCGCGACCTCGCCCGGGCGCTCGGCACCTGCGGCCACGTCGCCGCCCTCCGCCGCACCCGCGTCGGCCCGTTCGATCTGTCGCAGGCGGTCCGGCTGGAGCCGGAGACGGGCGACTCCGAGATTCCGCTAGATAACATGGGCGATCTCTGCGATAAGCCCGCGCTTATCGCGCATCTGCTTCCCGTCGTGACCGCGCTGGACGACATCCCGGCCCTGGCCTTGACGGAAGCGGAAGCGGAGCGTCTGCGACACGGAGGTACCGTGTCGCCGGCAGCTGCGGACCTGGTCCGCCGGCTTGCCGCGCTCGGCGAAGGCACGGTCGTATCCGCCCTCCAGGGCGATCGGCTGGTTGCCCTGGCCGAGGTCCGGGACGGCTCCATCCGGCCGATGCGCGTGATGAACCTCTAGAATTCCCGAAGGAGCATTGCGATGTCGATTTCGCCTGAGCGCAAGCAGGAAGTGATTGCCGAGTACGCCACCAAGGAAGGCGACAGCGGCTCGCCGGAAGTGCAGGTCGCGATCCTGACGGAACGCATCAAGAGCCTGACCGGCCATCTCGGCACCCACAAGAAGGATTTCCACTCGCGGCGCGGCCTGCTGATGATGGTCGGCCAGCGTCGCCGCCTGCTCGACTACCTGAAGCGCAAGGATGTGAAGCGCTACGAGGGGCTGATCGCCCGGCTCGGTCTGCGCCGGTAGTCCGGATGCGCCGGCGCCCGGTCCTCATGGGGAGGACGGGGCGCCGCGCGCCGACGGCGTCTCCGCATCCACCCGATCGGATGCCGGGACGAGATTGCGCGGGACGGACGACCGTCGGCCGAGGCCGACCTCGTCCCGCGCCCGATCGGGCGCCCGGAAGGACCGGGCGCGGCGATGCGCGGACGGCCGCGCGTCGGCGATCCAGGGACCGATCGGCGATGCCACGGTCCCGGTAGGAAGGATGATGGAATGTTCGACATTCAGCGCGTGGAGATGACGTGGGGCGGGCGCAAGCTCGTGCTCGAGACGGGCAAGGTCGCCCGTCAGGCCGATGGCGCCGTGATGGCGACCTACGGCGAGACGACGGTGCTGTGCACGGTCGTCGGCGTGAAGCAGCCCCGGCCGGGGGCCGACTTCTTCCCGCTCACGGTCAACTACCAGGAGAAGACGTTCGCGGCCGGCAAGATCCCGGGCGGCTTCTTCAAGCGCGAAGGCCGCCCGACCGAGAAGGAGACCCTGGTCTCCCGCCTCATCGACCGGCCGATCCGGCCCCTCTTCGCGAAGGGCTTTCTCAACGAGGTGCAGGTCGTCTGCACCGTTCTCTCCCATGACCTCGAGAACGATCCGGACATCGTCGCCCTGGTCGGGGCCTCGGCGGCCCTGACCCTGTCGGGCGTGCCGTTCCTCGGCCCGGTCGGGGCGGCCCGCGTCGGCTATGTCGACGGCCAGTACGTCCTCAACCCGCTGATGGACCAGCTCGCCTCCTCGAAGCTCGACCTCGTCGTCGCCGGCACCGTCGAAGGCGTCCTGATGGTCGAGTCCGAGGCCCAGGAGCTTTCCGAAGAGGTCATGCTCGGCGCCGTCACCTTCGGGCACCAGTCGTTCCAGCCGGTGATCGACGCGATCATCCAGCTCGCCGAGCGGGCCGCCAAGGATCCTTGGCCGATGCCGGAGAAGTCGCCGACGGTCGCGGCGGTGGCCGAGAAGCTCGGCGCGTTCGCCGGCGATTTCCGCGGTGCCTACATGGAGCCGCAGAAGCAGGTCCGTCATGAGAAGGTGGCATCGGCGAAGGAAAAGGCGCTGGCCTCCCTCTCCGACGACGAGCGCGCGATCGGGCAGGGCCTCTTCAAGTCGATGGAGGCGGACGTGGTGCGCGGCGCCATCCTCGACACCGGTGTCCGCATCGACGGCCGCGACGTGCGCACGGTGCGCCCCATCGTCTCCGAGGTCGGCGTGCTGAAGCGTGCGCATGGCAGCGCGCTCTTCACCCGCGGCGAGACCCAGGCGCTGGTCGTGACGACGCTCGGCACGGGCCAGGACGAGCAGGTGATCGACGCGCTGGCGGGCGAGTACCGCGAGCACTTCATGCTGCACTACAACTTCCCGCCCTACTCGGTGGGCGAGGCTGGCCGCATGGGCAGCCCGGGCCGCCGCGAGATCGGCCACGGCAAGCTCGCCTGGCGCGCCGTCCGCCCGCTGCTGCCCAAGAAGGACGCCTTCCCCTACACGATCCGGGTCGTCTCCGAGATCACGGAGTCCAACGGCTCCTCCTCGATGGCGACCGTCTGCGGCTCGTCGCTGTCGATGATGGACGCCGGCGTGCCGCTGGCGCGCCCGGTCGCCGGCATCGCCATGGGCCTCATCAAGGAGGGCGAGCGCTACGCCGTGCTGTCCGACATCCTCGGCGACGAGGATCACCTCGGCGACATGGACTTCAAGGTGGCCGGCACCGAGACGGGCGTCACCGCGCTGCAGATGGACATCAAGATCACCTCGATCACCGAGGAGATCATGAAGGTGGCGCTGGGGCAGGCCCGTGACGGCCGGATGCACATCCTGGCCGAGATGGAGAAGGCGCTGACGACGGCCCGCGAGGGCGTCAGCGGCAACGCCCCGCGCATCACCACGATCACCATCCCGAAGGAGAAGATCCGCGAGGTCATCGGCTCGGGCGGCAAGGTGATCCGCGAGATCTGCGAGGTGACCGGCGCCAAGATCGACATCGAGGACGACGGCACGATCAAGGTCGCGGCGGTCGATGCCGAGGCGAGCCAGAAGGCGATCGACTGGATCCGCGGCATCGTCGCCGAACCGGAACTCGGCGTGATCTACACCGGCAAGGTCGTGAAGACCGTCGATTTCGGCGCCTTCGTGAACTTCCTCGGCTCGCGCGACGGCCTCGTCCACATCAGCGAGCTGGCGTCGAGCCGTGTCGGCAAGGTCACCGACGTCGTCAATGTCGGCGACCCGGTGAAGGTCAAGGTGCTGGGGATCGACGAGCGCGGCAAGGTGCGCCTGTCGATGAAGGTCGTCGACCAGGCGACCGGCGCCGACCTGCAGGCGGCCGAGTCCGGCGAGTAGGAGCCGCGCGTGGCCTATCGCCTGCCGCGCGTTGTCGGGCACCGGGGCGCTGCCGCCTCGGCACCCGAGAACACGCTGGCAGGCCTGCGCCGGGCGCATCAGCTCGGCGTCGGCTGGGTCGAGTTCGACGTCAAGCTGACCGGCGACGGCGTTCCGATCCTGATGCACGACGCCGTGCTGGAGCGTACGACGGACGGGCGGGGGGCGGTCGCCGACACGGCCTACGCCGATATCCGCCAGCTCGATGCCGGCGCCTGGTTCGGCCCGGAGTTCGCGGGCGAGCGGGTGCCGAGCTTCGACGAGGCGATCGACCTGCTGCTCAGCCACGGCCTCGCCGCCAACGTCGAGATCAAGCCCTGCCCCGGTCGCGAACGCGAGACCGGGGCGGCGGTCGCCCGGCGGCTGGTGGAGCGCTGGCCGTCCGACCGTCCGCCCCCGCTGCTCTCCAGCTTCGCCGAGCCGGCGCTGGAGGCGGCCCGCGCGGCGGCGCCCGATCTTCCGCGGGGGCTCCTGGTGGGTGCGCTGCCCGAGGACTGGGCGGAGCGGCTGGAGCGGCTCGGCTGCGTCACGTTCCATTGCAGCCACCGACATCTCGATGCGGTGGTGGTTGCGGCGGTGCGGGAGGCCGGGTATCCGATGCTGGCCTACACGGTCAACGAGGCGGAGCGGGCGCGGACGCTCTATTCGTGGGGCGTCGACTGCATCTGCAGCGACCGGCCGGAGGCGATCCTGCCGCTCGCCGGCTGAGCGGCGTTCGCCTCGTCAAGGCGGCGCCTGTCGCTTATATAGGCGGCATGCGACGCTCGGTTTCCCTTCAAGGCGGGGTAGTTTCGTGAAGGCTCTGCAGCCGATTCTGATTTCCGGACGCGAAGTGTGGCCGCTGGTCGAAGGCGGCAAGGGCATCGCCGTGTCCAACGGCGAGAGCTCCGGCGCGTGGGCGGCAGCCGGCGGCGTGGGAACCTTCTCGGGCGTCAATGCCGATTCCTACGACATCGAGGGCCGGCCGATCCC
Source organism: Allostella sp. ATCC 35155 (assembly GCA_006738865.1). Classification (GTDB taxonomy): domain Bacteria; phylum Pseudomonadota; class Alphaproteobacteria; order ATCC43930; family Allostellaceae; genus Allostella. The sequence goes on from AP019701.1 coordinate 390,907, forward strand.
GCAGACCTACAGCGGGCGCACCCGGCGCGAGCGCCACGAGGAGCTGATCGCCTACGCGATCAAGGGCGGCATCACCCAGGCGCGCATCGCGCATGAGCGCTCGAACGGCGCCGGCCGCATCCACATGAACGTGCTCTGGGAGATGGGCGGCTCGGAGCGCGTGCTGCACGGCGTGCTGGAAGGTGCCAAGGGCCTCATCCACGGGGTCACCTGCGGCGCCGGCATGCCCTACAAGATCGCCGAGATCTGCGCCCGCTACGGCGTCCACTACTACCCGATCGTGTCCTCGGCCCGCGCCTTCCGGGCCTTGTGGAAGCGTGCCTATCATCGCTTCTCGGAATGGCTCGGCGGCGTCGTCTACGAGGACCCGTGGCTCGCCGGCGGCCATAACGGCCTGTCCAACAGCGAGAATCCGGAGCATCCCGAGCTGCCGCTGCCGCGCGTCGTCGAACTGCGCCGGACGATGGCCGAGTACGGCCTGACGCACACGCCGATCTTCATGGCGGGCGGCGTCTGGTACCTGCGGGAGTGGGAGGATTGGCTGGGCAATCCCGACGTCGGGCCGATCGCCTTCCAGTTCGGGACGCGGCCGCTGCTGACGCAGGAAAGCCCGATCTCCGACGCCTGGAAGCGCAAGCTCGTCAGCCTCGAAGAGGGCGACGTCTATCTCAACCGCTTCTCGCCGACGGGGTTCTACTCCTCGGCGGTGCGCAATCCGTTCCTCCTCGAACTCAAGGGCCGCAGCGACCGCCAGGTCGCCTACACCTCCGAGCCGGTCGGGGAGCACGACACGGCCTTCGCGACGGGCGCGCGCGGACGCATCGTCTACCTCACCCATTCCGACCGTGACCACGCCGTCGGCTGGGTCGCCGAGGGCTTCACCGAGGCGCTGCGCACGCCCGATTCGACCCTCATCTTCGTCACGCCCGCGGCGGCCGAGCAGATCCGCACCGACCAGATCGACTGCATGGGGTGCCTCTCGGCCTGCGCCTTCTCGAACTGGGCCCAGAACGAGGCGGGCACGACGGGCAAGAAGGCCGACCCGCGCTCCTTCTGCATCCAGAAGACGCTGCAGGCGATCAGCCATTCCGACGATGTCGACCAGCAGCTCATGTTCGCCGGCCACAACGCCTATCGCTTCACCGACGATCCCTTCTACCGGGACGGCTTCGTGCCGACGGTGCGCCAGCTCGTCGAGCGTATCCGCACCGGCGACTGACGGGACCGCCTCCGGCCGGGCGGGCTTCACAAGCGGCCCGGGCCGGCCTATATGCGACGGGTGACACTGAACCGTCCCTTTGCCGCTGCCCTGGAGCGCCTGCGCGCCGCCGATCTGCGGCCGACCCGGCAGCGCATGGCGCTGGCCCGTCTGCTGCTGGAGGGCGGCGACCGCCACGTCACCGCCGAGCAGGTGCACAGCCAGGCCGCCGAGAGCGGCATCCGCGTCTCGCTGGCCACCGTCTACAACACGCTGCACCAGTTCCAGCGTGCCGGCCTGATCCGGGAGGTCGTGGTCGAGGCGGGACGATCCTATTTCGACACCAACGTCTCCGACCATCACCACCTCTATTTCGAGGATGGCGGGCGTCTGGTCGACGTCCCGGCGGCGCAGGTCGAGATCCGCGGCCTGCCGGATCTGCCGCCCGGCGTCGAGGTGAGCCGGATCGACGTCATCCTGCGGGCCTCCGCCAAGTCGAAATAAGACGCATTCTCAATGGCTTGCAATCTCTTTGGAATCGTTCCAGGGAGCTTGAACGCGGGCGCACTTCTGCCATATCCCTAACGGGTGGGAGCCGAGCCGGTTCCCATCAACGACTGTTCGGGAAGCAGGAGGACGACCATGGCCGCGCTCAAGGGATCCAAGACCGAAGAGAACCTGAAGGCCGCCTTCGCCGGCGAGTCCCAGGCCAATCGCCGCTACCTCTATTTCGCGCAGAAGGCTGACGTCGAGGGCTACAACGACGTCGCCGCCGTGTTCCGCTCGACCGCGGAGGGCGAGACCGGCCACGCCCACGGCCACCTCGAGTTCCTGGAAGAGGTCGGCGACCCCGCGACGGGGCATCCGATCGGCGGGACGGCCGACAATCTGCGGGCCTCGATCGCCGGCGAGACCCACGAGTACACCGACATGTACCCCGGCATGGCCCGCTCGGCGCGCGAAGAGGGCTTCGACGAGATCGCCGACTGGTTCGAGACCCTGGCCAAGGCGGAGAAGTCGCACGCCGGCCGCTTCCAGAAGGCGCTCGACACGCTCGGCGCCTGACATCGGTTGCGGCTCCGGGAGGATGTTCCGGAGCCCGGGCGGGATCGGCGGGGGATCGCGGATCGGTCCTCCGCCGCCCGCGGCGGAAATCACCTCCCCGCGGGGGAGCAACCAGACGAAGCGAGCGGCCTGGCCGTATTGGGGGGAGACGCGATGCGCGAGGGGAGCCTGGAGGCGCCGGTCCGCCACCCGCTGGACTGGAACAGCCCCGATTTCACCGATCCCGAGAAGATCGATGCCGAGCTGCGGCGGGTCTTCGACGTCTGCCACGGCTGCCGGCGCTGCTTCAATCTCTGCGACAGCTTCCCGCGGCTGTTCGACCTGGTGGACGCGGCGCCCACCGGCGAACTCGACTCGGTGAAGAGCGAGGATTTCAAGGCGGTCGTGGATGCCTGCACGCTGTGCGACATGTGCTTCCTGACCAAGTGCCCCTACGTCCCGCCGCACGAATTCAACCTCGACTTCCCCCATCTCATGCTGCGCTACCGCATGGCGGAGCGGCAGGCGGGGACGGGCGGACCCGGCTTCGCCGCGCGCCAGCTCACCGAGACCGATCGCAACGGCCGCCTCGCCGGCGCCGTGGCGCCGCTCGCCAACTGGGCGTCGCGGACCGGGAACGGGCTGACCCGGCCGCTGATGGAGAAGGTGGCGGGCATCGACCGCGAGGCCGACCTGCCGCAGTTCCACGGCCGCAGCTTCGTCTCCCGCGCGCGCAGCCGGCCGCCGGCCGTCGACTCCGCCGCGCCCGCCTTCGGGCGCAAGGCCGCGCTCTATGCGACCTGCTTCGTCAACTACAACAACCCCGGCATCGGCGAGGCGGCGCGGGCGGTGCTGGCACGCAACGGCGTCGCGACGGAGGTCGTCTATCCCGCCTGCTGCGGCATGCCGCAGCTCGAGCATGGCGATATCGCGCGTGTCGCCCGCAGCGCCCGGACGGTGGCGGCGGAGCTGAAGGGCTGGATCGATTCCGGGCATGACATCGTCGCGCTGACGCCGTCCTGCGCGCTGATGCTGAAGTTCGAATGGCCCCTCATCCTGCCCGACGACCCCGACGTGCGGCGGCTGGCCGACGCCACCTTCGACCTCTCGGAGTATGTCGTCGGCATCGCGAAGAGGGAGGGGCTGGCGCCCGGCATGGAGGCGCTGCCGGGCGGCGTCGCCGTCCATCTCGCCTGCCATGCCCGCGCCCAGAACATGGGGGCGAAGGCGGCCGAGATGCTGCGGCTCGTGCCCGGCGCCAGCGTCTCGGTCATCGAGCGCTGTTCGGGCCATGGCGGCTCGTGGGGCGTGATGAAGGGGAATTTCGAGACCGCCCTCAAGGTCGGCAAGCCGGCCGCGCGCCAGGCGGCGAAGTCCGGCAAGACCTTCCTGGCATCGGAATGCCCGTTGGCCGGCGTCCACCTCAAGCAGGGCATCGACCGGCTCGAGGGCGAGGTGCCCGAGATCGAGCTGGTCGCCCACCCGATCGTCCTGATGGCGCGCGCCTACGGGCTCGCCTGAACCTGCCCGGGGGATAGTTCCCATGCCCGTCGCCAAGCGCGAGATCACGCCCGCCGACATCCTGCCGGCGGCCGAATACGCCCGCATCCGCCGCGAGCATCGCAAGCACGTCACCGCCATCAAGCGTCTGCGGCGGCTCGCCGTCGGTCCCTTCACCACCTGGCACTTCGAGAGCTACGAGACGATGTGGCATCAGGTGCACGAGATGCTGTTCATCGAGAAGGGCGGGGCCGAGCAGGTGCCGGACGAGTTGCAGGCCTACAACCCGCTCATCCCCAAGGGCCGGGAACTGGTGGTCACGATCATGATCGAGATCGACGACCCGGTGCGCCGGGCGCAGGCCCTGGCGCGCCTCGGCGGCATCGAGGAGACCGCCTTCCTGCGCTTCGCCGGCCAAACGGTCGCCGGCGTGCCCGAGCCCGACCAGGACCGGACGACGGCCGACGGCAAGGCGTCGGCCGTCCAGTTCCTGCACTTCCCGTTCACCGCCGACCAAGTCGCGGCCTTCGTCCGGCCGGGCACCGAGGTTCTGGCCGGCTTCGCACACCCCGAATACGGCCACATCGCGGTCATGCCGGAGAGTGTCCGCGCGGCCCTGACCCAGGACTTCGCGCCCTGAGCCGGGGGCGTCAGCGGCGCCGGCGGAACACCATGCCGCCATGGTGCAGGACGTCCGTTTCGACGAACACGCCGTCGGCGCGGAAGCCGGTGTCGTCCCAGTACTCGATCCGGTTGCCGGTGATCTCGTACCGGCCGCGATAGGCGCTCTCGCGGCTGCCGCGGGCCTCGTCATAGCGCCCGTTCGGCAGGAGCTCGTGGCGGATATGGCCGTCGGGCGTCACCCACATGCCGACATAGGGGTGCGGTGCCGCGGCGGACGGCGTGTCGGCCGCGGCGGGGCCGGACAGGTGCGCGCCCGCCGTCATCAGGCAGGCGGCGGCGAGGCGGCTGGCGAAGTTGGGCATCGGTCCCTCCAGGATTGGTGATGGAGGGGATCTAGGCGAGCAGACCGGCGGTGCCGACTGGCATCTTGCTGACCGGATCGGTAAGTTCCTGTCACCAATGCCCGTCGAACTGAACGGAATCGCGACCTTCGTGGCGGTGGCCGAGACGCTGAGTTTCCGTGCTGCCGCACAGCGCACGGGCACCAGCCGTTCCGCGGTCAGCCAGGCGTTGCGGCGCCTCGAGGACCGGATGGGCGTCGCGCTGGTGCTGCGCACGACCCGCAGCGTCCGTCTGACGGAGGCGGGCGAGCGTCTCTACACGATCGTCGGCCCGGCGATGGCCGAGGTGGCGGCGGCCCTGGACGCGGCCGGCGAACTGCGCGCGCAGCCGAGCGGGACGGTCCGGCTGGCGGTCTCCTCGATCGCGGAGAATTTTCTCTCCGGCTCGGCGCTTGCCGGCTTCCTCGCGGCGTGCCCGGAGGTCCGTCTCGACGTCACGGTCACGGACGAGGAGTTCGACATCGTGGCCGAAGGGTTCGATGCCGGGGTGCGCCTCGGCGAGGTGATCGAGCAGGACATGATCGCCGTCCCGGTATCCGGCGAGCAACGCCAGCTCGTCGTCGGCGCGCCGGCCTATTTCGCCCGGCGCGGCGTGCCGCAGCATCCGCGCGACCTGCCCGCCCACACCTGCATCGGCTGGCGCCGCAGCCCCCGGATCGCGCCCTATCGCTGGGAGTTCACCGAGGCCGGGCGGGACTTCGATGTCGCGGTCTCGCCGCGCATGACGACGAACGACATGGGGCTCATGCTCCGCATGGCCTGTGCCGGCGTCGGTCTCACCTGCGGGATGGAGGAGACCTTCCGGCCCCATCTTGCCAGAGGCGACCTGATCGCGGTCCTGGAGCCGTTCTGCCCGCCGTTCGCCGGCTTCTACCTCTTCTTCCCCGGCCGCAGGAACCTGCCGCTCAAGCTGCGCGCCCTGGTCGATCATCTGCGCAGGCATCGCGCGACGCTCAACGAAGGGCCGCCCATCACGTAGCCCGGTCGCGCGTCCCGATGAAGTTGCGACCGCGCTCGCCCGCGAAGGCGCGGTCGACGAGGTCGGTCCACTCCGCCGGGGCCACCCCGTGGGCGGCGGGATCGGTCGGCACGCCGAGATCCTCGAGGAAGCGCTGCAGCCGGTCGGCGCCGGCCGCGAGGTCGGACCCGAAGATGGCGGCGAGCCGCCGGTCGCACTCGGCTTCCCGTCCGATCGCCCAGCGCATCACCTGCGGCAGGCTGAAGGAGCAGGCGATGCCGTGGGCGGTGCCGTGCCGCAGGGTCACGTCGTAGGAGATGTTGTGGGCAAGCGCGGTCCTGGTGTTGGAGAAGGCCAGCCCGGCGAGCAGGCTCGCCTCCGCCTGCCGGCTGCGCAGGACCGGATCGTCCAGCCGCTCGACGAGGCGCGGCAGCACCTCCAGCACGATGCCGGCGGCGGCGACCGCATGGCGGGCCGACACCGGGTTCGCGTTGACGTTCCACAGGCTCTCCAGCGCGTGCGACAGCGCATCGAGGCCGGTCGCGAGGGTGAGCGCGCGCGGGGCCGCCAGGGTCAGCAACGGGTCGACGATCGCCGCCTCGGGATAGAGGCGCGGGTGGGCGATGGAGTATTTCCGCCCGCCGGCCGCGTCCCAGACGGTCGCCCAGCAGGTGACCTCGCTGCCGGTGCCCGCGGTCGTCGGCACGGCCAGCAGCGGCAGGATCAGGCCCGGGTCGAGCGGCGCGCCGGCGACGAGATGGTCGCGCACCCGGGCGAAGTCGCCGCCCGCCGCAGCCAGCACCTTGGCCGCGTCGATGACGGAGCCGCCGCCGACCGCCACGATGACGCCGGTCCGGCCGGCCTCGGCGAAGCGCCGGCACATCCCGTCGAGATCGGCGAAGTCGGGATTGGCTGCGACGTCGTCGACGATCGCGACCGGCTCGCCGGCCTCGCGCGCGATGCGCCGGCCGAGGTCGCGGAAGAGCTCCATGCCATAGGTGACGAGGGACCAGGGGCGGCCGGCGATGGCCGATGCCGCCTGGTCGAACGCTCCGGCGCCGAACGCGATGCGCACCGGGTTGTGATAGCTCCAGCCCATCCGTCCTCCGATGCCGGCGCGCCGTCCGGCGGGTTCGGCCGCGGCCCAGCGCTACTCGATCTTCTCGCCGGGATAGACGCCCCAGAACTCGGTGCGCTTCAGCCAGCCGCGATAGCCCTGGACCTCGACGCGGCACCATCCCGGCTCGCATTCCAGCAGCCGGCCGATGACGCCCGGCTCGACCTGCGCTACCGGGTCGGAATCATCGGACCCGCGATAGCGCAGGATGCGGGCGATGCCGGTCACCACCATGGCCCGGCGGCCCGAGACGAGGCTCTGGTGCACCCAGCCGCCGGCGCCCTGCCAGTCCCGAACCTTGCGCCATTGTCCGAACTGCTGGGTGATCTCGAGCGGCAGGCCGCGCCGCAGGAAGCGCCATTCGATCGGGTACTGGGTGCCGGGACCGGTGCGGGCGTTGCCCTCCTCCGCCCGCAGGGTCACGAAGCGCGGGATCGGCAGCTTGTCGTCGTCGGAGGCGCGGGCGGGCAGCGTCAGCGCCACCGCCATCAGGCTCGCGCCCAACATGCGCCCTGCGGCGACACGCAGGCCGTCTCTGTCGAATGCTCGCATCACCGACCTGCGTTAACCTTGCCGCCCGAATCGGGTCAAGGCGGCGGGCCGGCCGCGCCCGGCGCCGGCGGCTGGACAGCGCGCCGGGACCGTTGCTAAGCGACCGCTCCATCCGCGTTCCGAAGAAAGCGCCGCCCATGTCCGCCCGCCCCAGGAAGCCGGTCGTCGTCGTCACCCGCAAGCTGCCCGACATGGTCGAGACCCGGATGATGGAGCTGTTCGACGCCCGGCTGAACATCGACGACCTGCCGATGGACGAGGCGGCGATGGCCGCGGCGGTCGCCCATGCCGACGTGCTGGTGCCGACGGTGACCGACCGCATCGACGCCGCGGTCATTGCCGCCGCCGGGCCGCAGCTGCGCCTCATCGCCTCGTTCGGCACCGGTGTCGATCATATCGACCTGCCGGCGGCGCGCGCCCGCGGCATCACCGTCACCAACACGCCGGGCGTCCTGACCGAGGACACGGCCGACATGGCGATGGCGCTGATCCTGGCCGTCGCCCGCCGCCTGACCGAGGGCGAGCGCATGGTACGGTCTGGCAAGTGGCAGGGCTGGGGGCCGACCTTCATGCTCGGCCGGCGGCTCGGCGGGCGGCGGCTGGGCATCATCGGCATGGGGCGGATCGGCCAGGCCCTGGCGCGGCGCGCCCGGGGCTTCGGCATGTCGATCCACTATCACAACCGCAAGCGCCTCCACCCCGACATCGAGGGCGAACTGGAGGCGACCTGGTGGGAGAGCCTGGACCAGATGCTGGCGCGGATGGACGTGCTCTCGGTCAACTGCCCGCACACGCCCGCCACATATCATCTGCTGTCCGCCCGCCGCCTCAAGCTGATCCAGCCGCACGCCCTCCTCGTCAACACCGCGCGCGGCGAGGTGATCGACGAGGCGGCGCTGGCCCGGATGCTGGCCGCGCGCGAGATCGCGGGTGCCGGCCTCGACGTCTTCGAGCACGAGCCGGCGGTCAACCCGCGCCTGCTGCGGCTCGACAATGTCGTCCTCTTGCCGCACCTGGGCTCGGCGACGCTGGAAGGCCGCATCGCCATGGGCGAGAAGGTGATCGTCAACGTGAAGACCTTCGTCGACGGCCACCGCCCGCCCGATCGGGTGATCGAGGCGATGCTCTAGCCGGCCCGCTCCCGCGCCACCGCCCGCCAGCCGATGTCGCGGCGGCAGAAGCCGCCGGGCCAGTCGATGGCGTCGACCGCGGCATAGGCCCTGGCCTGCGCCTCGGCGACCGTGGCGCCCGTCGCGGTCACCGCCAGGACGCGGCCGCCGTCCGACAGCAGTCGGTCGCCCTCGCGCCGGGTGGCGGCGTGGAAGACCTCCACGTCCGTCATCGCGGCTGCCTGCTCGACGCCGCGGATGGGCGTGCCCTTGGGATAGCTGCCGGGATAGCCGCGCGTCGCCATCACGACGGAGAGGGCGGGTTCCGGGTACCAGCGCAGGTCGAAGCCGTCGAGCACGCCGTCGGCCGCGGCCAGCAGCGCCGGGACGATGTCCGACATCAGGCGCATCATCAGCACCTGGCACTCGGGGTCGCCGAAGCGGACGTTGAACTCGATCAGCTTCGGCCCCGCCGCCGTCACCATGACGCCGACGAAGAGAACGCCCTGGAAGGGCCGGCCCTCGGCCGCCATGCCGGCGACGGTCGGGCGCACGATCTCGTCGAGGATGCGGCGCTCGACGGCGGCGTCGACCACCGGGGCCGGGGAATAGGCACCCATGCCGCCGGTGTTCGGCCCCGTGTCGCCGTCGCCGACCGCCTTGTGGTCCTGCGCGGCGCCGAAGGGCAGGACGTTGCGGCCGTCGACCAGGGCGAAGAAGCTCGCTTCCTCGCCCTCCAGGAAGGCCTCGACGACGATCTCGCGGCCGGCGTTGCCGAAGGCGCCGCCGACCATCGCCTCCTCGACCGCGGCCAGTGCCTCCTCGACGGTGCGGGCGACGGTCACGCCCTTGCCCGCGGCCAGGCCGTCGGTCTTGACCACGATCGGCGCGCCCTCGGCCCGGATGTAGGCACGCGCCGCCTCGGGATCGGTGAAGCGCGCATAGGCCGCGGTCGGGATGCCGTGGCGGGCGCAGAAATCCTTCATGAAGGCCTTGGAGCCTTCGAGCGCGGCGGCCGCCTGCGTCGGCCCGAAGGCCTTGATGCCGGCCGCCGCTAGGCGGTCGACGAGCCCGGCGACCAGCGGCGCCTCCGGCCCGACCACGACGAAGTCGATCGCCTCGGCTCTTGCGATCGCGACCACGGCGTCGAGGTCCATGACGTCGACGGGGACGCAGGTCGCGACCTCGGAGATCCCGGCATTGCCCGGGGCGCAGAAGAGGGCCTCGCAGAGCGGGGAGGCGGCGATGGCCCAGCAGAGCGCGTGCTCGCGCCCGCCCGAGCCGACGACCAGAAGGCGCATGACACCTCACGGGGTGGGTAGGGGGACGGGGATGGCCCCGTGGCGGGGCGCTGGTCGCTCCTATAGCATGGCCGGCATGAGCGAGAACGCCCCCCGCACCAACCTGCCGGAGCTGACGGTCGGCGAACTGTCGCAGCAGCTGAAGCGCAGCATCGAGGAACAGTTCAGCTATGTCCGCGTCCGCGGCGAGATCAGCGGCTTCAAGCGGCATTCCTCGGGCCATCTCTATTTCGCGCTCAAGGATGCCGACGCCGTCATCGACGGCGTGTGCTGGCGCGGCCAGGCCGCACGGCTCGCGATCCGCCCGGAGGACGGGATGGAGGTCGTGGCGACCGGCCGCCTCACGACATATCCCGGCCGCTCCAAGTACCAGATCGTCGTCGAGCGCCTCGAACTGGCCGGCGAGGGCGCCCTCCTCAAGCTGCTCGAGGACCGGCGGCGCAAGCTGCTGGGCGAGGGCCTGTTCGATGCGGAGCGCAAGCGACGGCTGCCCTTCCTGCCGCGGGTGATCGGCGTCGTCACCTCGCCGACGGGCGCCGTCATCCGCGACATCCTGCATCGCCTCGCCGACCGCTTCCCGCGCCATGTCCTGGTCTGGCCGGTCGCCGTCCAGGGCGAGAGCGCCGCGGCCCAGGTGGCCGCCGCGATCCGGGGCTTCGACGCCCTGCAACCCGGTGGCGCCGTGCCGCGCCCCGATCTGCTGATCGTCGCGCGCGGCGGCGGCAGCCTGGAGGACCTCTGGGCCTTCAACGAGGAGGTCGTGGTGCGTGCGGTCGCGGACTGCACGATCCCCGTGATCTCCGCCGTCGGGCACGAGACCGACACGACCCTGATCGACTTCGTCGCAGACGTACGGGCGCCGACGCCGACGGCCGCGGCCGAGCTTGCCGTGCCGGTGCGCGCCGACCTCATCCAGCGCACGGGCGACGCCGGCCAGCGGGCCTGGGCCGCGCTCGCGGCACGGCTGCGCCACGCGCGGTCGGAGGTGGACGGGCTGGCTCGCGGGCTGCCCGATCCCCATACGCTCGTCGGAACCAAGACGCAGTTCCTGGACGACCGGGCGGAGCGGCTGGCGAACGCCGCCGCCAAGCTGGCGCCCGACCGGGCGGCGCGGCTCGCCGGCATCGCCGGCCGGCTGCGGCATCCGCGCGAGCTGCTGCGCGAGGCGGCGATCCGCACCGGCCATCTCGGCGAGCGGCTGGAGCGCTGCACGGCCGAGGCGCTGTCCCGGCACGATCGCGCACTGGAGCGCACGACCGCGCGCCTCGATCCGCGCGGTCTCCGTCAGGCCATCGACCGGGGCGCCCGCGACGTGGCCGGCGAGAGCGGACGCCTGCTGGCGGCGGCGCGGCTGCGGCTCGCGCGGGCGACGGAGCTGCTCGCGCTGCGCGGCCAGATGCTGGACAGCCTGTCCTACGAGCGCGTGCTGGAGCGCGGCTTCGTCCTCGTGCGCGACGCGGCCGGCCATCCGGTCACCCGCCGGGCGGAGGCCAAGCCCGGCCAGCGCCTGTCGCTGCGCTTCGCCGACGGCGATCTGCCGGTCCAGACAGAGCGGGGGGATGGCGCTCCGCGGCCGTCGCCGCCGGTCCAGGGAACGTTGCTGTGACGGTAGCCCCGTCCGGTCTTTTTGCGGCCGAGCGGGCGATCGTCACCGGCGGTGCCGGACGGATCGGACGAGCGATCGCGGCGTGCCTCGCCGCGGAGGGGGCGGACGTCCATGTCTTCGATCGCGACCAGCCCGCGACCGATTCGCTGGTCGCCCGCATCGCCGCCGATGGCGGGCGGGCCGCGGCGGTGGCGGTCGATCTCGCCGACCGGGCGGCCCTCGACATGGCCTGCCGGGGCTTCCTCGATCGACACGGCGCGCCCGACATGGTCGTCCATACGGCCTGCCCGCCGCTGCCGACCTCCGAGCCGGATTTCGCGGTCGACGACGCCGCCTGGGACGCGATGATCGAGGTCGGCCTCGGCGCCGCCCGGCGCATGGTCCGTCACTTCGTCCCGGCCCAGCGCGATCGCGGCCTGCGCGCGCGCTACCTGCTGGTGACGTCGCTGCACGCCCGGACGCCGCGGTCCTTTGCGCTCTACAGCTCGACGAAGGCCGCCATGGGCATGCTGGTCGCGGAACTGGCACGCGAACTCGGCCCCCTCGGGATTCGGGTGAACGCAATGGCGCCCGGCTATGTCGCGGGGGACGTCGCCCGCGCGGTCGCGCGCGTGCCGCTCGGCCGCTCCGGCACCGGCGACGACATCGCACAAATGGCGCTGGTGCTCCTGTCGGACCGTTTCTCGTCCTATGTCACCGGGACCACGGTCGTGGTCGATGGCGGCCTGTCCCTCGTCAACTGGATCCCCGTCCGGCCGTGATCCCGCGCGACGCTCGGGGTTCGCTCCGGATGGCGGCCGTCGCGATCAGGTGGCGTTGCCGCAGGTCAAGCAGATAGAGCACCACGAACAGGATGAGGAAGAGTTCCAGGCCCTCGCGCAGGCTGCGGAACAGCGGCTCGCCGCTGGCGGCGCCGGGCAGGTTGGCGACGATGCGCTCGGCGATGCGCAGGGCGAAGGCGATCACGGCGCTCGGCCACAGCGCCGCCGAAGGCCAGATCGTGCCCAACGGGGTGCGCCGCAGCCATCCGTCCGATCCGCCGCATGCGGCCCACACCGGCCACAGGATGCCGGTCGCCAGGATCGCGAGGCTGAGGACCGTCTTGGGCAGATCCTCCGACCATTTCGCGTAGTTGTGGAAGTTGGTCTCGTTCTGGGTGTTCACACGGCCGATCCATTCCGGCGTGTCCCAGCGGAACCATTGCTGGCCCCAACTGACTTCCTCGGCCGCGACGAACGCTAGGCCGACGACGAAACAGCCGGCCCAGAGCGCGATCCAGCGCTGCCGCAGGGCGCGGCGACGGCGGATGAGGTCGATGGCGGGGAGCAGGCCCGCAAGCGCGACCAGGGCCGTCACGTTCTCGACCACGCCCTGCTCGCTCGCCATGACGATGGCGTAGGCGCCGGGAATGGGGGCGGTGACGAGCCCGGTCAGCAGGAGCGCCAGGAGCGCCACCGTCGGGAGGACCGTCATGCGGCGCAGGTCGGCCGCGGAGGGCAAATGTTCATCGCTCGACCGGCCGGCCGTAGCGAGACGCCGCTGCAGGGGTGTCAGCATCCCGGTTCGTCCCAGTAGAATCGTCTGCGAACGTAACGCAGATGACCCGCTTTCGACCGCAAATGGTCGCCGAAATACCCTCGTTATGTCATGCGGCGGGCGATCCTGGGGCCTTTCTGCGGAAGACGCGTGCGCGCGGGTCGGATAGGCGGCGGGCCAGCCAACCGGCGGTATCGCGGACCCGGGCGAGCGCCTCGTCGCGCACGAGTCGGGCGCCTTCGGGGCGCCGTTCCAGCGTCAGACGGCGGTCGTGGAAAGCCGCCAGCTCGCTGCGATGGCCGACGCTGACGACCGCGCTGCCGGGCAGCTCGGCAACCAGCCGCTGCATCATCCGCTCCTGGGTGCCGGCGTCGAGGGCGGACGTGGCCTCGTCCATGATGACGATGTCCGGCCGCAGCAGGAACATGCGGGCAAAGGCGACGCGCTGTTTCTCGCCGCCGGACAGGATCCGGTCCCAGTCCTCGATCTCGCCCAGCCGGTCGGCGAGATGACCGAGTTCGGCCATCTCCAGCGTCGCCCGGACGTCGTCGTCGGGGATGGCGTCGGGCGCCTGGGGATAGGCGGCAACCCGCTTGAGCGAGCCGATCGGCAGGTAGGGGCGCTGCGGCATGAAGAAGATGCGGGCGTCGCGCAGAAGCCGCACCTCGCCGCCGCCCCACGGCCACAGGCCGGCAATCGCGCGCAGCAGCGTGCTTTTACCACTGCCGGAATCGCCGACGACGAGAACCCGCTCGCCGCGGCCGATCGCGACATCGGTCTCGGCGACGACGCCGGTACCGTCGTCGAGGGTCACCGACAGGTCGCTCAGCCGCAATGCCGGCGCGTCCGGCTCGTCGTCGCCGTCGCTCCTGGTGTGGACGATCTGGCCGATGGTGCCGGGGGCCTCGTTGTGCTCGAGGATGTCGAGCGAGCGCAGGAGCGAGCCGACGCGCACGGCCGATGCCTTCCAGTCGGCCAGTCGCGGATAGTTGTCGACCAGCCAGTTGAAGGCGGTCTGCACGGCCACGAAAGCGGTCGCGGCCTGCATGACGTCGCCGAGGGACATCGTCCCCGCGAGGTATTTCGGCGCGCAGAGCAGCAGCGGCACCGTCGGCGCCAGCAGCGTGTTGGTCTGCGACACGGACGTCGTCCGCATGTGCTGGCCGCCGAGCGCCCACCAGGCGCTGCGGATGCGGTCGAGAAGGCGCCCCAGGGCCTCGCGCTCCTCCTTCTCGCCCTCGAGCAGGGCGATGCTCTCGCCATTCTCGCGCAGGCGGACGGCGCAGTAGCGGAAGTCCGCCTCGATCGCGTTCTTGCGCTCGGCGACGGCGACGAAGCGGCGGCCGACGACCAGCATCGCGCCGGTCGCGACGGCGGAATAGAGGACGGCCGTGACCACCAGGTAGCCCGGTATGGTCCAGCCGCCGATCTCGATGCCGCCGCCGACGCGCCACAGGACCGTGATGAAGGTGATGGCGCCGACCGCGGCCGACAGCAGACCGACCGCGAAATCGATGGGTGCGTCGGTCGCCAGCCGCGCATCGTCGGCGATGCGCAGCTCGGGGTTGTCATGATCGCCGCGCATCATGTTCAGCCGGTAGTAGCGGCCGTTCCAGAACCAGTGGTCGAGGAGCCCGTTCGACAGGTGCCGGCGCCAGCGGATGTGGGTGTAGAAGCGCCCGGCGACGCTGGCGATACCGAGGCCGACCGAGGTGGCGACGAGGGCGAGCAGTACCAGGCACTGCGACAGCACGGTCGACCCGTCCCGCCGCTCGAGCGCATCGAAGAAGTTCCGGTTCCAGACGGTGAGCTCGTACTGGATCGCGATCTGCGCCAGCACGACGGCGACCAGCGCCGCCGTCAGCGCCCAGGCCGTCGCCGACCCGGCTCCTCGCCAGAAGCCGAGCGCCGACTGCCAGAACCGCGCCATGATGAGGCGGCGTTCCTCTTCGCCCGCCTGCAGCGCCTTCGCCATGACCGTAGCCTCCACGAAGCCGCCTGTCCGCGCGTGGCCCCATCGGGATTGCCTGGGGGTCGGTCGCGTGCCGTCCGCCGCGGCTGGGCGGACCTGTGCCGCCGACAACGGCGGATGCCGGCTCGGCGTTGCATCCGCATCTCGCCGCGGCGGGCTTGCCTCGACCCCGCCCCGCAGGCAAGGTCGCCGCCCGAGCCACATCGGCCGTCAGAGCCGAAATCTCAGAGGTTCCGGAGCCCCATGAACGAAGCCCCGCTCGCCGTCGCCCCCGTCGCCGCCATCACCCCCAACCCCGTCCTGGTGGAGGTGACCCGCGGCACCGCCGTCGAGAGCCGCCATCGCGGCTCGATCGCCGTCGTCGATGCCGGCGGCAATCTCGTCCACCGCGTCG
Organism: Allostella sp. ATCC 35155; assembly: GCA_006738865.1. Lineage (GTDB taxonomy): Bacteria > Pseudomonadota > Alphaproteobacteria > ATCC43930 > Allostellaceae > Allostella. Next base: position 406,219 of record AP019701.1, read on the forward strand.
GCGATGTCGCCCAGGCCGTCTATCCGCGATCGGCGATCAAGCCCCTGCAGGCGCTGCTGCTGGTCGAGTCGGGGGCGGCCGACCGCTTCGGGCTGACCGACCGGGAACTCGCGCTCGCCTGCGCGTCCCATCGCGGCGAGCCGGTGCATACCGAGGCGGTCTCCTCCTGGCTCGGCCGGGTCGGCCTGTCGCCGGCCGATCTCGAATGCGGCGCGCATCTTCCCTACGACCCGAAATCGATGGAGGCGCTGCTGCGCGCGAACGGCCAAGCCTCGACCCTGCACAACAACTGCTCGGGCAAGCATTCGGGCTTCGTCACGGCGGCCCTCCATCTCGGCCTGCCGATCAAGGGCTACATCCAGGCCGAGCACCCGCTGCAGCAGCGCCTCTACCGCACGGTCGAGGAGATGGGCGGGGAATCCCTGGAGGGGACGGGGCGCGGCGCCGACGGCTGCGGCATCCCGGTGTTCGGCGTGCCCCTGCGGGCGCTGGCCCGTGCCTTCGCCCGCCTCGACGATACCGCCGGCCTCGAGCCGAAGCGCGCCGAGGCGGCCCACCGCATCCTCGCCGCCATGGCGGCCGAGCCCGTGATGGTGAGCGGCCACGGCAACTTCGTCACCCGCGTGATGCAGGTCGCCGGTGAGACGGTGCGGCTGAAGAGCGGCGCCGAGGGCGTCTACTGCGCCGTCCTGGTCGGCCGCGGCATCGGCATTGCGGTCAAGATCGATGACGGTGCGGGCCGCGCCGCCGAGGTCGCGATGGCGGCGGCGCTGCGCCGGCTCGGCGCCTTCACGCCCGCGCAGGAGCGCGAGCTGGCGGACTTCCTGGAAGTGCCGATCCGCAACGTCGCGGGCCGCGACGTCGGCGTGATCCGGCCCCTGGCCGACCTCTTCTAGCCCCTCGCGAAGCCACGTCCGAAGGAGCCCGCCGATGCGTGCCGTGCGCTGCCATGCCTATGGCGATCTCGCCAACCTCGTCGTCGAGGAACTGCCGGACCCGGAGCCGGGGCCGGGCGAGGTGCTGGTCGCGGTCCATGCCGTCGGCATCAATTTCGCCGACGGTCTGATGGTGCTGGGCCAGTATCAGGAAAAGCCGGCACTGCCCTTCACCCCGGGGCTGGAGGCGGCGGGCGTCGTCCTTGCCTGCGGTGACGGGGTGACCCGTGTCCGGCCCGGCGCCCGCGTCGCCTGCCTGGTCGATACCGGTGCCTATGCGGACACGCTGATCGCGCCCGAGGATCGGCTGTTTCCCATCCCCGACGCCATGGACATGGCGACGGCGGCAGCATTTCCGGTCGTCTACGGCACCTCGCACGTGGCGCTCGACCGTCGCGCGCGGCTGCAGCCGGGCGAGACGTTGCTGGTCCATGGCGCCGCCGGCGGCGTCGGACTGACCGCCGTCGAGATCGGGCGCGCGATGGGCGCGACGGTGATCGCGTCGGCTTCGACGCCGGAGAAGCTGGCGGTGACGGCCCTGCACGGCGCCGAGCACCTCATCGACTATTCCCGCGAGGATCTGCGCCAGCGCGTGCGGCAGATCACCGACGGCCGCGGCGCCGACGTGATCTACGATCCGGTCGGCGGCGACGTCTTCGATGCCTCGCTGCGCTGCATCGCCTGGGAAGGCCGGCTCGTCGTCATCGGCTTCGCCTCCGGCCGCATTCCCCAGGCGCCGGCGAACCTGCTGCTGGTCAAGAACATCGCCGTGATCGGTCTCTTCTGGGGCGCCTACCGCCAGCGCGATCCGCAGGTCGTCCGCGACAGCCTGGAGACCCTGTTCGGCTGGTGGGGGGAAGGGCGGCTGAAGCCGCATGTCTCCCATCGCCTGGATCTCGGGGATGCCGCCGCGGCGATCGGGCTGCTGCGCGACCGCCGCTCGATGGGCAAGGTGGTTCTGACCACCGGCCGGACCGAGTAGGGGCTGGGCGGCAGCGGATGGGCGATCCGGTCCGGGAGCAGTACGAGGCCTTTCCCTACCCCGCGCGAGATCCCAAGGACGAGCGCCGGCGCCTGGTGACGGGCTCGCCCAGCCACATCGCGGAGATCGAGCACTACCTGTTCGCCGGCCGCCTCGACCGCGACGGCCGGCCGCTGCGCGTCCTGTTCGCCGGCGGCGGGACGGGCGACGGCGCCATCATGCTGGCGCAGCAACTGGCCGACCGGCAGATGCCGGCCGAGATCGTCCATCTCGACATCTCCACCGCGTCCCGCCGGGTCGCGGAGGCCCGTGCCGCCGTCCGCGGGCTGGACAATCTGCGGTTCGTCACGGGCTCGCTGCTCGATGCGCCGGAACTGGGGCGGTTCGACTATGTCGACTGCTGCGGCGTGCTGCATCACCTGCCGGATCCGGATGCCGGCATGCGCGCGCTCGCCGACGCGCTCGCGCCCGGTGGCGGCATCGGCATCATGGTCTATGGCGAACTCGGCCGGTCGGGCGTCTATCCGATGCAGGATCTGCTCGTCCGGCTCGCGCCGGACGACCTCGCTCCGGCCGAGCGGGTGGGAATTGCCCGCCGCGTCGTGCGCGGCCTGCCGGAGACGAACCTGCTGCGCCGGAACCCGCTGCTCGGCGACCATCTGTCGTCCGACGCCGGCATCCTCGACTTGCTGCTGCACGCGCGCGACCGGGCCTATCGGGTGCCGCAGGTGCTGCGGTTGCTGGAGCAGGCCGGGCTGCGGCCGGTCGGGTTCATCGAACCGATCCGCTACCGGCCGGAGACCTGGATCGCGGATCCCGTCGTGCGGCGCCGGCTGGCCGACCTGCCCGAGGGCGAACGGATGGCGGCGGCCGAACTCCTGTCGTGCGGCATGAAGGTGCACATCGCCTATGCGGTCGCGGCCGACCGCTCCGACGATCCGGTCGCGCGGCTGGACGAGGATGCGGTTCCGGTACTGCGGGACATCGAGGCCGACGCCCTGGCGCGGGCGCTGAAGCCCGGGCAGAACCTGACCGTCCGCTTCGACGGGGCGCCGCTCGCGCTGGCGCTGCCGGCGCTGGCCGGTCCTATCGTAGCCCGGGTCGACGGTCGCCGGTCCGTCGGCGCCATCCGCGCCGACCTGCAGCGGACGGTCGACCCGCGCCTTACCGATTCGGCATTCGCCGCGGCCTTCGCGGCCACCTACGAGGTGCTCTGTGGGATCAACCGGCTGCTGCTGACGCGGCCGTGAAGATGGTTTCGGCCGAAATGACGAACGGCCGGAAATGACGAACGGCCGGACGGGGGGCCGTCCGGCCGTTCCTGGTGCGGCCTCGGGAACCGGGAGGGGGGCTCAGCCGCGCCAGAAGGGCTTGTCGTACTCGCCGACCGCGTCGGCGCGGGTCAGGCCCATGTCGCGCAGCATGCGCTCGTCGAGCTGGGCCAGGTGGATGCGCTGGCGATAGCGGTCGTTCCAGTTCGCCAGGGCCGAGAAGGCACGCTGCAGCATGGTTGCCGGGCGCAGCGTCAGGTCCGCGGCGGGCGCGAGGCCGGCGCGGGGGGCGGGGATCATGCTGGGGGAAGCCATCGGGTACTCCATCGCAACGTCGGATGCCGTTCGGAGCCATGTCCGGACGACCCGTCTCGACCATCCCTCGCGCCGGGGATGGTCCCTGCGAGGGTTCAGGATAAGGTGGGTTTGGCCCGGTTCGGCTGCGCATCCGTCATATGACTTGAAATAAGGGCATTTCTGGGGAAGAACAAACGATGAATTCTCATGTGATGGATCAACAGGGCTAATCCTTCCGATGCGCCGCGACCTGCCACCCCTGAACGCTTTGCGGGCTTTCGAGGCCGCTGCCCGGCTGCTCAGCTTCACCCGTGCGGCCGACGAGCTGGCCGTGACCCAGGCCGCCGTCAGCCATCAGATCAAGGCCCTGGAGGACTGGCTGGGGGTGCTGCTCTTCCAGCGCCTGCCGCGGCGCCTGGCGCTGACGGAGGCCGGGCGGGAACTGCTGGCGTCGGTCCGCGACGCGTTCGATCGCGTCGAGGCCGCGGTTTCGCACACGCGGCGCAACGACGGCAGCGGCCCGCTGACGGTGACGGTGGTTCCCTCCTTCGCGGCGAAATGGCTGGTGCCGCGCCTCGGGCGCTTCCAGATGGCCCATCCCGACATCGAGGTCCGCATCGCGGCCGACATCCGCCTCACTCGCTTCGACGACGGGGTCGATCTGGCGATCCGGGCCGGACGCGGCCCCTGGCCGGGCCTCGTCTGCGAGCGCCTGCTGGACGAGGAGCTGTTCCCCGTATGCAGCCCGCGGCTGCTCGCCGGGCCGCGGCCGCTCAGCGCACCGGCCGATCTGCGCCACCACATGCTGCTGCATGATGATTTCGAGCATGACTGGCGAATGTGGCTGCAGGCCGCTGGCGTCGCCGATGTCGACTGGCGGCGCGGGCCACGCTTCAGCGATTCCAGCATGGTGGTCCAGGCTGCCGTCGAGGGCCAGGGGGTGGCGCTGGCGCGCAGCGCGCTCGCCCAGGAGGATCTGAAGGCGGGCCGCCTCGTCCGGCCCTTCCGAATCGATATCGCCAGCGAGCTCGCCTACTACATCGTCTGCCCGCCCTCCCACGCCGGACGGCACAAGGTGCGGGCATTCCGCGACTGGTTGATGCAGGAGGCGACCGCGTCCTAGTGTCGGGGCGTTGATGGCCATCAACCCGAAGGAAGCAGCCCGGCGCGAATGGAGCGTACATCCCAACTCCTGGTCCATGGCCGGGACGATCGCCTGCCGCTGCACCGGCTGTTCGGACTGGCGCTCCAGCACCTCATCCTGCTGCTGATGTTCCTGGTCTATCCCGTGATGGTGGGGCGCGGGCTGGGGCTGACCGACGGGGCCGAGATCCCGTTCCTCACCATGGCCCTCCTGTGCATCGGCCTCGGTACGATCCTGCAGTCCCTGCCGGGGCCATGGGGCAGCGGGCATCTCCACGTCCACCAGCCCTCGCCGATCTTCCTGCCGCTCGCCCTCCAGACGCTGCCGTTCGGGGGACTGGCGGCCCTGGCGCCGATGATCGTCGTCGCGGGCGCCGCGCAGCTGCTGCTCGCCCATGGACTCTATTGGCTGCGGCGGTGCTTCCCGCCGGAGGTGATCGGCGTCGTGGTGCTGCTTCTCGGCCTGTCGCTGGTGCCGGGCGCGCTGGAGCGCTGCCTGGAAGCAGGCGCGCGCGCCGCACTGGATCAGTGTCTGGTCCTCGATGGCGCGCTGGAGAACTGCCTGGAAAAGGTCGTGCACGGCGCGCCCACGACGGCCCCGCTCGTGGCCGGGCTCACGCTGGCCACGATGGTCGGCATCGCGGTCTACGGCCGGGGGCCGCTGCGGCTGTTCAGCCTGATCCTCGGCGCGATCGTCGGCGTCGCGCTGGCGGCCCTGCTCGGCCTCTTCGCCCCGGGCGACCTGCAGCGGCTCGCCGACACGCCGTTCTTCGCACTGCCGGTTCCCCGGTTCGACGGCTGGATCTTCAACTGGTCGCTGCTGCCGCTGGCGCTGCTGATCGCCTGCGTCCACCTGCTCGACTCGCTCGGCGCCCATGTCGGCGCCCAGAAGCTGGCCGATGCCGACTGGCAGCGCACCGACGCCGGGACCGCCGGTCTGGCGATGCGCGCGGTCGGTGCAGGCAACGTCCTGGCCGGGCTGCTCGGCGGGTATCCCGCCGGCGTCTCGTCCTCGAGCGTCGGCCTCACCTTCACGACCGGCGCCGTGGCCTGGCGGGTCGGCGTCCTGACCGGCATCCTCGGGGTCGTCTGCGCCTTCATCCCGAAGATCGCGATGTTCCTGGCGATCCTGCCCGAGCCGGTCGTCGGCGCGATCGTCCTCAATGCCGCCGCCTTCATGATCGCGGCCGGCATGGAGCTGATCTTCTCGCGCATGCTGAACACCCGCCGCATCTTCATGGTGGGCCTGTCGGTGATCGCCGGCCTTGCCGCCCTGCTGCGGCCCGAGCTGGCGGTGGCGGCGCCGGATTGGATCCGGCCCGTCATGGCCTCGCCGCTGTTCGTCGGCTCGGCGGTGGCGGTCGGCCTCAATCTGCTGTTCCGGCTCGGGATCTCCGAAGAGGAGCGCCTGCCGCTGCGGGCCGACGATCCGCTGCCGATCCGGCTCCGGGACTTCTTCGAGCGCAAGGGACAGCAATGGGGGCTGCGGCGGTCCCTGGTCGACCATGCGCAGCTCGGCACCATGCAGGCGGTGGAAACGCTGTTCCAATCCGGCATCCTGCGCGAGCCGGAGGTCGAGGTGTCACTGCGCTACGACGAGCTGCACCTCGACGTGCTGATCGCCTATGACGGCGAGGCGCTGCCGGTCGGCAGCCCACGGCCCAGCCCCGACGAGCTGCTGGAGGACGATTCGGCCCTGCTGCGCATGACCGCGCACATCGTGGCCGGCCTGGCCGACGGCTGCCGGATCCGGGAGGAGGCGGGCCGCGTCCGGCTGGAACTGCGCTTCGACTCCTGACGGAGGTCAGGACAACAGCGGGGCCATCCGGTCCATCGCGCGCTGCAGCCGTTCGGGCGCGCTGGCGAAGCACAGGCGCAGATAGCCCTCGCCGCCGTCGCCGAAGGCGGTACCCGGGGCGAGCCCGACCTTGGCCTCGCGAACCAGCCGCTTGGCGAACTCCAGGCTGTCGTCCATGCCGTCGACTCCGAAGAAGGCGTAGAACGCCGCCTCCGGCCGGGCGATCCGCACCCGCGGGAAGCGGGCGAGGCCCTGCAGCACGACCTCGCGGCCGACGCGGCAGCGCTCCACCATCTCGGCCAGGAACGGCTCGCCCTCGCGGATCGCCGCCAGCGCGCCATGCTGCAGGAAGGCGGGCGACCCCGAAGTGTTGATCTGGGTCAGCTTCGCCAGCAGGTCGCCGAAGCTGTCGGGCGAGGTCACCCAGCCGAGGCGCCAGCCGGTCATCGCCCAGGGCTTGGAGAAGCTCTGCACCACGATCAGCGGATCGTCCGGCCCGGCATGCTCCAGGAAGGAGGGCGCGACGGGACGGTCGTAGACGAGCCGTGCATAGACCTCGTCGGCGACCAGCCAGATCCGCCGCTCCCGGCAGAAGTCGAGCAGCGCCTTCTGCATCTCCGACGGCATGGTCCAGCCGGTCGGGTTGTTCGGCGAATTGACGAAGATCAGGCGCGTGCGCTCGTCCACCGCGGCGAACAGCCGGTCGAGATCGAGGCTCCAGTTCGCGCCGTCGAAGGCGAGGTCGATCTGTCGCGGCTCGCCTTCCTGCAGTTCGACGCAATGGACGATGTTGGGCCAGATCGGGCCGACGATGACCGCATTGTCGCCGCGCCCGATCAGCGCCTGACAGGTCAGCAGGATCGCCTGCATGCCCGATCCGGTGACGGTGATGCGCTCCGGCCCGCAGGCGATGCCGTAGACGCGGCGCGTGTACTCGGCGATCGCCTCGCGCAGCGGCGGGATCCCGCGCTGCCAGGTGTAGAAGGTCTCGCCGGCCGCGAGCGCGCGGTTCGCCGCCTCGTTGATGAAGGCGGGCGTCGTCAGGTCGCCCTCGCCGAACCACAGCGGGATGACGTCGGGATCGCCGCGCCCGACCATGGCGACCAGACCGATCTTGGATGCCGGGAGGAAGCCGGCCGCCGGACGCACCGGAGCGGCGTAGGACGGGCCGGCGGCGGGCGATGGGGACGTGGCGTTCATGGCGGGATCCTCGATGGCGAGGGGCGGCAATCTGGCAAACCCCCCGGTCCGAGGCAACGCGATTCCCGGAATCATGGTGGCGGCCGGCCCGAAGGAGCGCTTCCCATCCGGCAAAGATCGTGCTTTGTCAGTGGCATGTGGCTCGACGATCCGAACATCGACCTGCGGTGGATCCTGACCGCGGACATTCTCCACCTGCAGCGCGCCTGCGAGCGCGGTGGGGTGCCGCTGACCGTGTTCCGGCCCGACCAGTCGGAGAATGCGCGGCTTGCGCTCACCGACCGCACGGCGACCGTCGTCCATCCCAGCCGCGACTGCCCCAGCGGGCGCGAGTTCATGGTGGTGGTGGCGCACCTGCTGGTGTCCGGCCAGCCATTCAACTTCCAGGTCGCCGGCTTCGACCATCGCGACGGGTCGCTGCGGGGGCTGCTGCGGCTCAATCCCAGCATTTCGCAGGATACGCTGCGCATGCTGACCGACATCGGCCTGACCCAGGATCGCGCGGTCTACGAGGAGATGTCGCAGCGCATCGAGGAGGCGTTCGCCGGGCTGCGCCGGCAGATCAGCCACTCCCCGATCGTGCTCGAAGAGGACTGAGCGCGGGCGCGCTCAGTCGGCGAGCCAGGCGTCCCGGTTTGCCGCGACGAAATCGTCGTCGTTGAGTTCGGGATAGGCGGCGAGCACGCGGTCGATCTCGGCCGCCTGGCCGGGGCTCAGCGTCTCGTCGGGATCGAGGCACCAGGTGCCGCGCATCAGCCCCTGGCGGCGCAGCACCTCGTGGCAGCCGGGAATGCAGCCGCGGAAATCGTTGGCGACGTCGAAGAAGGCGGCATTGGCGTCGGTCACGATCGAATCGAGCGCGAGCAGCTCGGCCGGGATCGGCCCGGATGCGACGGCGGCCTTGATGCGCGCCAGCTGCTCGACTGCGCGGCGGGTCCAGACGCTCCAATGGCCGAGCAGGCCGCCGCGGATCCGCAGGGTCACGCGCTCCTCGCCGCGGCGGACCACGAAGGGCGCCAGCAGGTCGAGCACGATGTGGTCGTCGTTGCCCGTGTAGAGGGTGATGCGGTCCTCGGCCCGCGCCATGGCCACGCCCCGGATCACGTCCAGCGTGCGGTAGCGGTTGAACGGCGCCATCTTGATCGCGACGACGTTCTCGATCTCGGCAAAGCGGCGCCAGAAGTCGGCCGAGAGGATCAGGCCACCGGCGGCCGGCTGCAGGTAGAACCCCATCACCGGGATCTCGGCGGCGACGCGCCGGCAATGCTCCAGCACCTCGTCCTCGCCGGCGCCGCGCCAGGCGCCGAGGCCGAGCAGGCCGGCGTGATAGCCGAGGTCGCGCGCGATCGCCGCCTCGCGCAGCGCCTGTTCGGTGCGGCCGACGAGGCCGCCGACCAGGATGATCGGCCGGCCGGCGCCAGCCGCCGTCTCGGCCGCCAGCCGCAGCACCGGCTCGTAGAGCCCGGTCTCGCGGATCGCGAACTGTGTCGAGTGGACGCCGACCGCCATGCCGCCGGAACCGGAGGCGAGATAGTAGCGGGAGAGGGCGCGCTGGTGGCGGCGATCGAGCCGTCGGTCCGCATCCAGCGCCAGCGGGTGGGCCGGGATGACCGTTCCCTCGCGCAGCAGGGCGAGGGTCGCGGGGTCGATGTCCTGCCAGCGCTTGGGCATTCCTGCTCCTGACGTCTACCGGGGTTTCGGCTTCGGGCGATCACGCCGAAGCCGGGCGCACGAGTCAAGCGACGGCCGATTGCGGCGAAATTGGCGGCGCTTCGCTTGCCGCGGCGAGAGGTCGCGGCTAAGTCTGTGGACGAACGCCGCGCCGCTCGACCGCAGGTTGAGCACAAGCAAAGAGCCGACGACGAGCGGCCGGCGAGATCGATCGAAGAGACGGGGATGCGCACATGAAGAAGTTTGTCTTGTCGGCCCTGGTGGCCGTCGCCGCCCACGGCGCGGCGTCGGCCCAGCAGCCGAACTGGCCCAAGTCGCTGACGCTCACGACCGCCTCGCCCGGCGGCACCTTCGCGGTGTACGGCCAGGGCGTGGCGGCGGTCGTCAGCGACGTCGTCAAGGTTCCGACCTCGACGATGCAGACGCAAGGCCCCAACCAGAACGTCGTCCTGATCCAGCAGCGCCGGGCCGAGCTCGGCATGACGACGATGGGCCCCGCCTACGAAGCGTGGCAGGGCACGCTGGTCATCAACAAGGGCGTCAAGCACACGGACATCCGGGCGCTCTTCCCGATGTACGAGACGCCGTTCCATGTCGTGGCGATCCAGAAGTCGGGCTCCGACATCAAGTCGATGAAGGATCTCGATGGCAAGACCGTCGGTTTCGGCCCGGCGGCGGGCACGCCCGGCGTCTACATGACGCGCTGGTTCAAGGATCTCGGCATCAACGTCACGGCCCGCTTCGGCCAGGGCAACGACATGGCCTCGCAGCTGGCCGACGGGCGTCTGGACGCCTTCGCCTTCGGCGCCGGCCTGCCGATCCCGGCCTTCAGCGAACTCGACACCACCCAGAAGGTCAATTTCTTCGGGTACAGCGACGACGAGATCAAGACGATCATGGGGAAGGCGCCGTACGTCGCGCCCTTCACCATCAAGGCGGGCACCTACAAGCAGCAGACGGTCGACAACAAGACCCTGTCGATGTGGAATTTCGGCATCGCCCACAAGACGCTGCCGGACGACCTCGCCTACGCGATCACCAAGGCGATCCTCGAGAACAACCAGCGGATGGTGCAGACGCACGCGGCGGCGGTCGACACGCTCGCCAAGAACGCCTCCACCAACCGCTTCCTGCCGTTCCATGCGGGCGCGGCGCGCTACTACAAGGAAATCGGAGTGCAGATCGATCCGGCGGCGCAGCCGCAGCCCTGAGCGATCGCAGCCCCTCCCGGCCGACCGCCGGGAGGGGCACTTCGTAGTCCCGGGCGGGCATCCACCCGTCCGTCGGTCGCCGCCGCGGCGGAAGATCGCGGGAACGACGTTCCATCTCGAGGGGGGCCGCTCCCGTGACCAGCAGCATTCCGGAAACGCTTTCGACCGAGGATGCCGAACGCGCCGAACGGCTCGAGTTCGGTGCCCGCACGCGCACCTTCGCGGGCTGGCGCGGCCATGCCTTCGTGGCCGTCTCGGCCGCCTACTGCCTCTTTCACATCGCCGTGCTCAACGTCGTCCCGTTGGACGAATGGGTGTTCCGCACCATCCATGTCACGGTCGGCTCGGCGCTGGCATTCATCCTCTATCCCCTGCGCTCGGCCGGCATCGGCCGGCGGGTGCCCTGGTACGACTGGCTGGCGGTGGCGCTGTCGCTCGCCTGCTGCGCCTACATCTGGACCAACGTCGACGAGCTGATCGGACGCACCGGCGTCCTGCCGACGCAGACCGACGCGATCGTCGCCGCGATCGGGACGGTGCTGGTGATCGAGATCGCGCGGCGCACGGCCGGCTTGGCCCTGCCCTGCATCTGCCTCGTCTTCATCGCCTATGTCTTCGTCGGCCCCTGGCTGCCGGGCATCCTCAACTACCGCGGGTACGAGGTCGACCTGTTCTTCTCCTTCATCTACAGCATGGAGGGGATCTTCGGGATGACGACGGCGGCATCCTCGCAGTTCATCATCCTCTTCGTGGCATTCGCGGCGTTCCTGCAGG